>JAJJPO010000121.1:0-3652 GCA_032907585.1 Sphingomonas sp. | reverse complement strand
AGCCTGAGCATTGGCACTCCCCGGCAACCCTCGTCGGAATGGGCTCCCTTCCCGGCCCTTTGTCAAGCAAGGCCGACCGGGGGTGTGCAGAAGCGCCGGGCAAGCCGGTCCAATTGAGGTCGGTCGCTGCCGAAGCTGCCGCCCGTTCGTTTCAGCAGGTGAAGGAGAAGGGAAATGCGCAAGGCTTTCCTGCTGGGAGCCGCCCTGGCTGCGCTGGGAGCGGCGCCGGCTGCACCGCAGGCTCCAGCGGTCGTCAACGTTCGATTGTCCAATTTCGACTTCGAGCCAGGGACGATCGTCCTTGACCGCCAACGGTCCTATGTCTTCCGGCTATATAACGCGTCCAGCGGAGGGCATGATTTCACCGCCAGCGATTTTTTCAGGGCGGCGAATGTCGCCCCGGCAGACCGGCGCTGGATTCGCGACGGCAGTGTCGAGGTTCCCCCGGGGCAGGTTCGCCAGATATCGCTGAGCGCTCCCTCGCCCGGCAGCTACAAGCTCAAATGCACTCACCGGCTTCACCATTTCCTTGGCATGGGTGGCACGATCATCGTTCGCTGACGGAGCGCAGCGCCACCGGGGCATGGGCAGATTACTGTCGGCCCGCCCTCGGCCCCATGTCCTAGAATCCTACTTGCCGGCGGCCCTTGCACCTAGCGTCCGAGCCTCGCGAACATAGGAAAACTCCCCCTCGCCAGACCATGATTTTCCGTCGGGGAAACGCAGCTCGATCCCCTCGAGGTCGGATGGTTCGGCAAGCCACATATTGACGCCCAACAGGCTGTTCCCGAATTTGGAGACGGCCTTCTCGGTCAGCACGAAATGCGTTGTTGCTCCGCAATTGGGGCAAAAGCGTATTTCAGCGTTGGGGTCGTCCTTGTCATCGCGGCGGTATCCCCGGCCTGGACCACTCACCGTTACTTCCGAAGGGTGGAAATAGCCCCAGCGAGCACCCGTCTTGCTGCATAAAATGCAGTTGCATTCGTGGATATAGTCGGGCCGCTTGTCGAGCCTGAGGCGCGTCTGGCCGCACAGGCATGAGAGATTGATCATGCGCCGGCCTTAAAAGCCCCGCGACCGGCTTTCCAGCTATTGCTGCCGGGAATGACCGTTGCGGTCATCGGGCCACGACGCGTGGCCATTGGGGCAGCGGATGGCTCATCCATGCGTTTCAGCCATTGGAGCGGTGACAGGATGGGGAGTTGAGCCATGAGCACCAACGGCTTGGAAGTATTCGATAGGACTCTCGAAACGACGCACGTCTGGTTGAAGGAGATCATGGCCGACCTTGGCCCCGACCGGCAGCTTGCCTGGAAGGTCCTCTCGGTGGTGTTGCGCAAGCTTCGTGACCGGTTGCCGCTCGGCCTGGCGGCACATCTGGGTGCCCAGCTGCCTTTGCTGGTTCGCGGCGTCTATTATGACCAGTTCGAGCCGGGCCGCCTGCCGGTCGAATGCGATAGCCGGGAAGAATTTGTCGCCGAAGTAGCGGAATGGCTGAGAGACATCAGGCCGGTCGATCCCGACGCGGCCGTTCGGACAGTCTTCAGGGTTTTAAGTCACCATGTGGACCCGGGCCAGATCGCCAAGGTCGTGGAGGCCTTGCCGAAGTCGTTGCGGGAGAGCTGGGCCTCAGCGGCGGCAATCGAGGCAGCCTGAGCCATTGCGGCGAACAGGATTTTGACTAACTGACGCTGACGCGATCGAAAGGCTGACGGTCAGGAGAAAAAGCCACATGGAGAAAATCGCTGGCGGCTGCCTTTGCGGCAAGGTCCGGGTAATAGCTTCCGGCAGCCCCTCCCGTGTCGGAATCTGCCATTGCCTCGATTGCCGGAAGCATCATGGCGCGCTTTTCTATGCGGCGGCGATTTTTCCGGAAAACCAGGTCACCATCGAGGGTGAGACCAGCCATTATGCCGGGCGGCATTTCTGTCCCGCCTGCGGCTCCTCCGTCTTTGGGCGCACCGGGGACGAGATCGAGGTTCACCTCGGGGCTCTTGATGATCCTGACCAGTTCAAGCCCTACGAGTGCTGGACTGTTCGGCGCGAATCCTGGCTGCCGCAATTTCCTCTGGAAAAGCGGTATGATCGCGATGGCCGGATCGAGGACCTGGTCGAGGACTGATCCTGCGCCTTCCCCAATTGCCGGCACATCTTCGAACAATTATGGTTTGCCGCGGGCCGGCCCTTGCTGACCCGCCCCAAGGAGAAAGAGGCATGACGAAGTTTCTGATCTCCTTTCCAAGCGAGGCGATGGAAGTAACGGACGAGGAGTTCCCGGTCGTTGCCGCCGACGCCCGTGCCGTGATCGAAGAGGCAAAGGCGGCAGGTGTCTATGTGTTCGGCGGCGGCATCAACGAGGAGGTCGAGCCGGTTCTGGTTTCTGCCGATGGTGGTGTTTCGCGCGAGACCTACCCCGGGAGCCGGCTGAACGGCGGCTATACGATCCTGGAACTGCCGACCCGCGAAGAAGCCGTGCTGTGGGCAAGCCGAATTGCGGCGGCCTGCCGCTGCCCACAGGAGTTGCGTGAGTTCGCCTACGACCCGGCGAGTTAGCCGACCCTGCTCCATGCCGGGCCGGCGCCGCATCCGGCCTGACTGAAACGCCCGCCCGTCGCTCGAGGCTGTCTGTGCCGCCAGCCCATTGCAGTCTTGCCATCTCCATGAAACTAATGCGCGTCATGGGGGGCAAGGGGGCATGGACGTAGCCGCGCACGCGATCACCTTGATTTCGATCATCATCGGGCTTGGCCTCACCGAGATGTTCGCCAAGCTCTACCGGTTGATCCGGAACCGAAGGCGCGTCCGCTGGGACTATCTGCCCCTTGCCTGGGTCTTCACCTTATTCCTCCTGGTGCTCAATTTCTGGTGGTTCCTGTTCCTGCGGCTCGAGGGGTCTGCGCAGACGGGCACCGTCGCGGATTTCGGCATCATCCTGGTGCCGCCGATCCTGCTGTTCGTCGCCACGGCAAGCGTCCTTCCCGATTTCTCGGGGGAAGACGACTGGGACATGCGGCGCGACTATGACGAGCAGCGCAGGGTGATCCTCGTCACGCTCGCACTTTACCAGGTCAGCACATTCGCGACGGCCCTGGCGATCGGCCGTTTCTCCTGGGACTTTCTTGCTATTGTCCGCCTCGCCATCCTCGCGTTGATCGTCGCCGTTCTGCTGTCGAAAAGCAGGCGCTGGGATTGGCTGGCCGTGGTCGCAATGCTGGCCGTCCTCTTCTTCCGCCTTTCGACGCAGGTCGTTCGCTAGGCGCCCCTTAGAAGGCGGCCAGTCTCAATTTCCGCCAGGCCGAACTCGCCTCCACAGGTCGTCAAAGGCAATCGCGTCGAAGAAAGCGACGGCCCGCACGATCCTGCTCTCCTTCATCTCAAGGATCCATACATATGTGTTGGAATAGGTCTGGCCATCGAGAGCAATTCCCTGCGCATCGAAATAGGCAATCACCGTGTCTCCCTCGGAATAAAGCCTGTGCACGGATGGGAGCAGCCTCGCCTGCATGCGGGCGTTGAACGGCTGGATCACCTCGCTGATGAAGGCTGCTTTCGTATTATATGTCTTGGCTGCCAGCGAGTTGCCGGTGATCGTCCAGCTCGCGTCTTCGGATAGCAGGTCATAGGGACTTCCTGTCCCGTCGGCCCAGGCCTG
>JAJJPO010000120.1:0-16387 GCA_032907585.1 Sphingomonas sp. | reverse complement strand
AGCGCCGTCGGCCTCGCAGCGTGCGTGGAGGGTGAGCTCGTCTCCGTCTTCGAGAAAGGTTCGTTCTTCCCCCCCGGGCAGCTGCACTGGCTCCCTGCCCCCTCTCGAGATCTCGAGCAGCGATCCAAGCCCGCTTGCCTCGGCTGTCGAGAGGGTGCCCGTCCCGATGAGGTCGCCGGGCTGGAGGTTGCATCCGTTCGACGAATGATGGGCGATGATCTGGGCGGCCGACCAGTACATCGCCGCCGCCGCCTCGCCCTTGCTCAGACGATAAGGGGCCTCGCCTGCATCGCGCATTCTTGCGGTCTGGAGCGTCACTTCCAGGATGATCCCAAGAGCGCCCGACGCCTGGTCCGCCTCGTCGAGCAGGTAGGCAAGCGGCGCTGGATCGCCCTCCGGCCGGGCAGGCATTGGCCGACGGAACGGCGCAAGTGCCTCGGGCGTCACCACCCAGGGAGAGATGCTGGTCAGGAAATTCTTCGCGAGGAAGGGGCCGAGCGGCTGATATTCCCAGGCCTGGAGATCGCGCGCCGACCAGTCATTAAGCAGGCAATAGCCCGCGATCTGGCCGCCGGCCTCGCCGATCGGGATGGGCTCGCCAAGCCTGTTGCCGGGGCCGACGAAGATCCCGAGTTCCAGCTCATAGTCGAGACGGCGGCTCGGGCCATAGTCGGGCGCGTCTGCGTCCGGCGGCTTGCGCTGGCCCCTGGGGCGGATGACCGGTTGCCCGGAAAGCATGACCGAGCTTGCCCGGCCATGATAGCCGATCGGCACATATTTATAGTTCGGCAAGAGCGGGTTGTCGGGCCGGAACTGCAGTCCGACATTGGTCGCGTGGTGAATGCCGACGTAAAAGTCCGTATAGTCGCCGATGGCGGCCGGAAGGTGCATGGTTGCGCTCGATGCGCGAACCAGGTGAGGCGAGACCAGCCGCTCCTTGCTCTCGTCCGACAACAGCGCCGAAATCCGCTTCCTGAGAGCGCGGGCATCCCGCGGGCCGTGGGCGAACCAGGCGTTGAGCGAACCGAGGCCGAGCGCCAGCTTCCAGTGATCGTCGAGGAGATCCTTTTCCGCGAGGGCCTTCAGGTCAAGGATCATGTCGCCGATGGCGACGCCGATCCTCGGACCGGTCCCGGCGGTCGAGAAAACCCCGAGCGGAAGGTTCTGCACTGGAAAGTCGGGGTGGCCATTGGCGCTTTCGACCCAGCTCTGGAGGCCGGGGTCATGGGTCTCGTCGATCATCGTGGAAGTTGTGCCTTTGGAAAATCGGCCCATGCTTCGTCATAGTCGGGCTGTGCCCGGTCAAGCGCGAACCGGGTCGGCCTGTAGGGCCAGCAGGTCTCGACCATGAACGCCATCGTGTCGCTGATTTTCGTCGGTGAGAGGTCGGCCTCGCTTGCCTTGCGCCAGCTCTCGACGTCCGGGCCATGGCCGCTCATCAGGTTGTGGAGCGACATTCCTCCGGGGCGAAAGCCCCCTGCCTTGGCATCATATTCGCCGTGGATGAGGCCCATGGCTTCGCTCATCACGTTGCGGTGGAACCAGGGCGGGCGGAACGTGTCCTCCGCGACCATCCAGCGCGGCGGGAAGATCACGAAATCGGCATTGGCTCGGCCCGGCGTTTCGCTCGGGCTGGTGAGAACGGTGAAAATCGACGGATCCGGGTGGTCGAAGCTCACCGTCCCCATCGTGTTGAACCTCGCAAGCTCGTAGCGACAGGGCGCGAGATTGCCATGCCACGCAACCACGTCGAGCGGACTATGGCCGAGGCTCGTCACCCATAGCTCACCGGCATATTTCTGGATCACCTCGCAGGGTTCTTCGACGTCCTCGAAGGCCGCCACGGGCGTTTCGAAATCGCGCGGGCTGGCGAGACCATTTGACCCGAGCGGACCAAGTTCCGGCAGCCGGAACATGGCACCGTGGTTTTCAGCGACATAGCCTTGGGCCTCGCCTTCCACCTCCACCCGGAAGCGAAGGCCTCGAGGGACCAGGGCGATCCAGCCTACCGGCACATCAAGCCGACCCATCTCGGTCACCAGGCGCAACGTCCCGCTTTGCGGGATGATGAGCAACTCGCCGTCGGCGTTGGCGAACACCCGGTTCTTCATCGAGCGTCCTGCACGATAGAGGTGGAGCGATACACCGCTGAGTTCGGCCGGGTCGCGGGTCACCATCATCGTTGCCAGCCCATCGACGAAATCGAGATCGGCGGGGAGGTCGGAAGGAGGGTCCCAGCGCAGCCGGTTGGGCGCGATGCTCGGGGACGCGGAAGCACTCTCAAGAAGTGGCGCGCCGCCATAGGGCTGAAAGGGCGGATGGTCGGCGGTCGGCCGCATCCGGTACAGCCAGCTGCGCCTGTTCTCGTTGCGCGGCGCGGTGAAGGCCGTTCCGGAAAGCTGTTCCGCATATAGGCCGAAGGCAGGCTGCTGCGGGCTGTTGCGTCCGACGGGAAGCGCGCCGGTGACAGCCTCCGTCTCGAAATGGGCGCCAAGGCCGCTAAGGTAGTGAAGCTCGTCCTTCCGGTTGATCACAGGCGCGAGACCCCCTCGACTTGCGTGGTGAAGTGAGGGGGTCGTTACGCGCGTCCCGGTCGACAATCAAATCAGTTGACGTTGACGTCGATCTGGTCGGGGATCGTGATCTCGGTGTCCTGTCCACCAAAGCCGAGCTGATCACGGAACAGGAACAGGAGCACCAGCACGACGATGATCAGCAGGACGACCGCCAGCACGCCGCCGCCGCCACCGCCGCCATCCGTCTCGACAATGGTTACGCGCTCCTCGCGGTCATGTTCGTCAGCCATTGGTTTCTCCCTGAAGTGAATTTTCGTTTCCGAAACAACCATTGCCCGCGCGGCGGGTTCCAACGGGAACCATCCCGACACAAATTCGCTGGTGAAGCCCGTCACTGCAACAGGAGATGTGATGGCAAGGGCAGCAATTCTGGCAACGATGCTTGCGGCATGCACGGCATGCGGCCCGCAGTCGCCGGCCCCCGTGAACGATGCCAATTCGGCCACGGAGCCCGCGGGCAACGCCGCCCTGAATGAGCCGGTTGCCAACGAGCCGGAGCCGGCTCGTTCCGAGCCAAGCCACGCCGCCACGGAAAATGTTGCGGACCCGAGGAGCTCCCTTGCGGCGGCAGCACTGCTGGAGACCTACGGGGAGCGGCTCGGCCGGGGAGACTATGCAGCCGCACGCCGGCTCTGGTCCGACGACGGGAAGTCTAGCGGGCTAAGCGAAGAAGCCTTTGCACGGCGCTTCGAAGGCTATGAGGAACTCAGCGTCTCGGTTGGGGCGCCGGGCCGGATCGAGGGCGCGGCCGGTTCCTCCTACGTCGAGATCCCGATCCGCTTCCGGGCAAGTCGCGATGGGGCTCCCTTCAATGCCACGGGAACAGCGGTTCTGAGGAGGGTCAACGACGTCCCCGGCTCGACGGCCGAGCAGCGCCAGTGGCGAATTTATCGGCTGGAATTGCAACCGCCCCTGTGACCGATCGTTGCGCCAGGGTCATGAAGGAGGTTGCGCATGAGCGGGTTCGAAGATGTCCGTGAGCATATGGAAGTGATCGGGGCGGACGGCGTCCGCATCGGAACGGTCGACCGTGTCGAAGGCGATCGCATCAAGCTGACCAGGTCGGAAAGCCGAGGGAGCCATGAAGGGCACCATCATTTCATCTCGCGCGGCCTCGTCGCCGAGGTCGAAGGGGACAAGGTCCGTCTATCGGCCAACGCCGACGTGGCGGTGACCTTCGAGGAAGAGGAGCGCGACTCCTAGGGTCGCTGCTGCGGGCTAGCTACTGGCGCCGGGGCAATCTCTGCGCTTTAGTTGGCCAATGGTCAGGAAACCTTTCAAGCCGACTCGGCGAGCCCCTTCGTTCAAGCCGCGTCGGCGGGACATACGACGCTGGCTGCTGCTCGTGCCGCTGCTGCTCGCCGCGGGCGCGTTGCTCGATCCCTCGCTCATCCCGCCTGCCGGTCCGCTGGCAGTGCCGCCCGAGCGCGTTTCGTCCAGCTTCACCCGTTGCGGACCCGGTAGCGGGCCAGCATGCGTCATTGACGGCGATACGTTCAGGCTGGGTGAGCGGCGGATCCGAATTACCGGGATCGACGCGCCGGAGCTCAGCTCGCCCCAGTGCGCAAAGGAGGAGGCCCTCGCCCGTCGCTCGGCTGACAGGCTGGCAACTCTCCTGGGCGAAGGCGAATTTGAAATGGTGGCTCACCGCTTTCACCGGCAGGACCGTCATGGCCGCAGCCTGATGGTGATCCAGCGCGATGGCAGGTCGATCGGTTCCCAGCTGATCGAGGAAGGACTTGCCAATCGCTACATCGGATCAAAGAGGAGCTGGTGCTAGGAGCCCTCGCCCGGCTCATGGGGCTCCAGCTCCCGGCAGGGAAAGCGGCCTCGGATGAAACGGTTGAAATGGACGCCCTTGGCGAAGGCGCTTCGGAACTGCTGCGCCTCATCCACCGGGACGTCGGAGTAGACGTAGCGGCGGCCGGTAGTGAAGGTCACCAGCAGTTCCCGGCTACCGGGGTCGTATGAGAAGCGGCGGATGACGCTCGAGGGCATGGCCTGGGAAACGCACCGGGACCGCTTTAGGGCCTGCCCTGCTGGCCTCGCCGTGAACCTGCTGCTACCGGCCTTCCATGGGCCGCCCAGTCTATGAACATCGCATCATTGCTCCTCCCGACGCGATCGACGAACTGGGCCACGTCAACAATGCGGTATGGGTCCAGTGGATCCAGGAAGTGGCGCTTGCGCATTGGTACAGCCTTGCCGATCCCGGCCACCAGGAGGACTATATCTGGGTCGTTGTCCGGCACGAGATCGACTATCTTCGCCCGGCCTTCGAAGGCGACGTCCTGACCGGCCGGACCTGGGTCGGAGATGCCCCGAAAGGGGCCCGTTTCGACCGCCACATGGAATTTGTCGGCGAAGACGGAAAGGTGAGGGTGAGGGCTGTCACCCAGTGGGCAATCATCGACCGGGCTACCGGAAGGCCGGTGCGAGTGCCCGGAGAAGTCATCGCACCGTTCGTTGGCGATTGACGGGAGCAGCGCTCCCGGCGCAGGCTTTGGTCCATGTCGCGCGCAATACTCCATGACTATTTTCGGTCCTCGGCATCCTACCGTGTGCGAATTACGCTCAACCTCAAGGGCATCGATTACGAGCAGCGGTCGGTAAACCTCGCAGGCGGAGACAAGCAGAGCAGCGAATATCTGGCACTCAACCCGCAAGGATTCGTGCCCATGCTCGAGATCGACGGGTTGAGGCTGACGCAGAGCCTTTCGATCATCGTCTACCTCGACCAGAAATATCGAGAGCCGCAGCTGATGCCGGCGGACCCGGCCGACGGGGCGCACGTGCGCTCGCTCGCCCTCGCGGTCGCCTGCGACATTCACCCGCTCAACAATCTAAGGGTGCTCAAATATCTCAAGGAACCCCTTGGCCTGGCCGAGGCCGAGCGGGACCAGTGGTACAAGCACTGGGTGTCGGAAGGCCTCCGGGCGCTCGAGGAGATGGCGAGACCCCGGGCCGGCGCCTTCCTGTTCGGCGACGAGCCGACGCTCGCCGATGTCTGCCTCGTGCCACAGCTCTATAATGCCCGGCGCTTTTCAGTGCCGCTCGAGGATTATCCTACCCTTCGCCGGGCCGACGAAACGGCCAGCGCCCACCCGGCCTTTGCTGCAGCCCACCCTGACCGGCAGGAGCATTGCTCATGAACCGAGTTGAAAAGATGAACCTTGGCGGCGAAAAGCTGGAGGCGCTGTCCTCGGTCGAGATACCGTCACTCAAGGGCAAGGTCAGTGACGAGGAATGGGCGATCAGGGTCGATCTCGCCGCCGCCTATCGCCTGGTCGCCCATTTCGGCTGGGACGACCTCATTTTCACGCACCTGTCCGCGAGGATCCCGGGGCCCGAGCATCATTTCCTGCTGAACCCCTATCAGCTGATGTTCGAGGAAGTGACGGCGAGCTCGCTCGTCAAGGTCGACGTCAATGGCAACCCGGTCGAACAAACGCCGTTCATCACCAACCCGGCCGGCTTCACCATCCACTCGGCAGTTCACATGGCACGCGAGGATGCACATGCCGTGATGCACCTGCATACCCCTGCCGGCCAGGCGGTAAGCGCGCATGAAGAGGGCCTCCTCCCGCTGACCCAGACGGCAATGCTGGTCCGGTCCGACCTCGCCTTCCACGACTATGAGGGAGTTGCGGTCGATCTCGACGAGCGCGAACGAATCGTCGCCGATCTCGGGGGCAAGGGCGCGATGCTCCTGCGCAACCATGGCACGCTCGCGCTCGGCCGCAACGTCGGCGAATGTTTCATCAAGCTCTATTTCCTCGAACGCGCCTGCCAGGCCCAGGTAATGGCACTTTCGGCCGGAGACCGGCTCAACAGGCCGCCGCAGGGCGCTGCCGAGATAACCGCCCAGCAGGGCGCGGCAGGCCTCGCCGTTGCTGCAAACCTGCTTGCCTGGCCGGCGTTGAAGCGCAAGGCCTACCGGCTGGATCCCGGCTTCGCCAGCTAGGCCCGGCTCGGGGCGAGCTGCCGCGAATAGAGCCAGCCGATACCGATCAGGCTGAAGCCCAGGGCAACGAAAGACGCAATTCGCACCAGCCCCTCGAGGCCCGAGGTATCCCAAAGGAATACCTTGGCTACGGCGCCGACCATCAGGATGAGCGAGCCGATCCGCCAATTGCGGTCCTGGTGCCGGATGCCCCAGAGAAGGAAGCCGACGGCAAGCGCGATGGCAAGGATCGACCGCGCGATATCCTCCATCTGGCTGAGCCCCGGCGTGACCAGCAGCTCGCCGTGGAACAGCTGGCGAAGCATCGTCGCCGCGAAGAGGAGGATCATCACCATCCACAGGCTCGCTTCGAGCGGCTTCGATACAAGCCTCCTGAGTTCGGCAATGCGGGGGATGCACAGCAACACCAGCACCGGTACCGCGTAGGCGGCCGTGACGAGGTTGAACATCGGCCAGTTGCCGACCAGCTGCGGGGTCAAAAGCGGGTTGTGGAGAAGCAGCGAATAGCAGGTGAAGTGGAACGCCGCAGCGCCGAGGAGGGCAAGGCCGAGCTCCCGTCGTCGGACCTTCCACGCCAGCGAGGCAGCTCCAAGGAGCAGCAACTGCCAGGCGGTCCGCTCGGCAAGTCCAAGCCGAACGAAATCGCTATCCGTGCCAATTGCAAACAATAGCTTGTAGAGGCTGTGAAGCCCGACCGTCGCCAGTAAGCCGGTCAGCAGCAGCGAGGCTCTGCGCTGCGAAGGCGAAAGCCGGTTGCCGGCGAGCCAGCAGGACAACCCGACGACTGCAGCCGGTATGGTCAGCCGGAGGAGAGAAATCTCGATGGCTGGAAGCTCGCGTGCGAATACCGGGTCCGCCAGAAGCGATAGGCCGGTTGCGCCGAGCCACTGGACGGATGGGGCGACCGCCCATAGCGCGACGAGCATCAGCAATGACCAGCGCGCATATCGAAGCTCGCGCCCGATACCGGTCATGGCAAGAAGCAGGGCGGGCGCGACGAGCGGTTCGAACCGGTTTGAAAGAAGCGGCGCAATTGCTGTGTAGAGCAGCAAGGGGACGAGGAACTGGGCCGCATCCCGCGCGCGCATGAGCTGGCCGCGCCAGCTGAACGCGGCCGCAAGCGCAGCCATCAGCCCCCATTGAAGGGCATCCTGCCAGGCCAGATCGGGACCCAGTCCCTCCTCGCGCACACAGGCGAAAAGGCCGGCCAGGGCGATCAGCCAGCCATATGGTTCAAGTCGCCCGTCCCTGGCTGCATGACCCAGAAGCAGCAGCACCAGGGCAATGCCGGCAAGGCCCGGGCCGACAAGCCATCCGGGAAGAAGCAGCGCCGAGGAGGAGGCTGCCAGCAGCGCACCGCTCGTCGCCACGATCGCGAAACGCGCGTCCTCTCCCCGCCGGTCATGCCTCCAGCCGAGAGCGGCCGCGCTCAGCGGTATAAGGGCAAGCCCCAGCGCCAGCAATCCGAACAGCCCGTCCAACGAGCCGTCCGCCCGATAGAAATGGAATATCGCCAGCATCAGCGCCCCGATCGAAATCGCCGCGAGCTCGCCCGCCTCGACGATGCTCCCGTTCGCACGCCACAGGCGCCACAGCGCGGGAAGGCCGTAGACGAGGGCGATGACCGAAAGGACCAGCGTGAAATCGCGCGGCTCGGGATCGGGCCAGGCACCGAGGAGCAGCAGGGCGATGGTCAGCCCGACCGGCGGCAGCCGACCAAGCTCGGGCAGGCGGGCGGCGAGCCAGACGAGGGCGAGCGAGAGCATCGCGAACAGCGCCCAGTGGAGCATGGCAAAGTCGCCGGTCGCGACCAGCGCGGCCATCTGCGCCGCGGCCATTATTCCTCCGCCAAGCTGCATCCGGGCCTGCCAGTTTCCGGCAAAGCCAAGCATCGGAAGGCCAACGCCGAGAAGGAGGAGATAGAGCGCGATTGAAATGGTGCCCGGCGCGTCGAGCGCGCCGGAGAACATCAAGATCAGGCCCCAGCCAAAACCGCCGATGAGCGCGCTGAGCCCGAGCCACATCCAGCGCTGGCCGCGCGACACGGTGCAAAGCCCTCCGACCGCGAGAGCGAGATAGGCAGAAAGAAGCGGAACATTGGGTTCGTTCGAACCGATGAGCGCCGGCGCGGCGAGGCCGCCCGTAAGGCCGATTAGGGCGCAAGGCGCCCCGAAGCGAAGCGAGAGGCCGATTGCGAGGGCGGTAACGAGCGCCATGCCCAGCATGGCCATGAGCGGACTGGCGAGGTGGTACAGGTTGGAAGCGACGAGGACCGTTGCGTAGAGGCTCGCTATCCCGGCACCCGATAATGCCTGCCTCACCCTTACGTCCCGGACCTTTTCCTCGTGGCGGAGCGCAAGCTCGGCCCCGCCAATGAGCGAAAGACCGAACAGCAGACCCATGATCACCCTGACCAGGGGCGAGAGAAGACCGGCATCGATCGACATCTTGACGATCAGCATGCCGGCAACCGCGAGGGTGATGCCCCCGGCCCAGATCGGCAGTTTCCGCCCGAACAGTTCCTCGAAGCCCGCGCCGCGCGCTTCCGCCAGGGCGGGCTGGGCGGCAGCACTGGCTTCGTCCGGTGCAGCGCCGGCAAAAGGCGCGTCGTCGGCTTCACGGATTTCAGAAGCTGGCCGGGCCTCTTCGGGAAAAGTCTCCTCGAGGGAGCTCTCTGGCTCAACTATCCTGGCTGGGACCCGGGGCGCTTCGGCGGGCCCTTGTGGCTCGACCCCCGGCCCGCTGGCCTCAGGCGCGTCCGCCGCCATTCGCTGCTCGAGCAGCTTCAGCCGCTTCTCGATGCTGACCAGATGGGCGATGCAGCCCACTAGCGCGATGAGAAGCAGTGTCTCGAGCATCGCCAATTACCTCCCGATTCGGCTCCTAGCATAAATTGAACAGCGCTCAATCAAAAATTGGACAGTGTTAAATTGTTCGACTATGCGATTGGAATGGGCCGCCGCTCGGATCATAGCCGCGAGGAGCTACGGGCAATGTTCATTGCCGAGGGCCACCGGTTGATGGCCGAGCATGGCTTTGCGCGTTTTTCGGCGCGCGAGGTTGCACGGCGGGTCGGCTACTCGGTCGGGACGCTCTACAATGTCTTTGAAAGCCTCGACCAGCTGCTGATCGAGATCAACTCGAGGACGTTCGAGCTCTGGACGGAGCATCTGGCAAGCCAGGTCGAAGCAGCCCAAGGAGACCGGATCCGGGCGCTGGTCCAGGCCTATTTCGACTTTGCGCGTGGCCATCCAATGCTGTGGATGGCGATTTACGACCACCGGCTGCCGCCCGGCATGGCCATGCCCGAGCCGGACATGGAAAAGCGCCGCGCGCTTACTGGCATCGTCTTCAGGGAGGTGGCCCGGGAGCTACCCCAACGAAGCGAGGCCGAGATCGAGCAGCTTTCCCGGTCGCTCATCGCGACCGTTCATGGTCACTGCACTTACGAGCTCAATGGCAGCTTTGCGCTGATGGGAGAGAAAGAACCGGTCGAACTCGCCCTCGCCCGGGTCAGGGAATCTCTCGCGCAAGCCCACTAGGCCGGGATATTCTCGACTTCGATCCACAGCGCGCGAGCGACCGCAACGACGTCCCCGGCCTGGTCGTGAATCACCGAGGCGCTGTGGTGCTTTCGACCCTCCCTGCCCAGCTCCCAGCCGGTGATGCGGAGCCTTTCACCCGGCAGGACCGGCCGCTCGATCCCGGCCGACAGCCGGGCCAGCAGAGCAAGCGGCCGCGGATCGCAAAGCCCGAAATAGCTCGGGCAATCCAGCACGGACCATAGATAGCGCTCTTCGACATGCCCCTGCTCACCAGCAAGGTCCTCGCCGGGTACCCATTCCGCGATGGCGACGTCGCGATGGGGGCTTTCGCCGGGGAAGATGCACAGGCCATCATGAGCTGCCCGCTCCGTCCCGCAGACAAAGCAGCCGGGGATCGGATGGCCCGATGCACCCGGAAAACTCATCGCCGCGGCTTCCAGCTCCTCTTCGCTTGGAGGCCCGGGCGGTTCGATATCGAGAGGCCCATCGGCCAGGCGGCCGCGCGCATAGTTGCGATTGGAATCGAACAGCATCACCTCGCCATCGTCGCGCCGGCGATGGAGCGGGACTTCGAGCGGGATCGGCGCAAGCAGGTCGACCTGCGCGGGGCCCTCGATCCACTCGGCGACGAGGCCCGCGACATAGCCCCCATTGGCCGATGACGGAGGCCCGCGAAAGCGTCGATGCACCTGGATTTCATCAGACTGACCGGACATTGATCCAAGCTCCCATTTTTTCCTTGCGGAGCATTTTTTCCGCCGCATGGCGACGGTCACCCGGGCCAGGGCTCGCCTTCTGGCGACCCGCGCCCGAGCTTGTCCGGCAACGGCTCGCCCTCGGGGATGAACTCGAGGCTGACGGAATTGATGCAGTAGCGCTCGCCGGTCGGCGGCGGGCCGTCTGGAAAAACATGCCCCTGGTGCGCGCCGCAGCGGGCACAGACGATCTCGGTCCGGATCATGCCAAGGCTGGTGTCACGAACATATTTGAGATGGTCAGCGTCAAAGGGCGCAGTGAAACTCGGCCACCCCGTCCCGCTCTCGAACTTGCTGCCTCCCTGGAAGAGGGGGAGGCCGCAGAGCCGGCAGCCATAGATTCCGTCGCGTTTTTCCTCGAGGAACACGCCGCAGAAGGGCGCCTCGGTTCCATGGTCGAGGAGCACATGACGTTCCTCGTTCCCGAGTTCCGCGGCAAGCGCCTGGAACCTGTCTTCCGCTGGAGGCGACAGATCAAACCGGGTCCGGGTCTCATCCATGGCGTTCGATATCCTTCAGCCGTGGTGACCCTCTCGAAATAGGAGAGCCGCGCGCAAAATGCGATGGCAGGCGGAAATGAGAACCCCATTTTTCGAGAATCGACAAGCGCAATCGATAGGGCGTGGCGGGCGTGGAGATGTTCGTCTGGGGGTTACCGTTCCGGCTGCGGCACTTTTCCGTTTGTCGGGCGATATCTAGTCATGGTTGTTGACCTCCCGCCGGCCGCGCCTCAGGGCGAGATCATCATCGTGACCGGGAAGGCCTTGCCTGATCCCCCGTCGGAACGCGCATATCGGGTTGAAATCCTCGGCCGGGGCGATCTTGAAGACAGCCCGGCCCAGGGCCTCGACCAGGTGCTGAGGCAGGTTCCTGGCCTCCAGTATTTCCGCCGCTCGGGCGCGGACAGCGCCCACCCAACCAGCCAGGGAGTGACCCTCCGGGCGCTTGGCGGCAATGCGTCAAGCCGGGCAACCCTGGTCCTCGACGGAGTGCCCCAGTCCGACCCTTTCGGCGGGTGGGTAAACTGGCCGGCCTATGATCCGGCGGGGCTCGAAGAGGTTCGGGTCATCCGGGGCGGGGGAAGCGTTCGCTACGGGCCAGGAGCGCTGGCGGGTGCGATCGACATGCGGAGCCTGGCCGACGACAGGCTCTCGGCATCGCTCGAAGCGGGGAGCCGGTCTTCCTTCAGCGGCCGGCTGCACAGCGGCATTGATGCTGGTGGCGGGCTTGTCACGATAAATGCCCGGGGATCGAAAGGCAGTGGCTTCGTCCCGGTAACCGAGGAAACGCGCGGCCCCGTCGACCAACCTGCCCCCTGGCGCGAAGCAAGCCTTCGAGCGCGTTGGATCGCCCCCCTTGCGGAGCAGATCGAAGTCCAGGCTGGCGCTCTTGCATTCATCGAGGAACGGGAACGTGGAGTGCCCTTCACCGGCAACCGCACTCGGGGCGCGGATGCTTCCCTTCGACTGGTCGGAAATGGCTCCTGGCAATGGAGCGTGTTGGGCTACACCCAGTGGCGCAACATGCGAAGCAGTTTCGCCCGGGTTGACGATGACCGCAGTGCAGCCTCCCGGGTCGCCCTGCAGGACGTGCCCTCGCGGGGCCTGGGAACGAGCGCGGAGGTTCGCCCGCCGCTCGGCGGGGTTGACCTGCGTCTTGGATTCGACGCCCGCTGGGTCGACGGCGAATCTGGTGAATTCGCGACCTATGTCGAGGGCGAACCGACGCGTCGGCGCGTCGCCGGCGGCTCGAGCACGACCCAGGGGATATTTGCGGAAGCAACTTTCAGCATCGGCAAGCTGGAGTTGAGCGGAGGAGCACGCCTCGACCATTGGCGGATAGGGTCAGGGGAGCTTGTCGAGCGACCAATCCTCGCCGGGCCGCCCACTCTCGAGGAATATTACGCCCCGCGAACCGGATGGGAACCGATGGCCCGGCTCGGCGCAACCTTTGGCCTCTCGGGCGAGACGAAGCTGCGCGTCGCTGCATATCGCGGGTGGCGATTGCCGACCCTCAATGAACTGTTCCGGCCGTTTCGTGCGGGAGCCGATGCAACCGCGGCCAACGCCGCGCTCGACCCCGAACGCCTTAGCGGGGCGGAGCTGGGTTTTGATTACCGGAAGGATAATTTCGATCTCGGGCTCACCGCCTTTGCCAATCGGCTTTCCGGTGCAATTGCCAATGTCACTTTGGGCCAGGGCCCCGGCATATTTCCCGGCATCGGGTTCGTCGCCGGCAGCTTTCGCCAGCGCCAAAATGTCGATGCGGTGAAAGTTGTCGGGCTCGAGACATCGGCTGCCGTGCAGCTCGGTCCCTGGTCCGGTCGGATCGGCGCAAGCCTTAACAGGTCGCGGGTTGAAGCCAATGGAGCAGCGGCGGCAATTGACGGGCTCCGGCCCGCCCAAACCCCCGCCTTCTCCTTCAGCGCTTCACTCGGCTGGGAGAAAAGAGGCCGGTCCTTCAAGCTGATGGTCCATCACTCGGGGACACAATATGAGGACGATCTCAACCGGCGGCGCCTTGCACCCGCGACAACAGTGGACGCCCTCGCCCGCTGGCCTTTGTCGAACCGGCTGGAACTGATCGCCCGCGCCGTGAACTTCCTCGATGACCGGGTGATCGCGGGCATGGACGACGACGGCTCGATCGAACGATCGACCCCGAGGAGCTTTTGGCTGGGCATTCGACTCCACGCGGATTGAACCTGTCATCCGCCGGATCGTGTCCCTGTCCGGGGCCTGACGTGCGCCGCAGAGGAATAAAGGCATATTTGATGGGGCCGCGGTTTGTGCGACCGCAGGGCGATGAATTTTGAACAGGCAGCAATAGTCGGCCTCCTCATCTGCATGTTCATCGTCTATGCGCTTGAAAAATTCCGGGTCGAGGTCGTTGCGATTTCGGGTCTCGCAATCGCGTTCCTTCTCGGCTGGTGCCTGTCCAGGACGTGTTCGCGGGCTTTTCGAGCCCGGCAGTGATCACCGTCGTCGAGATCCTCCTGATCATCACCGTGCTATCGCGCACTCGGGTCGTCGAGCAGTTCGCCCGGGCGCTCGCCCGGAAATATCGCGACGAGCGGGCGGCACTGGCGGTCCTTTGCATAACCTCCGCGTTCATTTCGATTTTCATGAACAACATCGGCGCCCTCGCGCTGATGTTCCCGGTCACGCTATCGGTTTGTTCCAGGCTGGATATTCCGGCCGGACGCATATTGATGGCGCTATCCTTCTCGACCCTGCTCGGCGGCATTTGTTCACTCACCGGCATTCCGGCCAATCTCATCGTCAATGATTGGAAAATCAGCGAAACCGGCGGCGGCTTCGGCTATCTGGAAGTGGCGCGCGTCGGCGTGCCCGTCGCGGCGGCCGGGATTGCCTGGCTGGTCCTCGCGTCCCCGCGGATCCTCGGGCATATCAGGAGCACGTCGGTGGTTCCTCCCGATGTTGGTCCGGCCGCGTTTGTGGAAGAAGGCCTCCAAGTTGTGAGAACTACTGCGCGGTGATACAAATCCTCGGGTGAATCGTCTCTCTACCCGAGGTTTTATATCATGGCCGGCCGAGTATCGCACCGAGATCGCATCGTCGGTCTTCTCAGCCACCGCAATGTGGCTCGCCTCTCTGAGATACTAGAGACTGGCGCTACAGCGGCGGCCGTTTCCCGTCTGGAGCGCGAAGGCACGATCGTCCGTCTGAGCCGCGGACTCTACCAGCTTGCCGACAGTCCACTCGAGCTACATCAGCCGCTAGTCGAAGCAGCCAAGCTCGTCCCCAACGGCGTCATCTGCCTCGTCTCCGCCCTCTCGCATCATGAACTGACGGACCAGATACCTCGCCGTGTCTGGGTCGCCATCGGTCACAAGGACTGGCGCCCGCACATTGCCTATCAACCCGTCCGTTTCGTGAGCTTCGCACCCGAGGCACTCACCCGTTATATTGACGCGCACCTGATTGAAGGGACGCAGGTCCGCATCACCAACCCAGCTCGAACCATCGTCGATCTCTTCAAATATCGGACGAAAGTGGGCCTGAACATTGCGATTGAGGGACTCAAGGAAGCCCTGCGAACCCGGAAGGCCTCACCGGCAGAAATCCACCACATCGCCGTCGAGATGAAGCAGTGGAAGGTCATCCAGCCCTATCTCGAGGCACTCAGCTTCAATGGCTAAGGACGTGAAGGATGTCGGCGCGTCCGTGCGCGCGCGCTTGCTCAACCTGGCCCGCAAGACCGGCCAGTCACACGAACTCCTGCTGACCCGGTACGCGCTTGAGCGCTTGCTCTATCGGCTCACGCAAACCGAGCATGCCGACCGGTTCGTGCTCAAAGGCGCGATGCTGATGACTACCTGGTTCGACGCCCCCCATCGGCCGACGCGCGACATCGACCTGCTCGGCTTTGGCGATCCCAAGCCCCACGCAATGCTCGAAGTGTTCCGCGAGGTGTGCAGCATTCGGGAGAATGACGGCGTTGAGTTCGACGTCGACAAGCTCGAGATCACCGCGAACCGCGAAGATCTCGCTTACGGCGGCCTGCGCCTCCAGACCTATGCCACCATCGGCGGCGCGCGCGCGCGCATTGTCATCGACATTGGCTTTGGCGATTCTATCGAACCGGGTGTTGAGGAGCTCGAGCTTCCAGTCTTGCTCGACCAGCCTCAACCGCACCTTAGGACCTACGCGCGAGAAACCGTCGTCGCCGAGAAATTCCAGGCCATGGTTATGCTCGGCCAGGCGAACAGCCGGCTGAAGGACTATTACGATCTCTGGCTCCTGGCGCGAAGCTACGGGTTCGATCCGGATCGGTTGGCTGAAGCGATCGCCGCCACTTTCAAACGGCGAGGGACGCCGATCCCGACGGATGTACCCGACGGTCTCAAGCGCGAGTTCTACGAAGATCGAGCAAAGACTGGCCAATGGCGAGCTTTCATCGACGATGTAGCCGTTGACCCCGGTTCTCTGGCGGATGTTGCAGCGGCACTCTCCGATTTCCTGATGCCCGCGGCCCGTGCAGCCGCGTCTCTGACCGGCGGCGGCGCCGACGACGATGCCGGCGACCGTCGTCCCGGCCGGCCGACGAACAGAGCCGACGACGACGGCGCGCGACCGACGTCAATTTAGTCGGGAACTCGTCCGAGCTAGTGTAGGCTCAAGATGGCTCGAACTGGAGCACGACGGCAGTAATGTCATCGACGGACCGGCTGCAAGTTAACACTCCGGTTTCGACACGCAAGTTAATAGCATTGTTCGATGACGGCACTGATTCTGAAATCCGCCCATGAACGAATGACTGGTTCCGAGCGCTTCTACATTGCCGCATATTGGCCGAGATGGGCGTTTATAGGCCGTTCAGTCCGACAGCCATTTAATGGAGAGTTAGCCCAGGGATCGCGGAAAGTTACTGCCAACGCCGGCTGTCAGCATCCCGATTTTGATGCTCTGAGATGGTCGGAGGTTCATTGTGTGCCCTCGACCCCTGTCTTTTTGAGCCGCAAGAACGAGAGTGTGCTCTCACGAATAATTGGTCGGGGAGAGAGGATTCGAACCTCCGGCCCCT
>JAJJPO010000119.1:0-3676 GCA_032907585.1 Sphingomonas sp. | reverse complement strand
CAGGGCGTCGCGATCGCGGCCCGCAGGCTTGGACTTCGTGCGATCATCGTCATGCCTTCCGATGCTCCAAGACTGAAAGTCGAGGGTACACGGTCGAACGGCGCCGAGATCCACTTTTACGATCGCGAGCGAGAAAGCCGCGAGGAAATTGCCCGGGCAATTGCCCGTCGGGAAGGCATGGTCCTGGTCCCGAGCTTCGATGACCCGCACATCGTTGCCGGCCAGGGAACGGCGGGGCTCGAGGTTCTGGAGCAGTTGGAGGAGGCTGGCGAGGCGCCGCCCGCCCGGATCCTCGTCAACTGCGGCGGCGGCGGCCTTTCCGCGGGAATAGCGCTCGCCTGCTCGGAAGCCCTGATGGTGACGGTCGAGCCGGAGGGCTGGGATGACATGCGCCGTTCACTGGACCTTGGGTCAATCGTCCCGGTGGGGCCGGGCGCCCCGCCGACCCTCTGCGACGCGCTCCAGACGCCGAGGGTCTCGGAGCTCACCTTCGGCATCCTGAAGGCACGCAAGGCCAATGGCATCGCGGTCAGCGAGGAAGAGGTCGCCGCGGCAGTGAAATGGCTCTGGGAGAGGCACCGGCTCGTGGTCGAGCCCGGCGGTGCCGTCTCGGTTGCAGCGCTGCTGGCCGGAAAGGCAGAGCCGCTTGGCTCGACGGTGGCGCTTGTCTCCGGGGGAAATATCGATCCGGCGCTGCACCGCCGGCTCGTCGGCCAGCACTCAGGCTGACGCGACCCGATACTCTCCGGCGTCGACATGGGCCGGCGAGCTCCGCTCCACCGCCCGGGTGAGCTCCTCGAGCTCGGCTGCGAGCGTCTGGAGCTCGGCGATGAGCACCTTGGGATCCAGCTCGGCAAGATTGGCGGACGCGTCCATCAGCGTTTCCAGCATCATCGCGATGCAGGGAAGGATGGTTTCCTCGATCCGATCAAATGCCTCGTCGAGGCGCACCTTCTGTTGCTGGACATTGCCCATGGCTGCAATCATTGCATCCTTAGCGTTAAGAAGCAGTGAAGGGGGTTGGCAGGCGTGGAGGGTGTCGGACAGGCAGCACTTGGAATCACCATGATCGCGGCGTTCCTGCTGCTCGGTTTCGGAACGCGCCAGGCGTTCCGCCGGGAAGATCGTCAGCGCGGACTGCTGATGATCGCCTGCGGAATCATCTTCATTGCGAATGTTTTGATCTGGACCCTTTGATCAGCGGATCGGGCAGGACGGGTCCAGGCGATAGTCCAGATAGTCGTCGACGCTCTTCATCAACAGGTCGAGCTCGTTGGCGAAGAAATGATTGGCGCCCGGGATGGTGTCATGGGCGATTGTGATGTGCTTTTGGGTGCGCAGCTTGTCGACGAGCTTCTGCACTGCCCCGGGAGTCACCACCTCGTCGGCCTCGCCCTGGATGATGATGCCGGAAGCCGGGCAGGGCGCGAGGAAGCTGAAATCATACATGTTCGCCGGAGGCGCGATCGAGATGAAGCCGCGGATCTCGGGGCGGCGCATCAGGAGCTGCATTCCGATCCAGGCGCCAAAACTGACCCCGGCGACCCAGGTCTGCTCGGCCTCCGGGTGGATCTGCTGAACCCAGTCGAGCGCGCTCGCGGCGTCGGACAGTTCGCCGATCCCGTTGTCGAAGGTGCCCTGGCTCTTCCCGACGCCGCGAAAATTGAAACGCAGCGTGGCGAAGCCTCTCCGCACGAAATCCTTGTAGAGCAGCTGGACGATCTTGTTGTTCATCGTCCCGCCGGCCTGCGGGTGACTGTGCAGGATCATGGCAACTGGCGCACGAGGGCGCGGCCCCGGGCTGAAACGGCCTTCCAGACGGCCTTCTGGTCCGGGGAAAATCACTTCGGGCATTGGTGCTCGCTTCGCGTAGGGTAGAACTGAATGGCCGCGGACGGGATGCACCGCGGCGGCGGCTCCTATATAGGGGCCGCGCAACCTCTGGCAACGGCAGGATTCCCTGGTTTTCCTATGAGCGACTCACCAACCCGCATCTTTCTCGACCACGCAGCGACCACCCGGATGCTTCCCGAGGCACGGGCGGCCCTCGCACGCGGCCCCGACAACTGGGCCAACCCAAGCTCGCCCCACGCCGAAGGACGCAAGGCACGAGCGCTTCTCGAAGATGCCCGCGCCAGCCTCGCACAACATCTCGGCTGGCGTCATGACGTCATTTTCACCAGTGGCGCGAGCGAGGCGATCGCAATTGCGGCAAAGCGCGCGCAGGTCCCGGGCCGCGCCCATGGCGCGACGGAGCATGCCATTGTCTTCCATGAAATGGGTGCCGCTTCGAGAATGATCCCGGTCGGGCCCGACGGCCTCGTCGACGAGGATGCGCTCGACGCCATTCTTGCCGCCGGCCCGGCGCTCGTCGCGATCCAGATGGTCAACAACGAGACGGGGATCCTCCAGCCGCTGGAGCGGCTTTACCCCCGGATCCGCGACGCCGGGTCTCTGCTCCTTGCCGACTGCGCCCAAAGCGCTGGCAAATATCCGCTTCCCGACGCTGACTTCATTGCGCTTTCGGCCCACAAGCTCGGCGGACCGGTCGGGATTGGCGCCCTGCTCGTGAAGGACCTCGGGATGCTCGAGGCGGTCGGTGGCCAGGAAAAGGGCTATCGCAGGGGCACCCAGGACGCGCCGGCCGCAATGGCCTTCGCAGCAGCGATCGAAGCCGACCCTTACGACATGGAGCGCCTCGGAAGGCTCCGGTCGCGGCTCGAGGACGGCGTCAAGCAGGCGGGCGGCACGATCATCGGTGAAGGCAGCCCGAGGCTTGCGACGATCGGGGCGATCTCTCTCCCTGGCGCCTCGAGCAGCGCCCTGCTGGTCCAGCTCGACCTTGCCGGGATCGCGGTCTCGGCCGGAAGTGCCTGCTCGTCGGGAAAAATGAAGGAGAGCTCGGTGCTGCGCGCCATGGGCGTTCCCCCGGAAATTACCGGCGGGTTCCTGAGGATCAGCTTCGGGCCGGGAACGAGCGAAGGGGAGGTCGACGGGTTCCTCGACGCATGGTCGAAGATTGCCGGCCGCCACGCGCCTGGCGCAGCATCCGGGGGGACGGGCAAGCTCGTCGCATGATCTACCTCGACTATCAGGCGACGACGCCGGTCGCACCGGAGGCCGCCGCGGCGATGAGGCCCTGGATAGAGGAAAAATTTGCCAACCCGCACAGTCCCTCGCGCTGGGGCTGCGAGGCTGCCGCGGCAATAGAGATCGCCCGGGAACAGGTCCTTGCAGCCATTGGCCTTGATGGTGGGAGGCTGGCTTTTACCTCGGGCGCCACCGAGGCGCTGAACTGGGCACTTAAAGGAATATTTGAAGGTTCGAGCCGGCGGCGGCTCGTTACCATCGCCACCGAACATGCCGCGGTGCTCGACACCGCCGAATGGCTTGAAGGCCATGGGGTCGAAGTGGTGAAGCTCCCGGTCGGGCCCGACGGACTGGTCGACCTTGCCGAGGCAGAGAAGGCCATCGACGGCGATTGCGCAGTGGTGGCGGCAATGCTCGTCAACAATGAAATTGGCGTGATCCAGCCAATCGAAGATCTGTCAGGGATGGCCCGCAAGGCCGGGGCGCTGATGCTTTGCGACGCAGTCCAGGGCTTCGGGCGCCTTGCCATTCCCGAGGGACCCGACCTCATCGCCATCTCGGGTCACAAGATCCACGGCCCCAAGGG
>JAJJPO010000118.1:0-3676 GCA_032907585.1 Sphingomonas sp. | reverse complement strand
CCGAGCGGGCGCTGGCAGTAAAGCTGCTGCCCAAGGCTGCTGCCGACGAGCGCGCAGCGATGCTCGAGGTCCGCGCGGGCACCGGCGGCGACGAGGCTGCGCTGTTCGCGGGCGATCTTCTTCGAATGTACCAGCGCTACGCCGAGGAGCTAGGCTGGAAATTCGAGCTGATCAGCGCATCGATGTCCGATGTCGGCGGCTACAAGGAGGCTGTCGCTTCCATCAGCGGCGTCGGTGTTTTCGCCAAGCTGAAGTTTGAAAGCGGGGTTCACCGGGTCCAGCGCGTGCCGGTCACCGAAAGCGGCGGGAGGATCCACACGTCCGCCGCGACGGTTGCAGTGCTGCCCGAGGCGGAGGAAGTCGACGTCCAGATCGACGACAGGGACCTGCGCATCGACGTCTACCGCTCCTCGGGGCCCGGCGGGCAGTCGGTCAACACGACCGACAGCGCGGTGCGCATCACCCACCTTCCCACCGGGCTGGTGGTGATCCAGCAGGACGAAAAGTCGCAGCACAAGAACAAGGCCAAGGCGCTCAAGGTGCTGCGGACGCGCCTGTTCGAGCTGGAACGCGAGCGGCTGGCCTCGGAGCGGGCCGGCGCACGCAAGTCGATGGTGGGCTCAGGTGACCGGTCGGAGCGCATCCGGACCTATAATTTCCCGCAGGGGCGGGTCACGGATCACCGGATTAACCTGACGCTCCACAAGCTCGATGCAATCCTCGAGGGGCCCGGCCTCGGGGAACTCATCGATGCGCTTGTCGCCGAGGACGAGGCGGCGCGGCTGGCCAGCCTCGACGAGGCGTGACCAGCATTCCCCGGTCGCTCGGCCGCGCGACCGAGCTGCTCGCGAGAAGCAGCGACACGCCGCGGCTCGACGCCGAGCTGCTGATGGCCGCCGCCCTCGGGATAGGCCGTGACCGGCTCATCCTGGACGACCCGCGGGGGACGACGCCGGCTGCCTTTTCGCAATTTGTCGAGCGGCGCAGCCGCGGCGAGCCGGTCGCCTACATTACCGGTCACCGTGCCTTCTGGACGATCGATCTGGAAGTAGGCCCGGGCGCGCTCGTCCCGAGGCCTGACAGCGAGACGCTCATCGCCGCGGCGGTGGACCATTTCGCGGGTACGGCGGGGCCGCGCCGGGTGATCGACCTTGGCACGGGACCCGGGACATTGCTTCTTGCAGCGCTCGACGAGTGGCCAGCCGCTACCGGCGTTGGAATCGACGCCTCCGAAAAGGCGCTTGGCTATGCCAGGCGCAACGCCGAGCGGCTGGGAATGGGCGATCGAGCGGAGTTTCGAAAAGGTGACTGGGCAAATGGGATCGAGGAAAGGTTTGACCTCGTCCTTTGCAACCCGCCCTATGTCGCGAACAGCGCGGATACCGGGCCGGGCGTCAGCGAGTTCGAGCCGCACGAGGCGCTATTCGCCGGGCCCGAGGGACTTGACGACTATCGCCGCCTCGCGCCGCAGCTCGGCAGCCTGGTCGCCCCCGCAGGCCTGGTCGCGGTCGAGATCGGGGCCGATCAGGAGGAGAGCGTGGCGGCGCTGTTCCGCGCCGCGGGGCTGGTGCCGGAACTTGCAAGGGACCTTGCCGGCCGGCCACGGGCGATCGCAATCCGCGGCCAAGCGTAAAAAGACTTGGAATTTGGCCGCGGCGTCATTACATCAACAATCAAGGGACGGGGCTGCTCTCACCAAAAGGACGGGCCCCCGCCACCGACCCCCGACGACATCGCCGCGCTCCCGCAGAGAAGCGGTTGACGGCAAGGGAGGGTCGACTTGCACCCGCATGCGGTGCGGGCCGGGCCACATTCGGCGGGAACACACTTCCTAAGGAAGGAAGAACGAGGCAGCTGGTGAGCCAGCTGCCAGGTGACAGGGAACAAACCAGTTGATCAGCAATCGTCAGGGCGGCCGTCGTCGTGGCCGCGGTGGGCAACGCCCCCAGGGAATGCCCGGCAACGCCGGAACCCGACAGGACAATCGGCAGCGTGGCAATGCCGCACAGCTCCTGGAAAAATACAAGACACTGGCGCGCGATGCGCAACTCGCCGGTGATCGCGTCCAGACGGAATATTATCTGCAGTTCGCGGACCATTATTTCCGCGTACTCGAGGAAAGCCGTTCACGCTTCGAGGAGCAGCAGGCGCAGCGCCGCCGCCGCGACGAGGACGACGACGACAGTTCCGACGAGGAGATGGTGGCCGAAACCGAATCGGGCGACGAGGACGGCGAGGTGGAAACCCGCCAGCGTCCCCGGCGCGGTCGCGAGCGCTTCGAGCGACGCGATCGGGAAGCTTCGCGAGCCAATGGAGCACCGCGCGAAGAAGCTGCGGAAGCCGACGAGGAGGGCGATGAGCGCATTTCGCTCGGCGTTCTTCCCCCGGCGATTGGCGCCGCGGAAGCGGAGAGCGAGGCCGAGGCACCAAAGCCCCGGCGCCGGACACGTCGCACCCGCACCGAGGGTGACGAGGAGTCGGCCCAGGCGAGCTGAGCCGGCGAGCCCAGCGAGAGGCATGATGAAGGGCAGCGAAAGCAGTTTCGCTGCCCTTTTCCATGGGATCTGACCGTAACCTAACTGCAACAAGCTCGTCACTGCCGCGTCGCCCCCCGACGCTAGCAGGCTCCTGTCGGCGGCCGCACCGGCCGCCCAAGGGACAGGAACATGACTTCGAAACTTTCAATCCACGCCGTGGCCGCGGCGGCGCTGCTTTCCATCCCGACGATGGCCGATGCCCGCAGCCTGCGCGCCGTCGGCAGCTCGACGGTTTATCCTTTCGCAAAGCTCGCCTCCGAGCGGGTTGCCCGGGCCAATCCCCGGCTGGGCGCCCCGATAATCGAGTCAACCGGTACCGGCGGCGGCTTCAAGCTATTCTGCTCCGGGATCGGCGAACGCTTTCCCGACGTGGCCAACGCTTCGCGCCGGATGAAGGCGTCGGAAGCCAGGCAATGCCTTGCAGCGGGTGTAAAGGACGTCACGGAAATCCAGATTGGAATCGACGGCATCGCGCTTGCAACGGCGCGAAGCACGCCGATTTCAGGGGTGACCACCCGTGAAATCTACATGGCCCTCGCCAAGACCCCGTTCGGCAAGCCGAACCGGGCAAAGACCTGGAAAGACGTCAACCCCCGCCTGCCGGCCATCCCAATTCGTGTCTATGGTCCCCCGCCAACGAGCGGCACGCGGGACGCGCTTGTCGAGCTGATCCTGACGGCCGGCTGCGAAACCAATGCCGGGATGAAGGCCCTCGCCAAGTCCAACAAGGAAAAGCACAAGGCGGTCTGCACGGCGCTGCGCGAAGACGGAGCCTTCATCGAGGCCGGCGAGAACGATAATCTGATCGTTCAGAAACTGGTTGCCAACACCAATACTCTGGGGATCTTCGGATACAGCTTCCTCGAGGAAAACCAGTCGAAGCTGAAGGGCGTCTCGATAAACGGGGTCCAGCCAAGCTATGAGACCATTTCTTCCTTCAAATATCCCGGGGCGCGGCCGCTCTATATATATGTCAAGAACGCCCATGTGCGGGCCATTCCCTCGATCCGCGCCTTCGTCGCCGAAATCACCAAGGAAAGCGCGATCGGACCCAGGGGCTATATGCGAGCCCACGGCCTCGTCGCAGGTCCGCCCGAGGCTCGGGCGAAGGCACAGCATGCCGCCCGAACGCTCACTCC
>JAJJPO010000117.1:0-47342 GCA_032907585.1 Sphingomonas sp. | reverse complement strand
TGGGAGGGGGCCTATCCCTGGATCGGCTACGTCAAGGCGTTCGCCGAGGCAGCAATGGTCGGCGGCCTTGCCGACTGGTTCGCGGTCACGGCCCTGTTCCGCCATCCGCTGGGGCTCCCGATCCCGCACACCGCGATCATCCCCCGCAACAAGGACCGGATCGGTGATGCGCTGGCCAATTTCCTCAACCAGAATTTCCTCGTCGCGCCGGTGGTGGCGAGACGGATGCGCAACATTGATCTTGCCGGGATCCTCGGCCGCTTCCTCCAGGCGCCGCAGGGCCAGGAGACGCGGATCCGGCAGGGCGCCAGCCGCCTCATCGCCGACCTGTTCGAAAGCCTCGACGACGAGCGCCTCGGCGGCCTCGTCAAGAGCTCGATAGCGGGCCGGATACGGCGGCTCGAAGTCTCGCCGCTCCTCGGCGCGGCTCTGGCCTCGGCGATCAACGAGGACCGCCATGTCCCGATGCTCGAGGCGGCAATCCGCTGGACGGCCCGTGCGCTCGACGCCAACGAGGTGCTGATCCGGGAGATGGTCCACAAGCGCGCCAACTGGATCCTGAAGCTCGCGGGCCTGGATGCGAAGCTCGCTGATGCCATTGTCGATGGCCTGAGAAAGCTGAGCGCGGACATGCATACCGATCCCGCCCATCCGGTAAGGATCAAGATCGAGCAGGCGCTCGCGGATCTCGCCAATGACCTCCAGACCCGGCCCGAGACGCGCGAGAAAGTCGAGGAAATCAAGCTCCAGCTGCTCGACAACCGGTCGGTCTCGCTATGGCTCGACACGCTCTGGCAGAAAGGCCGCGAATCGATGATCAGGGCCGCGCGAAATCCCGACGCGGCGATGGCCGGAAAGCTCGGAGAAATACTCAAGTCGATGGGCCAGAGCCTCGAGAACGATCAGCGGCTCAAGCGCGCGATCAACATGTTCGCGCGCCGCGCCGTGTCCGGCATGGCGGCAAGCTATGGCGGCTCGATCGTCAAGCTGGTCAGCGAGACGGTCCGGCGGTGGGACGCCCGGACGATCACGGATCGGCTCGAAACCACCGTCGGCCGCGACCTTCAGTATATCAGGATCAACGGGACGCTGGTCGGCGGGCTGGTCGGGCTGGCCCTCCACGCCGCCGATGCACTTTGAACCTGGCTGATCAGCCCGCGCTGACGCGCTCGATCCTTGCTCCTACCGCGCCGAGCTTTTCCTCGAGCCGCTCGTAGCCGCGATCGAGGTGGTAGACGCGAAGGACCTCCGTCTCGCCCTCGGCGGCGAGGCCGGCAAGGATCAGGCTCATCGACGCCCGAAGATCGGTTGCCATCACGGTCGCCCCGGCGAGCGGCAGCCCCCCCTTGACGATTGCCGAGCGCCCATGGACCTCGATGTCCGCTCCCATCCGGCGAAGCTCGGGAACATGCATGTAGCGATTTTCGAAGATGGTCTCTTCAAGGAAGCTCTGGCCTTCGGCGACGGCAAGCATCGCCATGAACTGCGCCTGCATGTCGGTCGGAAAGCCCGGGAAGGGCGCGGTCGAGATGGCCAGCGGCTTGAGTGGCCCGTCGGCGGTTACCCTGACCCCGCGGTCGGTCATCTCGATGATGAGGCCAGCTGCCGCGAGGGCGTTGTTGATTGCAAGCATGTCGGCGGGCCGGGCGCCGACGAGCTCGATCGAGCCACCGGTGATCCCCGCAGCGCAGGCATAGCTCCCGGCCTCGATGCGGTCGGGCATCACCTCATAGGTGCAGCCATGGAGGCCCTCGACGCCGTCGATGATGAGGTGCGCCGAGCCAATGCCACTGCTCTTCGCGCCCATTGCCACCAGGAGATTGCAAAGATCGGCGATCTCCGGCTCACGCGCCGCGTTGAACAGCTGGGTCCGGCCGGTCGCAAGAACAGCCGCCATGACGGCGTTCTCGGTGGCGCCGACGGAAACCACCGGGAAGCTGTAATCGCCGCCCGGAAGGCGCCCTTTCGGCGCCTTCGCCTTCACATAGCCCGCCGCCAGCTCGATTTCCGCGCCCATGGCTTCCAGCGCCCTGAGGTGGAGGTCGATGGGGCGGTCCCCGATCGCGCAGCCGCCGGGAAGGGACACGGTGGATTCGCCGGCCCTGGCGAGCATCGGCCCGAGGACCAGGATGGAGGCACGCATCTTGCGGACCATGTCGTAGGGCGCAACAGTCGAGGCGATCTCGCTCGCCTCCAGCGTCATTCGCCTCGAAGGCTGGCTGGCCCTTGCACCGGCCACCTGGGTCGAAACGCCGAGCTGGTTGAGGAGGTGGCCGAAACTGTCGACGTCCGCCAGCCGCGGCAGGTTCGAGAGCGTCAGCTTCTCCTCGGTGAGGAGAGCGCATGGGAGAAGCGCAAGCGCGCTGTTCTTGGCTCCGGAGATGGGGATCTGCCCTTCGAGGCGCCGTCCGCCGGTGATGCGAATTGAGTCCATCGAATGCGCTTTAGCGCACATCCTTTCGCGCGCAAGCGCGGCACCGGGCGCATGGCGGCGCGAAGGCCTCGAAAGACTATGCCTTCTCCAGCGTGCACTGCAGCGGGTGCTGGTTTTCCCTGGCGAAATCGATCACCTGCGCGACCTTGGTTTCCGCGACCTCGTAGGTGAAGACACCGCAGACGGCGACGCCCTGCTGGTGAACCTGGAGCATGACCCGGGTCGCGTCCTCGAGGTCCATCGAGAAATAGCGCTGCAGCACGAGCACGACTCCATCGGAGTATAGTCGTCATTGAGCATCAGAACCTTGTAATTGCTCGGCTTCTTGGTCCGCGGACGGGTGCGCGTGACAACGCCGGTCTCGATCTCGTCGCGCCCGTCGCCCCGGCCTGGTTCATCGCCGGCCATCAGAATCAAGTCGTGCAACATCTTCTCGAACAAATATGGCAACGTGCCAACGCGCTGCAAGACGGTGGGTTCGCCCTGTCCCGAAAAGAAAGGCGGCCGCCTCCCGGGTGGGAGACGGCCGCGAACAGGGTTGCCTTCCAAAGAGGGGGAGAGGTCAGGCAACCAGAGAGTTGATGCGCTCGGCGTTGAGGCTGGCGCGGGCCTGGATCGGCTCGGCTGCTTCGCCGGCGAGCTTGACCACGCGCTCGGTGAGCTTCGAGGTCTCGGCAACCAGCCGGTCGAACGAGGCGCGGGCAAGCTCCGACTGGATCTGGAAGAACTCGGCCGGCGAACGGGCTTCGGCGAGCGTCTTCACCGCGTCCGAGGCCTGCTCGATGCCTTCACGGCTCGACGCAATGACGTCCTGGCCAAGGGCCTTGGCGCCGGTCGCGGCGATCTTGCCGGCTTCGACGACCGCCTCGACATTGGCCTTGGCGATGTCGGTCAGCTCTTCGGCTGCCTTCTGCGACCTGGCAGCAAGCTCCTGGCCGCGCTCGCCGGCCTCGGCGACGAACTGCTGGTAACGGTCGGCACCCGGAAGCTGGAAGCCGGCGAACAGCTTGTTGAAATCATAAGTCATGTTGTTGGTCCCTTCGAATTTCCTGGCGGACGCGGCGGGCTTCGCCTCGGCTGCCTTGCGAGCGCCGCGGACAGACTTTGCCGCGCGCCTGTTGACGGTCTTGACGGCCTCGACGACCTTGGCCGGCGTCTTGCGGGCCCGGGAGGAAGCAGGACGCCCCCTGCCGCGCTTGGCTGCCGGCTTCACCTTGATGGCCGCAACCGGAGCCGCTTCCGGCCCGGCTTTCACGGGAGCGGCCTCGGCCACTTCACTGGCCTCGGCAACGACATTCACTTTCTCTTCGACCTTGGTCTCGTCAGCCACGTCAAACTCCTTTGTTGCATTGCACAATAATGCAGTGCGGCATGGATTTCAAGAGTTTTTGTGCATTGCACAATAAGCTGATCGGGCCGTCGCGCTTGACGCACCGGCAGCCGCCAAGGCAACAGCACGCATGGCCGAGCCGACCTCCCCCCCCATTCCACGCCGCCGTCGCGGACTGCTGATCGTCCTTTCCTCCCCGTCAGGGGCCGGGAAATCCACCATCAGCCGGATGCTGCAGGAAGCCGATCCCCACATCACCATGTCGATCAGCGCAACGACCCGCCCCATGCGGCCGGGCGAGGTGGACGGGCGGGACTATCATTTCGTCGACGATGCCGAGTTCCAGCGAATGATCCAGGACGGCGAGTTCGCCGAATGGGCGCCGGTATTCGACTATCACTATGGTTCCCCCCAGGCGCCGATCAAGGCGGCGCTTCGCGATGGCCGGGACGTCATCTTCGACATCGACTGGCAGGGTACCCAGCAGCTCCACGCGGCGATGGGCGAGGACCTGGTCCGCGTTTTCATCCTGCCGCCCTCCATGGCCGAGCTCGACCGACGACTGCGCAACCGTGGAACCGACAGCGAGGAGGTCATCGCAAGCAGGATGCAGCGCGCTGCCGCGGAGATCAGCCACTGGGCCGAATATGAATATGTGCTCATCAACGAGGACATGAACGAATGCCTGGAGGAAGTGCGCGCGATTCTCGCTGCGGAACGGCTCAAGCGCTGGCGCCAGGCGGGCCTCGTCGGCTTCGTTCGTGACCTCGTCGCCGGTTCAGGAGCGGCACAGGTCTAGGAAGCGGGCGGCCGCGAGGAAATCGCGCCGCCGTGCGTCGAGCGCTGCACGGGCATCAGGATCATCGCCCCACTGCTCGAGCTGCCAGCGATCCTCGAGGCTGACCGCGTCCCAGGCCGTCTCGGCCGGCATCATCTTTTCATATATTGCAAGCGCCGCGACCAGCGATCCGCCGATGGTGACGAGCGGCGAAAGGCCGGCAAGCTCGAACGGGCCAAGGACTTTCACCGCGTGGGCCAGCCGCCGAACCGTTTCCCCGGGCTGGGCAACATGCATCACCCCGGCCTGGCAGCTGAAGTCCACGTCATAGCGCCGCCTCGCCCAGTGAAGCAGCGCGTCCCAACTCTCGGCCTGCCAGCGGACCAGCGCATCGGGGCCTTCAGCCCGGTAGCAGAGGAGGTCGGATTCGCCATAAGCCGCGAGGCCGGACGCATAATCATCCTTGTCGGGGCCGATGCGGTCGATCGCCGCATTGGCAAGGCCCGTCATCGGCATTGCAGCCGGGTCGACCTCGTCGCCGCATCCGTTCCACTCGGCGGCGATTTCTTCGGCCATCGCCCGCCAGGGGACGATGAGCTCGGCCCGGGCCGGAGTCTTCACCGGCCGGCCGTCGAGGGTTATCGCGAAGCCGCCGGCGGCTTCCTTCGCTTCGGCGAGGGCCCAGAAGCGCTTCACTTTCCCGGGCGCTCCCAGCTCTTCTTGATGAGGCGCGGCGCAACGAGCGCGTCGAGCATGCCGACGATGGCGAGGATTGCGCCGATCGTCCTCGAACCTCCGGGCTGGACGAGATCGGTAAAGGCAATGGCCACGCCGGCGAAGAAGGTCAGTACGCCGATCAGCCGCACGCCCATGAACAGCTGAAAGCGCTTCTTCCACAATACTTCGTCGTTCATCCCGCTCTCCCGATCCAGTCCCGCGCAAGCGCCATCACCTCGGCAGGCCTCGAGGCGACCCCCTGGGCGCCCTGCGCTTCGAGCTCCTCGACCTCGTGATAGCCCCAGGCCACGCCGATTGCCCCGACGCCCGCGTTTCGGGCGCAGCCCATGTCCCAGCCGGTATCGCCGATAAACACCGTCCGGCCAGGCGGTGCACCTGCCTCGGCCATTGCGGCGATGGCCATCGCCGGGTGCGGCTTTGAGGGGTGGTGATCCGCTGTCTGGAGCGTGACGAATCGCCCGGAAAGCCCATGGCTATCGAGGCAATGGTCGAGCCCGCGCCTGCTTTTTCCGGTAGCAACGCCAAGCAGCCAGCCGTCAGCCTCCATCGCCTCGAGCAGTTCAGTAACGCCTTCGAAAAGCGGTTCGTATACCTCGCCCGCGCCTCGAAGCGCGAAGAAGGCGTCCTTGTAGCTCCTGGTAAGCGCCGCGTGGTCGGCGCCAGGCGCCAGAACGGCCATGCATTCCATGAGGCTAAGGCCGATCACCTTGCGCGAGATTTCCGGCGGCGGGCAGTCGAGGCCGTGGACTGAAAAGGCCTGCTCGAGCGCTGTCCGGATGGTCGCGCCGCTATCGACCAGCGTCCCGTCGCAGTCGAAGATCGCGAGCCTGGTCACCAGCGGGCTCCCGGCACGGGATCGCCTTCCATCAGCGCTTCCGCCGCTGCGGCCTCGAGGAGGTATCGCCGCCGCGCGCGCGCCGCTCTCCCTTGCGGGCCTTTCGGACCGATTTTGCATGGGCCGCCGCTCGCCGCGCCTTCGCCTCGGGCAGCTTTGCAGGATCGGGTGTGTCCAGCGGAAGATTGTCTCCCGCACGCGGATCAAAGCCCAGCGCCGCCAGCGTCTCGGTGAAGTGGGATGGAAGATCGGCCGTCTGGTCAATGGGCTTGCCGTCCAGCCCCTCGATCTTCAGCCGGCGCGCGTGGAGATGCAGTTTCCGGCTTATTCCGCCGGTGAGGAAGGCTTCGGCGCCACCATATTTGGCGTCTCCGACGATCGGATGGCCGATTGCCGCCATGTGGGCGCGAAGCTGGTGCGTCCGGCCGGTGAGCGGCTGCAGCTCGACCCAGGCGGCACGATTGCCGGCGCGGTCGATCAGCCGGTAGCGCGTGCGCGCCGGAAGGCCATTTTCTTCGTCGACGTGCATTTTCTCCCCGCCGCTTCCTGGCTGCTTGGCCAGCGGCGCATCGATCAGCCCCTCCTCCACCGAGGGAACGCCGGTGATGATCGCCCAATAGACCTTGCGCGCCGTCCGGCCGGCAAAGGCCCTGGTGAAATGGGCGGCAGCCCGGGCCGAGCGCGCGACCAGCAGGACGCCGCTGGTATCCTTGTCCAGCCGGTGAACCAGCTTGGGGCGCTGGCCCTGGTCGTCGGCGAGCCCGTCAAGGAGCCGATCGAGATGCTGGACCGTCTTGGTCCCGCCCTGCGTCGCGAGGCCCGGGGGCTTGTTGAGCATGAACCAGTCGCGGCCACGGTCGAGCACCATCTCCTGCACGAAGGACTGCTCGTCCTCGGTCAGGGGCTGCACCATTCGCCTCGGCCGGGCGCCCGGGCCCTCGGCGGCGGCAGGTTCGGCAGGAGGCACGCGCAGGCTCTGCCCGGCTTCCAGCCGGTCGCCCGGCGCTGCGCGCTTGCCATCGACCCTGATCTGCCCCGTCCTTGCCCATCGCGACACGAGGTTGAAGCTGACGTCGGGCATGTGACGCTTGAACCAGCGATCGAGGCGAATCCCGTCATCATCGTCGCCGACGGTGAACGTCCGCACATTTTCGCTGGAAGCTGCCATGCCGGCCCCTTAGCCGGAAGCGGCTTCCTTCGCCATTGCCCAATAATCGAAACTCTTCTGCTGGAGCTCACGGACGAACTTTTCAGCCCTGGGGCCCTCCCATGGCCCCTCGTAGCCATGTGCCGTCCCGCCGCCCGCGACCCACCAGCCCTGGCCGGGAATCCGGTCGGACTGGCGAACGACGAGGACCGCGAGTTCCGGCTCCCCGCGCGACGCGGCCTCGCGATCGACGGCACCGAGCGTCTTGCACAGCTGCCTCATCTTCGGCCTGGAGAATCCATAGCCGAGATGCTCGAGCAGCTGCGAATAGGTAAGCGCGTGTCCGGCGGCGGCGGCGGCGACCAGATGAGCCCGAACTTCTGCCGGGTCGGACAGGCTCATTCCGAAGGCTGCTCCGCCACCGGGGTCAGTTCGAACAGGTCAAGCCTTGCGCCCGACTGGCTGAACGGGATGACCAGGCGCCACCTGAATGGCGCAATCCGCTCGAAAACACCGGCCATGTCGCGCGACGGGTCCTCGCCATAGGCACGGGCCTCGTCCTCGTTCCCGAGCGCGAGCGAGCCGAGGAAGATCAGCCTCGTCGGGTCATCGTCTTCCCACAGCCTTCCCGCGGGCCGCTGGCTCCCGGTCTGCTTGACGATGGTGAACAGGTCGCCCTCGACGTTGATGTAGCAGAAGAAGGGCTTGAACTTCTGGAATGCCGGGCCCTTGCCGCCTTCCTTTCCGAGCCGGATCATCCGGCAGCTGTAACTCCCGGGTGTCGGCGCTGGCTTGGCCGGTGCGGCAGCGGGCCCGTTCAGCTTTCCTTCCGAGTTGATGTCACGCGCGAAACCCGCGCGGCGAGCCTCGTCCAGGCCTTCGGACCAGGCGGCGGCTACCCGGCGAATGCGATTTGCATCCTCGGACCGGGCGACGTCCAGCCAGACGTCCGCCTTGGTCGGCGGAGTCGCGGTGATCACCGGGCGAGGCTTGTCGTCGCCCACCCCCGGTAGGTTGCAGCCCGCGGGTACAATTGCCAGCATCAGCAGAACCGACCGAAAGGGTCTCAATTGAGCGACTCCTTAAAATATTTCCCCGAGCAAACGACAGGGTGACAAAGGCCCGCAACGCTTTCAACTAAACTTCCGTTCATCACGCCGATTGACTGTGCCGTAACCCTCGCTAGGCGCACCGCTGATGAACTCTCCGGTCGACCATGCCGCCGCCCGCCGCGCCAGGGCGGGCTTTTTCTACGGCCTCGCAGCCTATGGCCTGTGGGGCGTCATGCCAGTCTATTTCAAGTGGCTGGAGGCGGTGCCAGCGATCGACATCGTTGCCCACCGGATCGTCTGGTCCCTGCTCGTGCTGGTTATCCTGGTCACCGCCGCGAGGGCCTGGAAGCAGATAGCCGAAGCGGTGAGGAGCCCCAGGGCATTGTCGATGCTGTTCCTGACGGCCCTGCTGATCGGCACCAACTGGCTGCTCTACGTCTACGCGATAAACAGCGGGCACATCCTTGCCGGGAGCCTCGGCTATTATCTCAATCCGCTGGCCAATATCCTGCTTGGCCGGTTCATCCTGAAGGAACGGCTGACCAGGCTGCAATGGACGGCGGTGGTCCTCGCCGCGGGGGGCATCGCGGTGCTTGCCGCCGGTGCCCTCGGCACCTTGTGGATCAGCCTGACGCTCTGCTTCAGCTTCGCGACCTATGGCCTCCTGCGCAAGATCATCCATGTCGAATCGCTGGCCGGGCTGACCGTCGAGACGACCCTGCTGTTCCCGCTGGCGCTCGGCTGGCTGCTGCTCGGTGGAGCCATCGGCCAGCCAATGGGTCCTGGCGATCACGAGGCGGCGCTTCTCGTCGCAGCGGGCGTGGTTTCGACCGTCCCGCTGCTCTGCTTCACCGCCGCGGCGCGGCGCCTCGCCTATTCAACGGTCGGGATATTGCAGTTCATCGCCCCGACGCTCCAGTTCCTGCTGGCGGTCGCGATCTATGGTGAGCCCTTCACCACCCCCCATGCCATTGCGTTCGGCTGCATCTGGACCGCGCTAGCGCTCTATCTCTGGGCGATGGCCGCCGGCAGGCCGGGCCGGGGCCGGAAGAAGAAGGCCGTGCCCGAGCCCGAGACAGAACATCTGCCCTAGTGGGCCTGGCGTGGGGACTCCATGATCTCGGTCAGGACCCCGCCCATGTCCTTGGGATGAAGGAAGAATATCGGTGTGCCATGGGCGCCGATACGTGTCGGGCCGAGGATGCGCACGTCCTTTTCGTCGTAAAAGGCCCGGGCTGCCTCGATGTCCGGTACCTCGAAGCAGAGGTGGTGCTGCCCCCCTTCCGGGTTTCGCTCGAGAAACTTGAGGATCGGCGACTGCGCGCCGAGCGGCTCGATGAGCTCGATCTGGCTGTTGGGCGTATCGATGAAGCAGACTCGTACCCCCTGGGCGGGCATGTCGAACGGGTCGCGCACGATGGTTGCTCCCATCCGCTCGCGGAAGAGCTCAACCGAGCGCTCGATTGACGCGGTAGCTACTCCGACATGGTTCAGTCGGCCCAGTTTCATTGAACATTCTCCTTCGCCCCGCCCTCGCGGGTGACCGGCTATTGGGCAATCCGACATGGCCCGGCCGCGTTCTACTGCTCGATCGTGACCACCGTCCGGACACTGTTGGCGATGAAGCAGGCTTCATGCGCCTGGTGATGGAGCTCGGCGACTTTCTCGCGCGAGGGAGGCTCTCCGCCCCAGTCGACGGTCGGCCGAAGGGTGACGCGGGTCATCGCCATGCGCCCGTCCGCGCCTTTCTCCAGCACTCCTTCCGCCTCGTCGAGATAGCTGTCGACGACGAGCCCGGCCCGCCTCGAAAAGTCCAGGAAGAAGAGCATGTGGCAGCTCGACAGCGAAGCGACGAACGCCTCCTCGGGGTCGACCGCGTCGGGGTCCGAAAATGGTGGCCGGACGACATGGGGGCTCGGGGAAGCCGGAACGACATGCCCACCGTCAAAAAGCCATTCATGGGCGCGGCTGTAGCGCCCCTCGGCGAACGCATCCTCCGCCCGGCGCTTCCAGCGGACCGTTGCTCCATAGCTGCTCATAGCGGGATGTTGTCGTGCTTCTTCCAGGGATTCTCAAGCTGCTTGTCGCGCAGCTTGCGAAGCCCCAGCGCGATACGCCGGCGCGTCGAATGGGGCATGATCACCTCGTCGATGAAACCCTTGGAGGCCGCCACGAAGGGATTGGCGAAGCGCTCTTCATATTCCCGCGTCCGCTCGGCGATCTTCTCGGCATCGCCGATGTCCTTGCGGAAGATGATCTCGACCGCGCCCTTGGCTCCCATCACCGCGATTTCCGCCGTTGGCCAGGCATAGTTGAGATCGCCGCGAAGATGCTTCGACGCCATGACGTCATATGCCCCGCCATAGGCCTTGCGGGTAATCACGGTGATCTTGGGCACGGTGGCTTCGGCGAAGGCGAAGAGCAGCTTTGCGCCGTGCTTGATGATGCCATGATGTTCCTGGCCGACGCCCGGGAGGAAGCCGGGCACGTCGACGAAGGTCAATATGGGTATGTCGAACGCGTCGCAGAAGCGGACAAAGCGACCGGCCTTCTTCGAGGCATTGATGTCGAGGCAGCCCGCCAGCACCATCGGCTGGTTCGCCACCACCCCGACCGTGCGGCCCTCGATGCGGCAGAAGCCGATGATGATGTTGCCCGCGTGATTTGGCTGGAGCTCGAAGAAATCGCCTTCGTCGGCGACCTTCCGGATTAGCTCGTGCATGTCATAGGGCTGGTTGGCCGACGGAGGGATCAGCGTATCGAGGCTGCTCTCGAGCCGGTCCCAGGGGTCGGAGCAAGGCCGCTCGGGAATGTCGTGCCGATTGGAGAGGGGCAGGAAATCGAAGAACTGCCTGGTCGCCAGCAGCGCGTCGATGTCATTTTCGAACGCGACGTCCGCGACGCCCGACCGGGTCGTATGAGTGACGGCGCCTCCAAGTTCTTCCTGGGTCACCACCTCGTTGGTGACGGTCTTCACCACGTCGGGGCCGGTGACGAACATGTAGCTGCTGTCCTTCACCATGAAGATGAAGTCGGTCATCGCCGGCGAATAGACCGCCCCGCCGGCGCACGGGCCCATGATCAGGCTGATCTGCGGGATGACGCCGCTGGCCAGCACGTTGCGCTGGAACACCTCGGCATAGCCGCCAAGCGAGGCTACGCCTTCCTGGATCCTGGCTCCGCCGGAATCATTGAGCCCGATGACCGGCGCGCCGACCTTCATCGCGGCGTCCATCACCTTGCAGATCTTCTGGGCGTGGCGCTCCGAGAGGGAGCCACCGAAGACGGTGAAATCCTGGGCGAAGACATAGACCAGCCGGCCGTTGATGGTCCCCGAGCCGGTGACGACGCCGTCGCCCGGGATACGCTGGTCCTCCATGCCGAAGTCGGCGCAGTTATGCTCGACGAACATGTCATATTCTTCGAAACTGCCAGGATCGAGCAGGACTCCAAGCCGCTCGCGCGCCGTCAGGCGCCCCTTGGCGTGCTGCGCCTCGATGCGCTTTTCCCCGCCCCCAAGGCGTGCCTGGGCGCGCCGTGCCTCAAGCTCTTCGATGGTGGTTGCCATATCTACTCCCGGTTGGAAGCGCGCTGCCACGGGCAGAGGTAGGCGTCAATCGCGCTCGACCAGCTCGCGAAGCTCGGAAAGCTCCCAGTCGTCGTTCCGGCTGAACGGAAGCAGCGGCCGGAGCGCAGCCTGGCCTGCACGGCCAAGATCGCGTTCGGCGCGGCCGAGACGGGCCAGCAGGGATCGGACCCGCTCGGATTCGCCCTGCTCGAGCCTGCGGTCGCGGTCGAACAATTCTTCTTCGGCTATTAGCACCAGCTGCGTCTTGAGCCGGCAGAAGTCGCGAATGAGCCCCGCCTCGCCTGGCGAGACGCGCTCGCAGAGAGCCTTGATCCGCTGCCCGCTCGGGTCGTCGGGAAAGCCGCCATCTTCCCACTGGGCGAGCCACAGGCGATGGCTCCTGCTTTCTTCCTCGAGCCAGCGATGTGCCTCGCGCTCGCCGAAGTGCATCACTGCGACCAGCAGCGCCGGCGCAGTAGCGAGCGTCGCCAGCATCACCTCGGTGGGATAGTCCGGAAACTGGTTGAAGATGAGGTGGAGCAGCCCTGCAACGGCATAGCCCGGCACCAGCCAAAGCGGGTTGAAGCCGCGCCGGCCCTCGGCGCGGAGCGTTCGCTCCGCCAGCTCATGGGCAAGAGCGGCGAGGATGGCAGCCGTTGCCCCGTGCATGACTGCGGTCCCGAGCCCCCTGACGAGCCACACCGAGACAGGAAGCTCGCTATAGCGGACGAGGTAGAGGATATTCTCGACGACCGAGAAACCCGCGCCCACTGCGAAGCCGGAAATGATGGCGTCGAGCTTGTAGCCGATGCGGTTGGAAAGGAAGAGCAGCGCGACCGCGAGGCCCTTGAGGGCCTCCTCGATCCACGGAGCGACGAAGCGGCTGTAGAAGCTGTAGCCGATCGGAAGCGTGTCGAGCATCCTGCCACTGACCGGCCAGGCAAGCAGCGCGGCGAGCGCCCCGACCAGCAGCAGCGCGAGCATCTCGCTCTTCGACATCAGCTTGAAAACGTCGAGCCAGGAAAAGATCATCGCCATGAGCAGCACGGGAAGGAGGGCGATCGACCAGTCGATGAGCTGGGTCAGCATCACCTCCCGTCGCTCAGAGGATTTTCAGCGATGCCATCCATTCCGTCCGCCCATCGATGTCCTTGTCGCCAAAACCTCGCCCCACCCCTACTGACAATACCATTGGCAGGCGCATGACGACCGTAAAGCCAAGATCGACCTGCGCCCCGACATCGAACAATCGGTAACTGCGCTTTTCAGGCGAACGCAACAGCATCGTCCCGCCGAACAGCGCCGGGCGGGCGTAGCTGAGGAAAAATGCGGCGGTTCCGATTTCCTCGAAACGCACGGGCGGGAGGTTCAGCTCGCCGGTGAACTTGGCGAATTTCCGAGCAGCGATCTGGTCGATCTCGAAGCCCGGAAAGCTTTCCATTTCGCGGTACCGCTTCTCGGGCCGGTTATCGACGTAATTGTTGCGGAAGCTGCCGAAATAATAGGCGCCGAGCGGGCTCGCCGAATTGCCGCCGGCAATCCCGGCCTGGGCATAGGCCCAGATGGAGCTGTTGGAGATCGGCAGCGGAACGCCGTAGTCAACGCCTCCCCAGATGTGCGGGAAATTGTCTCCATCGGCATGGTCGGCGCCGCCGATCACCCGCCAGGCAATGCCCTTTTCATGGTCGACGCTGCCAAGCGAGGCCCGGGTATTGGTGTAGCGCACTCCAAGTTCGACCGAATAAATGTCCTTGGGGCTCGGGATATTCTGCGCGCTGGGCAGCTGCTCGAGCCCGAAATAGCCCGCGACGCTTCCGAACAGGTCGAGCTGGCGCGGCGGATCATAGATCTGCGCCTTCTCGTAGCTGACGATGAAGGCATCGCCCTTGCGGCTGCGCAGCACCGGGCCGGCAAGGTCGTAGATGTCGGCGTCATTGTGCCAGTAGCGAAGCTTCCAGTTCAACGTCTTGTAGACGATGTCGGCATGAAAGCGCTCGCTCGAAGGCAGGTCGCCAAATGGCGAGACGCTGAGGGTAGCACTGAGCTGGTGGAACTGCAGCGGGTCCTCGAAATGGACATAATAGCCGAGCGCGGGCTTCTGCTTATAGCCTTCGACGACGGGATAGCGTGCAGCGAGCTTCATCCGGCTGGTCGCCCGGTAACGGTCCCTCCGGGTGATCCTGGAGTCGAGGTCGATCGAGGCCGGCGATCCCACTCCCCACCCCTTGAGCTCGGGGTGAGTGTTGACGACCCTAGTTCCGAGGAACTCGATCGTGCCAAGGTCCTCGCGCGGCTCGGGCCGGATGAGCGAGGGCGTCAGCCCCTCGCCCGTATACTCATAGACGAGCAACTGCCCGTCGGGCCGAACCAGCGGTCGGAAAAAGCCGGTCGAGGCGTTGGTAAGCACCTCATATTTCTGGGTCGCGATGTCGAACCTGAAGACATTGGAAACGCCGGTATAATAGCTGGTCCCGTAGAGCGACTGGCCGTCGGGAGAGAAAGTGAAGCCTTCGGGTGTCGACGGCGGCAGTTCGAGCCGTGCGACCTCCTCGAGTCCGCCGCCGTCCTGCAGCGTCTGCAGGTTCCACACACGCACCCGACTGGCTGCCGTTGATCTCGCCATAGCTGGCCGAGACCATCAGGCCGTCGGGCGAGATGTCGAGGTCGAACGGCGTGGTGCCATAGTCGAACGTGTGGATCTGGTTGAACCCCGCGTAGGGCGGCGGGATCCTGACGATGGTCGCATAGCCATTCTGGTGACGGATCCCCCAGATCGACCGGTCGTGGCGATTGAACACGAGGTCGCCGATGCGGGCATCGCGGAGCAGCATCCGCTTGGCGCCGGTGTCGACATCGACCTCCATGACGTCGCGGTACGCATGGTTGTCATCGACATAAAAGGCCTTTCGGCCCTCGGGATCGAAGGCAACGTTGGTCACGAAGTAGAGCATCATGCCCTTGAGGTCCGAGAGCTTGCGCAGCTTCCCGGTGGCGAGGTCCATCCTGCCGATGAAGCCGATCTGCCCGGGGAAGCGGAATGCCGCGACCAGGCTGTTGGTCTGCTCGTCGATATAGCCACGGGACATGGAACCGAGGCCGCGCGGGCTGAGATGCTTCACGTCGGTCAGCGGGAATTGCGCGAGGCGGGCAAGATTGGCCGCCTGGAACTCGCGTTCAAAGGCGTGCCAGTCGCTCCAGGCGTCGTCCAGCCGCTTGCCGAAAGCCCGGCGGAACTGGCTTGCGTAGAAGCTGGCGCTCCGATCGTCCCGGCGAAGCCATTCCATGACCCTTTCGGGACCATAGGTCAGCGCCAGCCATGAAAAGAAGCGCGTGCCATAGAGATAGTCGTTGGCGCCGATCTGGAAATCGATGGCGATGCCTTCGCTCTCCAGCCCCAGCGGCGAGTAGAGCTTGTCCTTGTCGCGGACCTTGGCCCGGAACACCATCTCGTCGTAGCCGCCCTGGGCCCTGCCCAGCCCGCCGGCCATCCATGTCTCGAAAAAGACGGCGGAACCCTCGGCATACCAGCGCGGGACATTGTTCCTGGGCGTGGTCAGATAATTGTAGAGGATCGATTCGGGATGGTCTTTGTTTATGATCGGGCTGCCACCGAGAAGCCGCCTCCAGAAGGCGTCGCGGCTGTTCCAGGCATCGAGCGTCGCGACATGCGCGAGCTCATGGTTGATCAGCGTATAGAAGCGTTCCCCCGGGGTGAACGTCTCCATCCGCTGGGATACGGGCGCAACATCGAGCAGGACGGCATTATTGGGGCTTGAGCGCGCGCCGGCGTTGCCGAAGTCGCCGAAGTCCTTGAGCAGCACCGTCGTCGGCTCCCAGGGCTCCCAGCGAAATCGGTCCTTGTGCCAGGCGATGGCATTTTCGAAGGCCCGGGCGACATAGGGCGTGAGATAGGTCTGGACGGGGTCGAAATAGATGAGCGTCTGGTTCTCGGTCTCGAGCGTGGAGAGGGGAATCCCGCCCGCGTTGGGCGGCGAATGGGCGGGTTCCTCGACTGGCGGCTCGACCGGTGCCGGCGCGGCCGGGTCGTCGGGATCGGTCGCCGGTGCCGGAACTTCCTCGATGGTCGTGGTGTCCGGCGGAGGCGGGAGTGGCTCTGGCTGCGACTGGGCGAGGGCTCCGCTGGCGGCGCTGCCAAGCAACAGCGCCGCCGTACCTCCTGTCCATCGCCGGTGGCGGCGTGCGCCTCGCCACTTCATACTACCCCACCCCTACGCGCCGGCGGCCCGGCGGCCCGGTCTATCTCGCGGCAAATCGGGCCGTGAAATTGGAATCGCGCATCGCCGCGGCGAATGACGGGTTGGCCGCCAGCACCCGGAACTGCGAAACCCCCTGCAGCGCGTTGAACGCGCTGGCATTGCGGGAGATGGCCTGAAGCGCACGGGCATCCTTTGCAACGGCAGCGAATGCCTGCGGTTGGGCCGACATGGCAGCAAAGGCCTGGGGATGTGCGGCCATGGCCTGCATCGCCCTCGCATCAAACCGCCCGCGAGCGGCAAGCTCTGCCGCCGCCGAGGCAGCGTTGAACGCCTGGGCCGCCTGGGCAGCGGCCGACAGGGCGCTGGCGTTGGAGGCCAATGCGCTGAACGCCCTGGCATTGCCTGCGAGCGCGTCGAGCAGCTTGGAGTTTATCGCGGCATTGAATGCCTGGGAATTGGCCGCGAGCGCCCGGAAGGCGTCGGCGTTTCTCGCCATGGCGCTGAACGCGCTGGCATCGCGCGAGAGCGCCTGCATTGCCGCGGCATCGCGCGAGAGCGCCTGGAATGCCTGCGCATCGCGAGACATGGCCGCAAAGGTTCCCGGGCTCCGCGCGGCCGCTGCAAAGGCGCTGGGGTTCTTGGCAAAGCCGGCGAACGCCGCCGGGTTGCGGGCGATCGCCGCAAAGGCCGCCGGATGCTTTGCAAGGGCGGCGAATGCCTGCGGTTGCCTGGCAACGGCGGCAAAGGCCTGGGGCTGCAGCGAGAGCGCATGGAAAGCCGAGGAGTGCTGGGCCATCGCCGAGGCGGCCGCGGCGTCGAGGCTTGCCTTCGACGCATTGGCGGCAAATGCCTGGGCGCTCTTTGCCGCGAGCGACAGCGCCTGGGCATTTTTGGCCAGCGCACTGAAGGCGGCAGCGTTGCTTGCCATGGAGCTGAAGGCGCTCGCGTCGCGGGCGATTGCCTGCATCGCAGCAGCGTCACGCGAAAGCGCCTGGAACGCAGCCGCGTCGCGGGACATCGCCTGCATGGACGACGGGTTTCGCGCGGCAGCTGCAAAGGCACTGGGATTCTTTGCAAAGCCGGCGAATGCCGCTGCATCACGCGCAACGGCCGCGAAGGCGGCCGGATGTCTCGCCAGGGCCGAAAAGGCCTGGGAATGCGAAGACATGGCGGCGAAAGCCTGCGCCTGGGCAGCGTTGGCGCCCCTGGCCATCGCCGAAAGCGACTGGGCCGAGCTGACCGCCTGCTGGAAAGCCTGCGGGTTCTTGGCAAGTGCTGCGAACGCGGCCGGATTGGCCGCGATCGCGGCCATCGCCTGGCTGTTCTGGGCCAGCGCCGCAAATCCCGGGTCGGCCGCAAGGGCCCTGAAATCCGGGTTTTTCGACATCACTTCGAAGGCATCGGTCTGCATGAGCTGCGGGATCGAAGTATCGCCAAGAGTGACGTCCCCTTCCCCGACCTGCGAAGCGACGTAGCGCTGCGCGGGTGCGATCGTCCCCTCGGTCGGGCCTAGCGGCGGATAGACGCGGCCTACCCCGTAGGCAGCAAGCGCGACGCCGATAATGGCGGCTCCGGTGAGAAGATAACGCTTACTGGAACGGGTCTCCTGGACGGTAGTCACGTGCACCCCCTGTAGCTGTGAGAGAACCGTTATGGTTTACAAAAAATTAACAGAAGTCAATAAACTCGAGCCAAGTCGTTGCAAATGCGAGCCATGGACGGGCCTTTTCAAGGCAGGCATCACCCCCATCCAGCAGCTGTTTCACGAGGCGACTCGGCTGCCTTGCTGAACCAATTTGCGCCGTCGGGCTTTGAAGACGTTTGGTTAGGAGAAACGATGCGGCACGGACAGCATTGGCCGGAACGGCTCTACCTGGTGCGACACGGGCAAAGCGACGGCAATGTCGCCCGGGACGCCGCCCACGAGGCGGGGCTGACGAACATCGACCTCGACATAAGGGACGTCGACGTCCCGCTGTCCGGGCTGGGCCACAGGCAGGCAAGGGCCGTCGGCCACTGGTTCGCGTCGCTCGGCGAAGATGAAAAGCCGCAAGTCATCCTGTCATCGCCCTATGTCCGCGCCAGGCAGACCGCACAGGCCATCTGCGACGCGGGCGGCCTGTCGGGCGGCGCCAAGCCGACCATCCTCGACGAGCGGCTGCGCGAGCGGGAGTTCGGCGTATTCGATGGACTGACGACGCTCGGCATTCGCGAGAAATTCCCCGAGGAGGCCGCGCACCGTGCAAAGATGGGCAAATTCTACCACCGGCCCCCGGGCGGCGAGAGCTGGGCCGACGTCATTTTGCGCCTTCGGTCGATGCTCAACACCATCAACCTCCATTATGCCGACCGGCGCGTGCTCGTCGTTTGCCACCAGGTCGTGGTGCTTTGCATGCGCTATATCCTCGAGGAGCTGACCGAGGGGCAGATCCTCGAAATCGACAAGAAGGCCGACGTTCTCAATTGCGGCGTATGCGCCTTTGAATTTGATCCCGACGACCAGGGACTGTGCGCGCCGAGGCTGGCGCTGTGGAACTTCGGCGCACCGCTCGAAGCCGAAGGAACGCCGGCGACGGCAGAGCCCGACATGATGACCGGAACCCGATGAGCAGCTGCGCAGCGCTCGACCTCGACCTGCTCCGGCGCCATCCCCTTCCCCCGGTGGAGGAGGGCGACAAGAACAGCCATGGCAAGCTGCTGGTCATCGCTGGCAGCACTGAGACGCCAGGCTCGGCCGTCATTGCCGCCATGGCTGCGCTTCGTTCGGGATGCGGCAAGGTCAGCATCGCCACGGTCGAGCCGATGGCGCCGCATATCGCGATGGCGGTCCCGGAGGCGCTGGTGCTTGCGCTTCCGATGAGCCGGGACGGCGGCATATCGAAGGCAGGCGCCGGCCAGCTGATGGAAAGGCTCGAGCGCTTTGACGCGGTGGTGGCCGGCCCCGGGATGATGCCGGGAAAAAGCTGCGAACGGCTGGCGAGGAAACTCCTCCAGGCCGGGATCGACCGGCTCGTCCTTGACGCCGCCATGCTCTACGCGCTGATGCCGCACGAGGACGCGGCCCGCGATGCCCCGGTCCCCATCCTCCTCCCCCATGACCGGGAAATGGCAGCTCTCATCGGCTGCGAGGAGGAGCAGGTCAGGAAGGATCCCCTGGGGTGCGGGCGGGAGTGCGCCCGGCGCTATGGCGCGCTGGTCCTCGTCAAGGGCCCGCAAAGCCATGTGGTGGACCCGGACGGCTCGGCCTGGAAATATGAGGGCGGTGGCCCGGGCCTCGGCGCGTCCGGCTCCGGCGATGCGCTCGCCGGCATTGCCGGCGCCATCCTTGCCAGGGGAGCCGACCCACTTACCGCCCTGCTATGGAGCGTCTGGCTCCACGGCGAGGCCGGCTCTTCGCTGGCGAGGAAGGTTGGCACGATCGGCTATCTCGCCCGCGAGCTGGCGGGAGAGTTACCGGGGCTCCTGGAACAGGCTCAACCCTCGTTGAGATAGGTATCGAGTTCGTCGCCGACGATCTTCACGACGTGGATGACGTTGGTCGATCCGCTCGTCTTGAACGGTACCCCGGCCATGATGAGGACGCTGTCGCCGGCCATGGCCAATCGATGGCGCAGGACCATCCTCTTTGCCTTGCCGACCATTTCCTCGAAACTCGACACGTCCCTCGTGTGGACCGCGTGAACGCCCCACTGGAGCCCGAGGCGGCGGGCTACCTTCATGCTGGCGGTCATTGCGAGCGTCGGCACCTGCGCCCGCTCGCGCGCAATCCGCCGGGCGGTCGAACCCGTCGAGGTGAAGCAGGCCACCGACTTGGCATCGAGAATGCGCACGATCTGGGCGGCGCTTTCCGAGAGCGCGTCGGCAATGGTTTCCTCCGCCGGCGTTTCGGTGAAATGGATGCGCGCCGGGTAGACAGGATCTGCCTCGACGCTCCGGGCGATCCGGTCCATCATCGTCACCGCCTCGACCGGATAGGCGCCCGCCGCGCTTTCGGCGGAAAGCATGACCGCGTCAGCGCCCTCGTAAATCGCGTTGGCGACATCGCTGACCTCGGCACGGGTCGGGGTCGGCGAGACGATCATCGATTCCAGCATCTGGGTCGCAACGATGACCGGCTTGCCTTCCTGGCGCGCCGCAGCGACGATCCGGTTCTGGAGCGGCGGGACCCCCTCGGGGGGAAGTTCCACGCCGAGATCGCCGCGCGCGACCATCACGGCGTCGGCGAGGGCCAGTATCTCGTCCAGCCGCTCGATTGCCTGGGGTTTCTCGATCTTGGCGAGGAGGCCGGCACGGTCGCCGACCATTTCCCTTGCCTCGGCCACGTCCTCGGGACGCTGGACGAAGGACAGGGCGATGAAGTCCGCGCCTTGCTCGAGCGCAAAGACGAGGTCCGAGCGGTCCTTCTTGGTGAGCGCCGGGATCGGGACGAGCACGTCGGGGACATTGACCCCCTTGTTGTTGCTGACCTTGCCGCCGACCTCGACCACCGCCGCGATCTGGTCATTCTCGACGGCTGCAACCCGCAGGCGGATCTTGCCGTCGTCGATCAGCAGGCGCGTATCCTTTTTCACCGCCTCGAACAGCTCCGGGTGCGGCAGCTCGACGCGGGTGGCATCGCCAGGCTCGCGATTGCGATCGAGAACGAACATCCGGCCCTTGACGAGTTCGGCCGAGCCACCCTTGAATTTTCCGACCCGAAGCTTGGGGCCCTGGAGGTCGAACAGGATGGTGGTCGGGCGGTGAAGCGTCTTTTCGAGAGCGCGGATGGATTCGACCAGCCTGGCCTTCTCGGCCTGGCCGCCGTGGCTCATGTTGATCCGGAACGCGTCCGCACCTGCATCCATCAAGGCGCGGATCATTTCCGGAGAAGAGGAAGCCGGGCCCAACGTTGCCAGGATCTTCACCTTGCGTGCCCGCGGTCTCAGCATTCTCACCCCAGCTTCACTTGTTCGGCCCCGCCATAGCGGCTCGGGCGAGTCATTCAACCGGGTTGAGGCGAGCAGTGCCCTCGCCTAGTGAGCCGCCTCTATTTTGATCATCCCATGAGATTCGGAAGGGCGGAGTAAATGAGCGAAGGAAATGTCGCGGCAGACCAGCTGCGGCTGTTCATCGAACGTATCGAGCGGCTCGAGGAAGAGAAGAAGGGCATCGCCGACGACGTCAAGGATGTCTATGCCGAGGCCAAGGCCAACGGCTATGACACCAAGACGATGCGCGCCATAGTACGCCTGCGGAAGATGGAGGCGCACGCCCGCCAGGAAGCGGACGCACTGCTCGAGACCTATCGCAACGCGCTCGGCCTGGTCTAAGCTGGGGTGAGGTTATGGTCTTGCCGGGAATTTTCCGGCAGGACCGCAAGAAATTGGGGCATTCATGGCCGGTCATTCAAAATTCAAGAACATCATGCATCGCAAGGGCGCGCAGGACAAAAAGCGTTCGGCGATGTTCTCGAAACTGAGCCGCGAAATCACCGTCGCGGCGAAGATGGGTCTTCCCGATCCCGACATGAATCCCCGGCTTCGAGCCGCGGTGATCGCGGCGCGCGCCCAGTCCATGCCAAAGGACAATATCCAGCGCGCGATCGACAAGGCGGAGAAGGGCGAGGGCGAGAATTACGAGGAGATCCGCGACGAGGGTTTCGGTCCCGGCGGCGTCTCGCTGCTCGTCGAGGCGCTGAGCGACAATCGTAACCGCACGGCGACCAACGTCCGCACGATATTCTCAAAGAACGGCGGCAATCTCGGCGCCAGCGGGAGCGTCAGCCACGCCTTCGACCGCATGGGGCTGATTGAATATGGCGCTGCCGCCGGCGACGCCGACAAGGTCCTTGAAGCGGCGATCGAGGCCGGCGCGGACGATGTCGCCAGCGACGAGGAGGGACATGAGATCTGGACCTCGGTCGACTCGCTGCACGAGGTCGCGAAGGCGCTCGAATCCGCGCTCGGCGAAGCCGAGGCGGTCAAGCTTGGCTGGAAACCCCAGAATGAAATCGAGCTGCGCGGCGATGATGCCGGCACGCTGATGAAGCTGATCGACGCGCTAGAGGATGACGACGACGTCCAGACGGTCTGGGGCAATTATGACGTTCCCGACGAGGAGCTGGAGAAGCTCGCCTGATCATCCTGGGCCTTGATCCTGGACTTGGCACTACCGGCTGGGGCCTGATCCGCGCGGAGGGCAACCGGCTTGCGCATCTCGCCAACGGCCAGTTGAAGACCGACCCGCGCGAGGACCTGCCGCGGCGCCTCGCCAGCCTTGGAACCCAGCTCGAGCAGATCATCGCCGACCACTGCCCGCAAGCCGCGGCGGTCGAGGAAGTCTTCGTCAACAAGAACCCGCAGTCGACGCTAAAGCTCGGCCAGGCGCGCGGGGTGGCACTGATGGTTGCCGCACGCTCGGGCCTCCCGGTCGGCGAATATGCCGCAAGGCTGGTAAAGAAATCCGTGGTGGGGACCGGCGGCGCCGAGAAGGCGCAGGTTCACGCGATGGTCCAGCGCATCCTCCCGGGCGTCGCGATCGCGGGCCCCGACGCGGCGGACGCGCTGGCGGTCGCGATCACCCACGCGCACCACTTGGCGAGCGCAAGGGCCGGCGTTACGCGTTAGCAATGATCGCTCGCCTCCATGGAACCCTGCTCGAGACCAGCGCTGAAGGCGCGATCGTCGACGTCCAGGGAATCGGCTACCAGGTCCAGTTGAGCAGCCGCACGCTAGATGCGCTGGGCCCGGTCGGCGGAGAGGTTACCATCCTGACCGAACTGCAGGTCCGTGAGGATGGCTGGACATTGTTCGGCTTTGGCTCGGCCGGGGAGCGGCAATCCTTTCGCCACTTGACGAGCGTCCAGGGCGTGGGCGGCCGCGTCGCTCTCGCGATATTGTCGGTTCTTTCGCCCGACGAGCTGGCGCTGGCGGTAAGCCGGGGCGACAAGGCGATGGTCGCCCGTGCCAATGGCGTTGGTCCCAAGCTTGCACAGAGGATCGTTAACGAGCTTGCCGGAAAGCTTGGCAGCCCGGCGCTGGCGGCAGCTTCGGGTGCACCCGCTCCCCAGGGCGGCGCCGCGGCGGACGCGGTGTCGGCGCTGGCCAACCTTGGCTTCAAGGCCGGTGAAGCGAGCGCGGCAGTGGCAGCCGCCCAGGCCGAGCTTGGCCCCGGCGCCAATCTCGATGCGCTGGTGCGACTGGCCCTTCGAAAGTCTTCAAAGTGAGGCTAAGGGCCCAACGCTGCACGGTCGCGCTTCCCATGGAAATCGCCGGATGAGCTCGCGGACCGCCTCATGCCGGTGCGGCCAGCTGAAGGTCGTGGTGACCGGCGAACCGGTCCGTGTCTCGGTTTGCCACTGCCTTGATTGCCAGAAGCGAAGTGGCAGCGCCTTTTCTGCACAGGCCCGCTGGCCCACCGAACAGATGAACAGCAGCGGTCGGTCGGAGCGCTGGTCCAGCCGGGCGGACAGCGGAAACCTCGTTACCCATTTCTTCTGTCCGGACTGCGGGTCGACGGCATACTACCGGAACGAGGGCAAGTTCGACGGGCTGGTGGCGGTCCCCCTTGGCGCCTTCGACGATCCCTACTCGCTATCGCCGCGATTTTCCGTCTGGGAAAAGCGTCGGCATCGATGGGTGGAGCTCCCCGGCGATGGCATCAGCCATAGCGACTAGGTGACGCCAGCTGCAGCTTGCCTCGTCCGACATGACGTGACTCGTTGCGCGGCCCGGTGCAACTTGTCACAAGCGAAGCAATGGCCACCGACCCCGCCCGACTGACGACGCCCGAACGCACCGCCGAAGACGCGGATTCCGCGCTTCGCCCGAAAAGCCTGGACGAGTTCATCGGCCAGCAGTCGGCCCGGGAAAATCTGCGGGTCTTCGTGAACGCGGCGCGGTCCCGCGGCGAGGCGCTCGACCATGTACTGTTCTTCGGCCCGCCGGGCCTTGGCAAGACCACCCTCGCGGGTATCCTTGCCCGCGAAATGGGTGTCGGTTTCCGGGCTACATCCGGGCCGGTCATCGCCAAGTCAGGGGACCTCGCGGCGCTCCTTACCAACCTCGAGGACGGCGACGTCCTGTTTATCGACGAGATCCACCGGCTAAACCCCGCCGTGGAGGAAGTCCTCTATCCGGCGATGGAGGACCGGGCGCTCGACCTCATGATCGGCGAAGGGCCCTCGGCCCGATCGGTGCGGATCGATCTTCCGCGCTTCACGCTCGTCGGCGCCACCACTCGCCAGGGGCTGCTGACCACCCCGCTTCGGGACCGGTTCGGGATCCCGGTGAGGCTTGCCTTCTACACGGTCGACGAGCTGGAGCAGGTCGTCCGCCGTGCCGCGCGCCTGCTCGGGGCACCGACCACCAGCGAGGGCGAGCATGAGATCGCGCGCCGGAGCCGGGGCACGCCGCGCATTGCCGGACGGTTACTCCGGCGCGTCCGCGACTTTGCCCATGCCGCCGGCGCGGACGCGATCGATGCGAAGGTTGCCGACCGTGCACTGGCGCGGCTCGAGATCGACCGCCTTGGCCTCGATGCCATGGACCGGCGCTATCTCTCCATGATCGCCGAGCTTTACGGGGGCGGGCCGGTCGGCATCGAGACACTGGCCGCGGGCCTTTCCGAGCCGCGCGACACGCTCGAGGACGTGGTCGAGCCCTATCTCATTCAGCTTGGCCTAATCGCCCGGACGGCAAGAGGACGCTGCCTGAACGGGCGTGGCTGGCAACATCTCGGGCTTAACCCGCCGGCTGGCAGCCAGTCCGGCCTGTTCGATCCGGAGGAAAAATGAGTCTCCTTGCCGCCGCTTCGCTCTTTGCACTGCAGGCATCCTCGGCCGCCGAAGCGCCGGATTATGGCAGCGCTGCCAACTGGCTGTGCCTACCGGGACGGGCCGACCCTTGCTCGACCCCGCTCCCGACCACCGCCCTCAACTCAAATGGCTACGGCTCGACCGGCCTTTCGCCGGTTGCCAGCAACCCGCCGGTCGACTGTTTCTACGTCTACCCGACGATGAGCCGGGACGCCGGCATGAACAGCGACCTCAGGCCGGGCGACGGCGAGGAGAAGGCCGCGGTCGCCAGCCAGTTTGCCCGCTTTGCCGGCAGTTGCCGGACATTTGCGCCGATTTACCGGTCGATGACACTCGGCGCCGTTGCAGCCGCTGCCGCGGGAGCCGACGTTACCGCCCCGGCAATGATGGCCTATTCGGACGTCCGCTCCGCCTGGAAGGAATATCTCGCCAGGCACAACAAGGGGCGGCCCTACGTGCTGATCGGCCACAGCCAGGGCTCATTGATGCTCCAGCAGCTCATCGCCCACGAAATCGAGGGCAAGCCCGAAGCTGCGCGCATGAAACTCGCGATCATCCCGGGCTTCAATCTCCTCGTTCCCCAGGGAAAGCTCACCGGCGGCACCCTGAAAAAGACCCCGATCTGCTCGAGGGCCGGGCAAACCGGGTGCGTCCTCACCTGGGTAAGCTTCCGCGAGAACAACCCGCCTCCGCCCGGCGCCATGTTCGGCGTCGCGGACAAGCCCGGCATGACGGTCGCCTGCACCAACCCCGCTGAACCGGGCGCGAAGGGATGGGTCAGCCTCGACAGCTATTGGAATGCCCGCTCCGCCCTTCCCGTCCCGGGAGGTCCGATCCAGTGGTCGACCGAGGGAGTACCGCCCTCGCCCTATCTTCGAACCGAGGGCCTGGTCTCCGCGCGCTGCGTCAGCGATGGCCAGCGGGGCTATCTTTCCATCCGGACCAACGCCGACCCGGGCGACAGGCGCACCGACCGGATCGGCGGAGAGGTGGCCGTCCTCGGGATGTTCATTCCCGGGTGGGGAATGCACCTTGCCGACTTTTACGCGCCGATGGGCGACCTGGTTCGCCAGGTTTCGGCGCTGGACCGGCCGGAATCGGCCAGCGGACAGCCGCGCTAGGGCCACTTTTCGGCCGCTCAGGCTTGCCGCCAGACTCCTGCCTTGGTTAATGCGACAGGGATGGAGCCATCTCCCTTCGATCACCCCTATCGCGGCGGATTTGTTGGCAAGGAACACCGGTTCGCGCTGACGGTTTACTTTGAGGACACCGATACGGCGGGCATTGTCTACCATGCCAATTATCTTCGCTTTTTCGAGCGGGCCCGTTCCGACATGCTGCGCGCTGCCGGGATCGACCAGCGTGCGGCCCTCGACGAGGGCCTCGGCGCCTATGCCGTCAGCGAAATGGACATCAGGTGGCGCAGGCCCGCCAAGCTGGACGATGAACTCGTCGTGGTGAGCAGGATCACGCAGATCCGCAATGCTTCCTGTTCCATTCATCAACGAGTCATGCGCGGGAGGGAAGTGCTTGCGGAAGCGACGGTTACCGCGGCGTTCCTGAGCCCGGACGGCCGTCCGCGCCGCCAGCCGGCGGATTGGATCCTGCGTTTCAAGCGATTCGAGCAAGAAGGAATTTGATGCCAACCGTAGAAGCCTCAGCCGACCTGATGAGCCCGCTCCACCTGTTCCTGCAGGCGGACGTGGTGGTCAAAGCCGTCATGCTTGGCCTGCTCCTCGCCAGCATCTGGACCTGGGCGATCATTTTCACTCATTCCCTGCGCCTGCGGCGGATCAATCGCGGTACCGACCAGTTCGAGCGGGATTTCTGGGCTGCGAGCGACATCGACGCGTTCCACAGCAGGCGCGGTTCGGATCCCTTGCCGATCGCGGTTGTGATGACGGCCGCGCTCGACGAGTGGCGCCGCTCGACCAAGTCCAAGGCGATCGATCGCACGGGCACGCGCGAACGGCTTGCGAGCAGGATGAACGCCGCGGTCGCAGCAGAGCTCGACCGCCTGTCAGACCGGCTGAACATCCTCGCCACCGTCGGCTCCGTCGCACCATTCGTCGGGCTGTTCGGAACGGTCTGGGGCATCATGCGCAGTTTCACGGCGATTGCCGGGGCCAACAACACTTCGCTTGCAGTGGTCGCCCCGGGCATCGCCGAGGCCCTGTTCGCCACTGCCATCGGCCTGTTCGCGGCGATCCCGGCGGTTATCGCCTATAACAGGCTGACCCACGGGCTGGACCGCCACGAGGCGAAGCTTGGCCGCTTTGCCGACCGGTTTCACGCGACTCTAAGCCGGGAGCTGGAGGCCGAGGCAGGGGTAGGTCACTGATGGGCGCCAACCTTCCTTCCTCGTCGGGCCGCGGCCGGCGCAGGCCGCCCATGTCGGAGATCAACGTCACGCCCCTCGTCGACGTGATGCTGGTCCTGCTCATCATCTTCATGGTGACTGCGCCGCTGCTGGTCGCGGGCGTACCGATCGACCTTCCGGAAAGCCGGGCCGGCGCGCTCGACCAGGAAGCCAAGCCGGTCCAGGTAGCGATTGACGGCCGCGGCGCCATCACCGTCGATGACGCCCCGGTCAGCGAAGCGGAGCTACCTGCCTTACTGGCCGAGATTGCGGCGCAGCCGGAGCCGGCGGAAGGGCGCCGCATCTACCTGCGTGCTGACCGCGGCCTCGACTATGGCCGGGTGATGCGGGTCATGGGCGAGCTCAACCGCGCCGGCCTCAACCGTGTCGCGCTGGTCTCGGTGGGGCCCGAGCAGCAATGAGACTGGACCGCGCCGAATGGACCGGGACGGGAGCAGCCCTGCTGTTCCACGTCGCGCTCATCGGCGCCCTGTCAATGAGCCTCGCCAACGTCGATTCCTCCCCCGAACCACCGGCAATGGAAGTCGAGCTGGTCGAGGAGATCGGCCTTTCGTCCGCGGCGCCCCAGTCGATCCCGGTGCCACCGCCGCCGAGCCAGGCGCCCGAGATCGGCGAGGTCGAGCCGGCAGAGGCCCCGCCGGTGGTTCGGCCGGAACCGACCCCGGCCCCGAGGCCAAGGCCTGCCCCCGCGCCCGTCCGGGCGACCAAGCCAGCTCCGCCCAAGCCGGCTCCTTCGCGGCCTGCTCCGAGGGTCTCGAGGATCGGCGATGATTTCCTCAAGGGGATCGGGGAAGCGCCGTCCAAAAGCAGCGACGAGCCGAAGCCCGCCGCGCCGACCTTCAGCGCGAAGGCAAGGGCAAGCGTCGGCCAGGCCATCCTGCGGCAGGTGCAGCCCTGCGCCGACCGGCAACCCTATATCGGAGAAGGCGCCAACCAGGTGCGCCTGACCATCAATCTCAAGCTATCCAGGAGCGGCCGGCTGATCCGACCGCCCGTCGTCCTGCGTACTTCGGGAGACCCGGAGCTTCGCTCCAGATATGGCGAACTGCTTGAGGACCAGGTGCGACGCATCTTTGCGCAATGCACCCCGCTACGCCTGCCCGCCGAGCTGTATGATACACCCGACGGCGGCTGGAATGACTTCACTTTCACCTACAGGGTAAACTGAGCCATGCGATTCATCCTAACTCTCCTGCTCACCGGGCTCGCCGGAGCCGCCATTGCCCAGGACAGCCAGGAATCTCCGCCCGAGCTTGTCGGCGGAAGCGTCAGGACCAATGTCGCCATCGCCGTCCCCGTGATGCCCGGCGACATGATCGGGCGGCAGGTTTCCGAGGTGATCGCGAGCGACCTTCGCTCGACCGGGATGTTCACCCCCCTCGGCCCGGGCGGACTTCCGGGCTATTCGGTCGCGGAGGCCGGCAACCCCGTTTATCCGCAATGGCGCAACGCCGGCGTCGCAGCGCTGGTCTCGGGCTATATTGAATCCCGGCCCGACGGGCGGATGACCATTGCCTGCTATCTCCATGACGTTACCGCCGGGCGCGAACTTGCCCGGCAGGGCTTCGCGGTGACGGGCAGCGACTGGCGCCGCGCCGCGCACAAGTGCGCCGACCTTGTCTATTCGCGCCTGACCGGCCAGCAGCCCTATCTCGACACGAGGGTCGTCTATGTCGCCGAGACCGGGCCAAAGAACAATCGTCAGAAGCGGGTCGCGATCATGGACTCCGACGGGAGCAACCACCGCTACCTGACCGTTGGCCGGCACACGGTGGTGACTCCCCGTTTCTCGCCGCGCGGCGACAAGCTGGTTTACGTCAGCTACATCGGCCGCCGGCCGCGCGTCCTGCTCTACGACGTCGCGAGCGGCTCCGAGCGGCTCCTGATCCCGGGCAACCACATCACCTTTGCGCCTCGCTTCTCGCCCGATGGCCGCAACGTCGTCTTTTCCATGGCGGACGGCGGCAATACCGATATCTACATCGTGTCGGTGGACGGCGGCCCGCCCCGGCGACTGACCAGCGCCCCGGGCGCGGATACCTCCCCGAGCTTCTCGCCCAACGGCCGCCAGATCGTGTTCGAAAGCGATCGCTCCGGGACGCAGCAGCTCTACATGATGGGCGCAGACGGTTCCAACCAGCGCCGCATCAGCTTCGGGGGTGGCCGCTACGCGTCGCCGACCTGGAGCCCGACGGGCGATCTCATCGCCTTCACCAAGATAGCCGGGACGTTCCGCATTGGCGTGATGAACCCGTCGGGCGGAGGCGAACGGGTCCTGACCGACGGCTGGCAGGACGAGGGCCCCAGCTGGGCGCCCAACGGACAGTTCGTGATGTTCCATCGCACCCCGCAGGGTGCCGGCGCCGCGCGGCTCTATGCCGTTCCGGTAAGCGGCGGCCGAGCAAGGATCATGCCGACCCCGGTCGGAGGGTCGGACCCCAGCTGGTCACCGCTGAACAGCTGACATTCCCCATTTTTTTAATGATCAGGGATTTCCCAAGGAGTGAAAAATGAAAAAGACCTTTGTGATTGGCATGGCTGCGGTCGCATTGACGATGGGCGCCTGTGCGAAGCGGACCCCGCCCCCCGAGCCGATTAGTGAGGGCCCGGTAGCGCCGCCTGTCGATCCCAACTCGACCGATCCCAACAGCCTCGAGGTGGTCGAGCTCCCGGCGCTCCAGGCAGATCTGGTTGCCAAGGCCGGGTCGGACACCATCTATTTCGGGACCGACGAATATTCGCTGGACCAGGCCTCGCAGGCGACCCTCGCGGCCCAGGCAAGGTGGCTTATTGCCAATCCCAATGTCAGGGCTTCCATCGAAGGCCACGCCGACGAGCGCGGAACGCGTGAATATAACCAGGCGCTTGGCGAACGCCGCGCCAACGCCGCCCGTGACTTCCTCGTCGCGCAGGGAGTTCCCGCATCGCGGCTGGTAACGACCAGCTGGGGCAAGGAACGTCCGGTCGCGCTGGGATCCAATGAAGAGGCCTGGGCGCAGAACCGCCGCGCAGCGACGGTCGTCATTCGCTAGTCCATGCCGCCCGGCGGGGCCCCTGGCCTCGCCGGGCATCTTTTTGCCGGCGATGCCCCTTGGCTACCGGAGACTTGGGCCCGCCAATGCGTCAGGCAGCAAAGCGCTGCTGGCTGCCATGCCCGAGCCATGCACGCGCCTGCCGCTGCGCTTCGGCAATCTCGCGGGCAGTCATCTCGATCGAGATTTCCGCGCGGCAGGCCTGGCTGCGCGTGTCACCGGACAGCGCGGCGAGGTTGAACCACTTGTGGGCCTCGATGAGGTCGACCGCGACGCCGCCCCGGCCCGTCGAATAGGTCACCCCAAGCTCGTACAGCGCGTCGACATTGCCTTTCTCCGCATCCGCGATCCGGCTGCGAAGGAGGAAGTCGATACCTTTCTGACTGGTCGCCATCTCAATAATCCCTGTTTTCCCTGTTCGTTGCGCGAGATTCGCGCCCAACCAGCAAAGAAATGGTTAACGGGCTGGTGACCAAGATGACCGCTGTGTCCGAAATGCGACTTTACGACGGGAAGCGGCGCGGTCCGCGAGCGGTAATTTTGGCCCCTCGCCGGGCGGGAGACGTCTTGGGCCCGGTCTCCGCCGACGAGCCCGCGACCGGAAAAATCCAGTCCCAAAATGGATGTTGTTATCGCCGGCGGGCCGTCAGCTCTCCTGGGCGGCGCCTCGTCCCGGCCTCGGCGATGCCGCGGGCGGGGGTATCGGGATATTGTCGATCAGACGGGTCGAGCCGATCGTGGCAGCTGCAATGAGCCGGGTTTCGCCGAGCGGCTCATCGACGGGTTCAAGAGTCACCGGGTCCACCAGAGCGACATAGTCTATCGGCGAAAAACCGGCCTCGGACAGCCGGCGCCTCGCCTGCGAGAGGGCCATGGCCACCGGCTCACCCCCTTGGATCGCCTCGCGGGCCTCCTCGAGGCAACCGGGTAGCGCCAGAGCCCGCTGCCGCTCGCCGCTGGTGAGATAGGCATTGCGCGATGAGAGCGCGAGGCCGTCCTGGTCGCGCACCGTCGGGACCGCCTGGATGGAAACGCCAAGCCCGAGATCGCGCTCCATCCGGCGGATCACTGCAAGCTGCTGGAAATCCTTCTCGCCAAAGAAAGCGAGGTCAGGGCGGACGGCGGTGAACAATTTGGCGACGACCGTCGCCACCCCCTCAAAATGTCCAGGCCTGGCCGCCCCGTCCCAGCGCTCGCTGACCCCCGCGACGCTGATCCTGGTCGCAAAGCCGGGTGGATAGAGCTGGTCCGGCGTCGGCATCCACAAGAGGTCGCACCCCGCCTGGCGGAGCATCCGGGCGTCCTCCTCCTCACGCCGGGGGTAGCGATCGAGATCTTCATTGGGTCCGAACTGCAGTGGATTGACGAAGATCGAGACTGCTACCCGGCCGGCCTCCTCCCTCGCGGCAGCGACCAGCGCCAGGTGCCCGGCGTGGAGAGCTCCCATGGTCGGCACGAGCGCGATTGTTTCGCCCGCCTCTCGCCAGCCGAGCATTGCCGGAGATAATTCGCTTAACCTTCTAATGATTTGCATGCGATTCCGGCCTTCGGTATTCCAGCGCTGGGGCCGCTCCATATTAGGGCGGTTGTGGGTATCACAAGGGGAATAGCAGGCCATGGGCCAGCCGCACTTCATCGTCTTCGCCAATGAAAAGGGCGGCACCGGCAAGTCGACCACCGCGGTCCACACCGCCATTGCGCTCGCGGCATCCGGTCACCGGGTCGGCGCGCTCGACCTCGACCAGCGCCAGCGCACCATGACCCGTTACCTCGAGAACCGCGACGCGACGATGCGTCGACTGGAGCGGCAGCTCCCGGGCGCCATCTACGAGGTGCTCGACGACCAGAGCGCGGCCGGGCTCGAGGCGGCGATTGCAAGGCTTTCGGCTGACGTCGACGTGGTGGTGATCGACACCCCCGGCCGCGACGACCCGATCGCCCGATCTGCGATCCTGATGGCCGATACGCTGGTGACGCCGATGAACGACAGCTTCGTCGACCTTGACCTCATCGGCCAGGTCCACCCGGAAAGCTTCAAGGTCACCAAGCCAAGCTTTTACGCCGAGCTGATCTGGAACAGCCGGACCCAGCGGGCGAAACAGACCGGGCGAAGCGTCGACTGGGTGGTGCTGAGGAACCGCCTCCAGCATATCCAGTCGCACAACCTCCAGCGGGTCGGGGCAGCGCTCGACGAGCTTGCCCGGCGGGTGGGCTACCGGGTAATCCCGGGCCTTGGGGAGCGGGTCATCTATCGCGAGCTCTTCCCCAAGGGCCTGACGCTCCTCGACATGGCCGAGATCGGCGACGTCGGACTTGGCCATATTGCAGCCCGCCAGGAGTTGCGCGAAATGATTGCCGGGCTGGCCGTGCCCGAGGCCGACGATGCCGGCCAGCCGCGGGCCGCGGTCGGCTAGGGAACAAGTTCGGCCGGTCCGTCATTGCCCGAAAAAGGCATTTGCCTGCGCCGGGAACCGCCGCGGCCTCGCGGCGCCGGCCTGTCGCGGGCGTTCAAGAAGAACATAATCGGAGAACGGCTCTTACATGGCTCACCAGTTCAACCCCACGATACTCAGGGAATATGATGTCCGGGGGATCGTCGGATCGACCCTGACCGAGGCGGATGCCTACGCGCTCGGCCGAAGCTATGCGACGCTCGCATTGTCGGAATCCGCCCGCAAGGTGGCGGTTGGTCGTGATGGCCGCACCCATTCCCCCCGGCTGGAGCGCGAACTGGTCCGCGGGCTGGTCGAGGGCGGCCTTGACGTGGTGCGGATCGGCCTTGGCCCATCGCCGATGCTCTATTTCGCGGTTGCCACGCTGGGCGTGCAGGGGGGCATCCAGGTCACCGGCAGCCACAACCCGGCCAATTATAACGGCTTCAAGATGCTGCTGAATGGCCGCTCTGTGTTCGGCGAGGAAATCCAGGACCTCGGGCGCCGCGCCGCGGCCGGTGACTGGAGCCGGGGCGAGGGAAGGATCGACGAGGTCGATGTCACCGACGCCTATGTCGATGCGCTTGCCGGCAATTTCGAGGGCAAGGGCTATCGCGTCGGCTGGGATGCAGGGAACGGCGCAGGCGGTCCGATCGTCGAGCGGCTGGTGAAGCGCCTGCCCGGGGAGCATCACACGCTTTACACCGAAATCGATGGCAATTTCCCCAATCACCACCCCGACCCGACCGTCGAGGCCAATCTCGCAGACCTCAGGAAACTCGTTGCCGACAAGGGGCTCGACTTCGGCTTTGCCTTCGACGGAGATGCCGACCGGATCGGCGCCGTCGATTCGAAGGGCCGGGTAATCTGGGGAGACCAGCTACTCATCATTCTTGCAGGGCCAGTGCTCAAGGATCAGCCCGGGGCAACCATCATCGCCGACGTGAAGGCCAGCCAGACGCTGTTCGATCGCATCGAGGCGATGGGCGGCACTCCGCTGATGTGGAAGACAGGGCACAGCCTCATCAAGTCGAAAATGAAGGAGACCGGGGCTCCGCTCGCCGGCGAGATGAGCGGCCACATCTTCTTCAAGCACCGCTGGTACGGCTTCGACGATGCGCTCTACGCGGCGGTCCGGACCATTGAGGCGGTCTCGGCCAGCGGAAAATCCCTGACCGAGCTCAGGGACGAAATGCCGGTGTCTCTCGCCACCCCCGAACTTCGCTTCCAGGTCGATGAAAGCCGCAAGTTCGCGATCGTCGAGGAAGTGGCCGGGCGGCTTGCGGAGGAAGGAGCGAACGTCAACGCGACCGATGGCGTGCGGGTCAGCACGCCCGACGGCTGGTGGCTTCTTCGGGCTTCCAACACCCAGGACGTTCTCGTCGCCCGCGCAGAGGCGAAGGACCAGGCCGGCCTCGACCGCCTGATGGCCAGCGTCAACGAGCAACTTGAGAAAAGCGGCGTCGAGGCCGTCCTCGCGACCCACTAGGCACGGCTGATCGTGACGCGGGCCACGGCTTGCGCTAAAATGACCCGATGCCGGAACGGCCTGCATTGAACGATCCAGCGCTGGCCGCCAGCAGCGAGCTCGACCGGCTGGGGCAGATGTTCGAAAGGGCGCCGGGCTTCATGGCGCTGTTCGAGGGACCCGATCACCAGCTCGTCATGGCCAACCAGGCCTTTGCATCGCTTGTCGGAAGGGATGATTTCCTGGGTAAGCCGGTGGCCGAGGGCCTTCCCGAGTTCACCTTGCAAGGCTTTGCCGATTTGCTGGACAATGCCGCGGCCTCGGGGGAGGCGCTTCCCGGCCGGGCGATGGCGCTTAGGGTCTCGAGGCCGGACGGGACCGTCGAGGAAATATTGGTCGACCTCGTGTTCCAGCCGCTTGCCGCCCGGACCGGACAGCCGGCTTCCATTTTCCTCCAGGGCCACGAGGTTACCGAAGCGAGCCGCGGCGAAAGCCTGAGGGTCGCCCATACGCGGGTGCTCGAGCTCGCCATTGCCGACGGCCCGCTCGAGCATACGCTCGAAGAGCTGCTGCGGATCGTGGAGGCAACTTCGCGAACCAATGTGCTCGGTTCGATCCTCCTGCTTGACCCTGACGGAAGGCACTTGAGGCACGGTGCCGCCCCCAGCCTCCCCGCCTCCTACTGCGAGGCAATCGATGGCGCGGAGATCGGGCCTTGCGCCGGCTCCTGCGGAACAGCCGCCTACCAGGCGGCCCCGGTCTTCGTTTCCGATATCGCGAGCGACCCGCTCTGGGCCGACTTCAGGGAAATCGCCCTGGCCCATGGTCTTCGCGCCTGCTGGTCGACCCCGATCCTTGCCTCGGGCCGAAGGGTGCTTGGCACATTTGCAATGTATCACCGCGAGCCGCGCGAGCCGACGGTCCGCGACCTCACGCTGGTCGACCTCGTCACCCAGACGGCGGCCCTGGTGATCGACCGTCGGCGGGCGCTGGAGGCGCTCGGCCAGATCAACATGATCGCCTTCGGCTCGGCGGGCTAGTCGTCCTCGTCCTCATAGCCGACGAGATTGAGTTCGCGCGCCTTGATCTGGTTCATCTGGCACCAGTGCATCAGCGCGTCCTCCCGGCCGTGGGTGATCCACACCTCGGTTGGCGCAACCTCGCGGATGGTTCCGGTGAGCTCGTCCCAGTCTGCATGATCGGAAATCACTAGCGGCAGTTCGACGTTCCTCTGTCGTGCACGCTGGCGGATGCGCATCCAGCCCGATGCCATTGCCGTGATGGGATCGGGCAGCCGCCGCGACCAGCGGTCATTGAGCGCGGAGGGCGGACAAAGGATGATCCGGTCCTGGAGCTCGGCCTTGCTGGCGGCGGTGGCAGGTCTCAGCTCGCCGAGCGGGACGCCAAGCTCCTCGTAAAGGCGGCACAACCGCTCGAGCGCACCGTGGATATATATTGGTTCATGGTGGCCCCGGCCGCGCAGTTCCGTGATCAACCGCTGGGCCTTGCCGAGTGCATAGGCTCCGACCAGGACGCAGCGGCCTGGCTCGGCGCGGAGGCGATGGAGCAGGCGATCGACCTCGCTCCTCGTGTCGGGATGACGGAAGACCGGCAGCCCGAAGGTCGCCTCGCTGATGAATATGTCGCAGGGCACGACCTGGAACGGCTCGCAGGTCGGATCCGGCCGTCGCTTATAGTCACCCGAGACGACCACCCGTTCCCCGCGGTGCTCGAGAAGTATCTGGGCGGAGCCGAGGACATGGCCCGCCGGAACGAGACTTATTTCAACGTCGCCCAGGCGGAAGGGACTTCCATAGTCGCAGGGACGACCCTCCTGCGGCCCGTAGCGCGCCGCCATGATCGCCAGCGTCTCCGGGGTAGCAAAGACTTCACCATGGCCGCCGCGTGCATGATCGCCGTGCCCATGGGTAACGAGCGCCCGGGCCCTGGGCTGCGAAGGATCGACCCAGGCATCGGCAGGCCTTACATATATGCCTTCGGGAAAAGGCTCGATCCAGGAACCCAGTCGGGGCATCACGGCATTATAGCCTGATGTGGCGGTCAGGTTCCGCCTTGGACACGGAGATAATCATGGACATGGGCGGTCTGAACTTGGCCCTTATGGAAATCGTCGGGGTCGTCATCCTGTTGGCAGCGCTGATCTGGGTGGTGATGCGCACGAGAAGCAGGGGCAAGGAAACAAGCAACCCGCGCACCGAGCAGGCGACGCGCGAGCTCTACGAGGCCGAGGACGAGGCGGCCAAGCAGAAAAAGCGCTGAGCCGGGACCTCCCACCGGTCGTCGAGCACTGGTTTGCGTCACGGGGCTGGCGCCCAAGGCGCCACCAGCTCGAGATGCTCGATGCCGCGCGGGCCGGCAATCATTCGCTACTGGTCGCGGCGACGGGCGCCGGAAAGACCCTGGCCGGCTTCCTTCCAACCCTCGTCGACCTCGTCGAGCAGCCGCGCGAGGGGCTCCACACGCTCTACGTGTCGCCGCTCAAGGCGCTGGCGGTCGATGTCCAGCGCAACCTTCTCGGGCCGATCGACGAAATGGGCCTCAACATCCGGGTCGAGACACGCACCGGCGACACGCCCTCGGATCGCAAGGCAAGGCAGCGCGTCCGGCCGCCGCAAATACTTCTGACCACGCCGGAAAGCCTCAGCCTGCTGTTGAGCTATGCCGACAGCGGCCTGCTGTTCGAACGCCTTCGCAACGTGGTAGTCGACGAGATCCATGCCTTTGCCCGCGAAAAGCGCGGCGACCTCCTGTCACTATCGCTTGCCCGTCTCCAGGCGCTCTCCCCGGGGCTTCGGCGCGTCGGGCTCAGCGCTACGGTTGCCGACCCCGATTCCTATCGCAGCTGGCTCGCGCCGGATGGCGACATGGACATGGTCGGGCTGATCCGCGGCGAGGAGGGCGCAGCGCCTGACCTCTCCATCCTCATTCCCGAGGAACGCATCCCCTGGGGCGGCCACTCCGGCTATCACGCCATCCGCGATGTCATGGCGCTGGTGGAACAGCATCGCACCACCCTCATCTTCTGCAACACCCGCGGTCTTGCCGAACTGACTTTCCAGAAGCTCTGGTCGGTGAACGAGGGGGCGCTTCCGATCGGCATTCACCATGGCAGCCTCGCGGTGGAAGCTCGCCGCAAGATCGAGGCGGCAATGGCCGACGGAAAGATCCGGGCGCTGGTCGCAACCGCAAGCCTCGATCTCGGGATCGACTGGGGCGACATAGACCTCGTCATCCAGATGGGCGCGCCCAAGGGGAGCTCCCGGCTGCTGCAGCGGATCGGCCGGGCAAATCACCGGCTGGACGAGCCGAGCCGCGGGATGATCGTTCCTGGCAACCGGTTCGAATATCTCGAGGCGCGCGCGGCGCTCGACGCCATCGACGAGGGAGAACTCGACCCGGAGAATTTCCGGCCGGGAACCCTCGACGTGCTCGCACAGCATGTGCTTGCGATGGCCTGCGCCGGGCCGTTCGACGAGGCGGAGCTCCTCGCCGAGATCCAGTCGGCCGCCCCCTATGCCGGGCTGACCGCCGCGAGCTTTCGCGAGATTCTCGATTTCGTTGCAACCGGCGGCTATGCGCTCCGGGCCTATGACCGCTTCCAGCGCATCGTCGAGGAAGCACCGGCTCGATGGCGCCTCGCCCGGCCTGCAATCGCGCAGCAGCACCGGATGAATGCCGGCGTGATCGTCGAGCAGCCCCTGATGGACGTGCGATTCAAGGGCGGCCGCAGGCTAGGCACCGTCGAGGAGGGTTTTGCCTCGACGCTGGCCCCGGGCGACCATTTCTTCTTCGCCGGCCTCAGCCTCGAGGTACAGCGGATCCAGGAAACCGACATCATCGTCCAGGCGTCGCGCAAGTCGGCGAGGATCGTGACCTACGGCGGCCAGCGAATGTCGATGTCGACCCACCTTGCCAACCGGGTGAGGCAGATGATCGCAGATCGCAACGGCTGGAGCCGCTTCCCGGACGACGTCAGCGAGTGGCTCCAGGTCCAGTCGGAGCGATCGGTCCTTCCCGAGCCGCACCAGCTGCTGGTCGAGACGTTCCCGCACGAGGGCCGCCACTACATGGTCGCCTACAGCTTCGAGGGCTGGAATGCCCACCAGTCGCTGGGGATGCTCCTCACGAAGAGAATGGAAAAGGCCGGGCTGAAGCCGCTCGGCTTTGTCGCCAATGACTATGGGCTGGCCTGCTATGGCCTCGAACCCGTCACCGACCCGGCATCGCTTTTTTCGCCGGACATCCTCGAGCGGGAATTCGTCGAGTGGGTGGAGCGTTCCTACCTGCTCAAGAGCGCCTTTCGCGAGGTCGCCGTGATCGGCGGGCTGGTCGAGCGGCAACACCCGGGAAAGCGCAAGACCGGAAGACAGGTAAGCTTTTCGACCGACCTCATCTACGACGTGCTCCGGCGATACGAGCCTGATCACCTGTTATTGCGCGCGGCCTGGGACGATGCCCGGACAAGGATGACCGAACTCGGCCGGCTGGTCAGGCTGGTCGACAGGGCGGCCGGCACCATGGTCCATGTCGCCACAGACCGGATAACGCCGATGGCCGTCCCGCTGATGGTCATCGTCGGGCGCGAGGCTGCTCCGGAAGGCACCGCGGACGAGACATTGCTGATCGAGGCGGAGGCGCTCGCCGAGGAAGCCATGCGGCTCGGCTGAAACGAGGTGGCCGGCCGGGCCTGCCGACGCTAAGCCATGCCCAGCCAACCATGTCGATGACCCGCTTTCTTGCCGCACTGTCGCTCCTGCCGGCGCTTTCCGGCTGCGTCGTTGCAAGCGTCGCCGATGCAGCGGTGGACATCGTCACGATCCCGGTGGACGTCGCTTCCAAGGGCGTGGACCTTGCGACGACCAGCCAGTCCGAGGCCGACGAGAAGCGTGGGCGCGAGATCCGCAAGGCCGAGGAGCGGGCCGGACGCGAGGCGCGGCTGTTCGAGAAGCGCTGCCGCCAAGGCAAGCCGCTTGCCGATGACGATTGCTCGCGGATCCCGCGCGACTAGCGCTCTTCGGCGGCCCGGGCGACCTCGTAGAGATAGTCGGCAAAGGCGACGGCCTGCTGTTCAAAGCCGGCGACCTTGGGATTGCTGCTCTCGATCAGCAGCCACTCGTCCGGCGCGTGGGCGCCGCCGCCCCGGCCGAGCCCGAAATGGCCGGCGGCGAGCTCCAGGGGCTTGCCCGTGAACATGACGCCCGGCCAGCTGCCGGCACGCCTTGGAAAGAGGCTGTAATCGATGCCTGCCCTGGCAAGCGCCTGGGTGGCTGCCCGAACGATGACGCTGTCCTCGGAAGTCTCGGTGGGGCTGTAGCCCCCGGAAACGATGACCTCGATGTCGGAAAAGCCGCGCTTCGCGAGATGTGCCTTGAGCTTCGCCTCGGCCTCTTGCCTCGTCATGTCGGGCACCAGCCGGAAATCGAGCTTGGCCTCCGCCCGTCCTGGAAGCACGGTCTTGCCTCCCGGCCCGGTGTAGCCGCTGACGAGCCCCTGGATGTTGACCGTGGGCTGCGAGGCAAGCCGATATGCGCTGGTCAGGAAATCCTCGTCCCTGATCCATTGCTTTACGCCCAGCTGCTTCTTGACCATCGCCTCGTCGCTCAGATCTTCCGCGATCAGCTGCTTCTGGCGATCGGTGAGCGGCTTCACATTCTCGAACCAGCCATCGATCGCCGGCGTGAAGCCGTCGTCCGCGACCAGCGTGTCGAGCGCCTTGACGAGGCGCCACGCCGGGCTGTCGACCCTCGCCATCAGGCTCGAATGAATGTCCTTTTCCGGTCCCCGGCCCCACCTGGCGCCGCTCGAGACGAGCTGGACCTCGATCACTCCCTTTGCTCCGAGATCGACGGAAGTCGAACCGTCCGGCGCCTGGCCGGCGGAAGGCATCATCACCCCGACCGATTTTTCAAGCGCCGAGCGGACTTCGGGGTCGGAAAGCATGGCCATGAAGTTGGTGGAGCCGATCTCCTCCTCGCCCTCGGCGACCAGCACGAGATTGACCGGGAGCCTGACGCCCGACTGGCGGAAGGCCCTCAGCGCCGTCAGGAAGGCCATTTCCGGGCCCTTCTGGTTCACGGCGCCGCGGCCGACCAGCTGGGTTCCCTCCGATCCGCGGGGCAGGATCCGGGCCTCGAGCGGCGGAGAGGACCATTCCGCCGGATCATAATGCTTGACGTCGTACATGAAGTAGATGGCAAGCGTGTCGCGGGCCCCGGCATCGAGCCTGGCAAATACGCCAGGAACGCCTCCTGTCTCGACGAGACGGGCTTCCTGGAACCCCGCGTCCAGCGCCAGCTGGCGCATATATTCTGCACCCGCGGGCGTATTGACGCCCATGTTGGCGATGGTTGGTAGAGCGATCCATTGCCGAAGCCGCTCGACCGCCGCTTCGCGATCGCCGTGAATGGCGGCGACTACCTTGTCGCGGCCGGGATCACCCGGTGCCGCCATTGCCGGTGATACCGCGGCTGCCACGAGAAGCGCGAAGCCGGCAAACCAAGGCTGACCCATTTTCCCCCTCCAACCCAGTTGTGTCGAGCGGGAGACTGGACCGGCTTTCTCCGCTCGTCCAGACTGGGCCATGCGCTATTTTCTCGACACGGAGTTCAACGGCTTCGGCGGCTCGCTCATCAGCCTGGCACTGGTCCCGGCCGATGGCAGCGAGGAATTCTACGTCACGCTCGAGTGCGAGGGACCGCTCGATCCGTGGGTCGAGCGCAACGTCGTCCCCTATCTCGACATGGTACCGCAAGGACTGGTTTCGCCGCGCCTTTGCCGCAAGGCCGCGGCGGAAGCGCTGGCTTCCTGGCTCGAGCATGACGAAGCGCCGGACATTGTCGCCGACTGGCCCGAAGACCTCGCCCAGCTGGCGATGCTGCTGGTCACCGGGCCCGGCCGGATGGTGACCGTGCCGCCGCTCAGCTTCCATCTCGTCCCGCTCGCCGGCTATTCGACGGCGGCCAACAGCCTCGTCCCGCACAATGCCCTGCACGATGCGCGCGCGCTGCGCGACCATGTCATGAACCATTTGGAATAGCAGGGAAGTTCGGGTTACAGCCCGAATCGATGGTTCCCTTTTCGTTCGCCAGCCAGCATTTCCTCGCCAGCTCCACGGGAGCGCTGCTCTGGCCGGCCGAGCAGGCCCTGCTGGTTGCCGATCTTCATCTCGAAAAGGCCAGCTGGTTCGCCGGGAGGGGGCAGCTTCTTCCGCCCTATGACTCGCTCGCGACTCTCCAGGCGCTCGAGCGCGAAGTGGAGCAGACCGGTGCAAGGCGGCTTTTTTGCCTCGGCGACAGTTTCCACGACCGCTTTGGCTGCGATCGGCTGAAGGAGCAGGCCCGTAACCTCTTAACCAGCCTCACATCCCGCCTCGACTGGGTCTGGATCGTCGGAAACCACGACCCGGGTATCGCCGACCATTGCGGCGGGCGAATCGAGCAGCAATGCGAGGTCGGCGGCATCATCCTTCGCCACGAGGCGGTCGAGCTGGAGACCCGGCCGGAGATGTCGGGCCATTATCATCCCAAGTTGCGCTTGAGCCTCCGCGGAAGGAATGTCTCGAGGCGCTGCTTCGTTGCCGGCGCGACCAAGCTGATCCTCCCGGCCTTTGGCTCTTTCACCGGGGGCCTGGACGCCGGCCATCCCGAGATCGTCCGGAAAGTCGGCCGGGGAGCGTCGGCGCTGGTGCCGGTGACCGACCGGTTGCTGAGATTCCCGATCGCCGCCTAGGCCAGCCGGGCAGGGATCAGCCCGCGGACGATGTTGCCCACGTAGAAATTGCCCTTGAGGTCATCGGGGCTCAGCTCCGCCTCGACTGCCTTCCCCTCCTCGATGAGCTTGGCCCGCAGCAGGCCGGGCATCAGTCCGCGCGACAATGGCGGCGTCAGAAGCCGTCCCCCGCGCTCGACGAAGAGACTGGTCCGGCTTCCTTCCGTTAGCTTGCCCTCGGGATCGACGAACAGGGTTTCGAACTCCCCTGACTGCTGGCGAACCTGGTCGAGAAAGCGCCGGTCGGTCGTCTTGTAGCGCAGCCTGAAATCGGCCGGGTCGACCGGTAGCGGCCGGACCGCGACCTTCACCGGGAGCTCGGCGACATCGTCATAGTGCTTGAGCTGTATCGCCATTGCGCCGCTGCGCGAGAGCAGCAGCCGGACCATGGCCCGCTGCTTTCGGCCGAAGGTAGCGGCCTGGAGTTCGTTGCGGGCGGCATGCCGGTCGAACCGGAAATCGAGATCTTGCGCCGAGTTCCTCATCCTGTCGAGGTGGCGTTCGAGCTCGACGATCCCCTCGGACGGATCGAATCCCATTGTTTCTATGAGGTCAAAGTCCTGGGCCCGACGCCGCACGAAATCCCCTTTCAGAAGGCACTCGGCCCATTCATCGCTTGGCTTGCTGTCGACGACAAGTCCCGAACCAAGCCCGAGCCGCGCCCGGCTTCCCGGGCGGGGCCAGTCGAGTGACCGGATGAGCACGTTGAAAGCAGCATCGCCTCCGGGCTCGATCCAGCCCATCGAGCCCGTATAGGCTCCGCGTGGCTCGGGCTCCAGCCGGGCGAGCGCTTTCATCGCAGCTACCTTGGGAGCGCCGGTAACCGAGCCGCACGGGAAAATGGTGGAAAGCACGTCGATCGCATCGCATCCAGCGCGCAGCCGCGCCCTGATCCGGCTGACCATCTGGTGAAGCGTCGGATAGGTCTCGACTGAAAACAGCTCCGGGACCTCGACGCTCCCGGCGACCGACAGGCGCGCGAGATCATTGCGCATCAGGTCGACGATCATGAGATTTTCCGCGCGCTGTTTCGCGTCCGAGGCAAGCGCCTCGGCCTCGGCCCGGTCCGCTTCCGGGTTAGAACGGCGCGGCGCCGTCCCCTTCATCGGCCGGGCTTCGAGAATACCGCCGCGCAGGGTGAAGAACTGTTCCGGCGAGAGAGATATGATCGAAAAGTCCTGGTGGCACAGGAGACCGCCCCAGCCGGCAAGCGAGGCGGTCCGAAGGCGGGCGTAGACCGCGAGGGGGTCACCGGCGAGAGCAACCTCGCACGGAAACGTCAGGTTCGCCTGGTAGAAGTCCCCGGCGAACAGATGGTCGCGCACGGTCCGGGCGGCTGCCTCGTAGCCAGCCTCGCTTATCCTCGGGCGAACCGGGCCGATATAGGCGCCCTCCGGCGAGGGCAGAAATTGTCCAAGGTCGGGGGTTTCATGGCCGGAGTAGAGCCCGAAGCAGACCAGCGGGCCGCTGCCTTTCCGCGCGCTTTCCCCAAGCTCGGGATCGAACGCATAGCCGGCCTCATAGGCGAGGAACCCCGCGGCGTGATTGCCTGCACGAAGGGCGGAGCGGACCTGCTCCAGGGCCGGCAGGACCTCGTCCATTTCCTTCGCGACGACCAGCTCTCTTGGCTGGCGGTAGAGCCTCGGTTTCTCGCCGGCCTGCCGCGCGTCGTCGAACAGCATGAACATGGCTCCGCCATTGCCCCCGGTGGCGACTGTTCGTAAAGCCTCGATCATCTTCACTGCACCCGGGGGGTTGGGACCGATGCGTTGGTCGATCTTGTTTGCCGCGATGATTATCGCCACGCCGGCGATGGCCCAGGCGCCGATCGACCCCAGGGTCAAGGCGAGGATCGACCGCGTCCTGGCGCGCACCCCGCTGATCGACGGGCACAACGACCTTCCATGGGCGCTGAGGCAGGACCATGACTATCATGTCGAGGGGCTGGAAAGCGGCTCGGAAAGCCGGGACAAGCCGCTCATGACCGACATGTCGAGGCTCCGGCGCGGCAAGGTCGGAGCCCAGCTCTGGTCTGTCTACATCAGCGCTGCGACCAGGGGCGACGAGGCAGTGAGGCAGACGATCGAGCAGCTGGACGCCGTCGACCGGCTGGTGAAGGCCTATCCCCAATATCTCCAGTGGGCGAAGTCGGCCGACGATATCGTGCGCATTCACAAGGCCGGCCGGATCGCATCGATGGCCGGCGTCGAGGGTGGAGACCAGACCGGAAACAATCTCGCGGTTCTTCGCCAGTTCTACAGGCTCGGCGCACGTTACATGACGCTTACGCACAGCAAGACCACAAACTGGGCCGACAGCGCCACCGATGCCCCGAAGCACGGCGGCCTCTCGCCGTTCGGCCTCAAGGTGGTTGCCGAGATGAACCGGCTCGGCATGCTGGTGGACCTCAGCCATGTGAGCGAGGAGACGATGGCCGACGCGATCGACGCTTCGAGGGCGCCGGTCATCTTCTCCCACAGCAGCGCCCGGGCGCTCAACCATCACCCGCGCAACGTCCCCGATTCGATCCTGAGGCGCCTGCCGGAGAAGGACGGGGTGGTGATGATCAACTTCTACACCGGTTTCGTCTCCGAGCCCTACCGCCAATGGAGCGCCCGTCGCGCCGCCGAGGAAGCTCGCCTGAAATCGCTCAACCCCGGCGATCCGGGGAGGGTCGAGGATGAGCTCGAGCGGTGGGCCGGTGCCAATCCGGCGCCGCTCGCCACGATCGGGGAGGTCGCCGACCATGTCGAGCATGTCGCCAGTGTCGCAGGCTACGACCATGTCGGGCTGGGAGCCGATCTCGATGGCATCGACATCGCTCCGGAGGGCCTCGACAGCGTCGATGGCTATCCGCTGCTCTTTGCCGAGCTCATCCGCCGCGGATGGAGCGACCAAAATCTCGCCAGGCTCGCTGGCGGAAATTTCCTGCGCGTCCTTCGAAAGGCTGAAGCCGTCGCCCGGGAGATGGAAGCCGAGGCCCCGGCGCTCGACAAGCTGCCTGCCGCCTCCTAGTTCCGGGGCCCATGTCCGAACCGCCCCTTCGCGCCGCGATCATCCCGGTCACGCCGCTCCAGCAGAACTGCAGCCTGCTGTGGTGCACGGAGACGATGCTCGGCGCATTTGTCGATCCCGGCGGCGACCTCGACCGGTTGAAGGCGGCTGCCGCCCAGCATGGGGTGCAAGTCGAGAAGATCCTCCTCACCCACGGCCATATCGATCATTGCGGCCAGGCCGGTATCCTTGCAGCCGAACTCGGCGTGCCGATCGAAGGGCCCCACGAAGAGGATCTTTTCTGGATCGCAAAGCTCGCCGAGGACGGGCAACGTTACGGAATCAACGGCAAGCCGTTCCAGTCGGACCGATATCTCGTCGACGGCGACACGGTGACGGTCGGAAAGCTGGTCCTTAACGTCCGCCACTGTCCTGGCCACACGCCCGGGCACGTCGTCTTCCACCATCCCCAGTCGCACCTTGCCATCGTCGGCGACGTCCTGTTCCAGGGCTCGATCGGACGGACCGATTTTCCCCGCGGCAATCACCAGCAGCTGCTGGATTCGATAACGGAGCGGCTGTGGCCAATGGGCGACGACACGCGCTTCATCCCCGGGCACGGTCCCATGTCGACCTTTGGCCATGAGCGGGCAAGCAACCCGTTTGTCGCCGACCGTGTCCTGCAGCGGGCGTGAATCGCTTGCGTCGCGCGTGCATTGCGCTATAGGGCCCCTTCGTTAGCGACAATCCGGCCGCCGCCGCGGGACCACCCCGACGAGCTGGGCGCAGGAGAGTCGCCTATTTTTTTGAACCGACGAATTGAGGAAGAGCCGAGATGGCCGTCCCTAAGAGAAAAACCTCGCCCTCCAAGCGCAACATGCGGCGCAGCCATCATGGCCTCACGCCCGCTTCGTTCCAGGAGTGCCCGAACTGCGGCGAACTGAAGCTGCCGCACAATCTCTGCTCGGCCTGCGGCCACTATAACGGCCGCGAGATCCTTTCGACCGAGGCCTGAGCGGCATCGCGGACGAGGGCGCCACACGGATGGACGTGAGCCCGCGCATCGCGATTGACGCCATGGGCGGAGACATCGGCCCGGCGGTGATGATCGCCGGAATGGCGCGTGCGCGCCGCAAGGACCGCGCCCTTTCATTCGACCTGTTCGGCGACGAGGCGCTGGTCCGGCCTGAACTGCAGCGGCACGCTTCGCTAGAGGGCGCCGTCGCTGTCCACCACACCACCGATTCCATCGGAGCATCGGAAAAGCCGAGCCAGGCGATCCGGCGGGCCAAGACCACCTCGATGGGCATGGCAATCAACGCCGTAAAGGAGGGCGCTGCCCATGCTGCCCTTTCCGGCGGCAATACCGGCGCGCTCATGGCAATGGCCAAGCTCGCGCTGCGGACGATGCCGGGCATCGACCGGCCCGCGCTCGCGGCCCTTCTCCCGACCCTCGGGACAACCGAGTGCGTGATGCTCGACCTCGGCGCCAACACCGAGTGCGACGCTCAGAACCTTGTCCAGTTCGCCGTGATGGGCTCGGCCTACTCGAGGACCGTCCTTGGAATCTCCAAGCCACGCGTCAAGCTTTTGAACATCGGGACCGAGGAGCTCAAGGGCACGGACGAGCTCAAGGAGGCCGCGGCGCTCCTGCGTGAAGCCGACTATCTGCCGATGCGCTTTGACGGCTTCACCGAGGGCGACAAGCTGTCTCGCGGCGACATCGACGTCGTCGTTACCGACGGTTTTTCCGGCAATATCGCGCTGAAGACCGCCGAGGGCACCGCGAGGTTCGTGACCGACCTGCTGCGCCGCGCCTTTACCTCGTCGCTTCGCTCGAAGGCTGGCTTTGCGCTTTCGAAACCGGCGCTCCAGCTGTTGAAGACCCACCTTGACCCCAACAACCACAACGGGGCGGTCTTCCTCGGGCTTAATGGCCTGGTGGTGAAGAGCCACGGCGGTGCCAACCTCAAGGGCGTCGCCAACGCCATCCGAGTCGCGGCATCGATGGTTCGCAACGACATCACCCGCAAGATCGCGGACGACCTCGACAATTTCCGCGCCCACGCCTTTTCCGGAGAAGTAGCCGAATGACCCTTCGTTCTGTCGTCAAGGGCACCGGTTCCGCTCTCCCCAAACGCCGGATCGACAATGCCGAACTGGCGGAAAAGGTGGAAACGTCCGACGAGTGGATCGTCGAGCGCACCGGGATCAGGAGCCGCTATGTCGCGGCCGACGGCGAAACCACCGCTACGCTCGCCGTCGAGGCCTGCCGCAACGCGCTGGAGGCAGCCGGGCTTCACGCGGGCGACATCGACCTCATCGTGCTCGCGACGGCAACTCCCGACCAGACTT
>JAJJPO010000116.1:0-16444 GCA_032907585.1 Sphingomonas sp. | reverse complement strand
GGACCTCCTGTCGGGCAATTTATCGCCAATTCCCGCCAATATATGACCTGTTACCGGCCGCTGGTTTCCGGTCGTTAAACCGTTCTGTTACACTTTCGCAACAGTCTCATTGAGAAATGCAACAGGGCCTCTTTTCGCTGGCGCATTGGGGCATAGTCTGGAAGCCGACATAACGTCTTCTAACAGGGGAATGACGATGACGATCAGGGTTAAAGCTGTCCGTAGCCTATTAGTGGGCGCCGCCGCCCTTGCCGCCGCATCGCCCGGTTGGGCCCAGACCGGCCAGGAAGAAGGGGCCCAGGCGGCAAATGAGCAGACGGAGGCCGCCCAGGGCGACCTCATCATCGTCACCGCGACCAAGCGCGCCTCGACCGTCCAGGACGTTCCTTTCTCGATCAATGCCCAGACCCAGGAAGACATCCAGCGGGCAAACGCCGGGACGATCGAGGACATCAGCCGCAACATCGCCGGCCTCGCCGTGCAGAACCTCGGCCCCGGCCAGAGCCAGGTATCGGTTCGCGGCGTCTCGGCGGGCCAGATCGTCCGCGACCAGCCGGGCGTCAAGGAACAGGTCGGCGTCTATCTCGACGAGTCGGTGATTTCCCTCTCGCTGTTCACCCCGGACCTCGACCTGTTCGACCTCAATCGCGTCGAGACCCTCCGCGGACCGCAGGGCACGCTATTCGGGTCCGGCAGCGTCGGCGGCACGCTGCGCTACATCACCAACCAGCCGAGGCTCGGTCGAACCGAGGGCATGGCCGAGTTCAACCTCAACCACGTGCATGGCGGCGAGGCCGGCGGGCATCTCAAGGCTGCCCTTAACGTTCCGCTCGGCGCGACCGCTGCCGTCCGGGCCGTGGGCTATGTCACCAAATATCCCGGCTTCGTCGATGCCCTCGGGCCGGCTGGCGGCAAGGACGTCAATGACGGCGAGCGCTACGGCGGGCGCATTTCGCTGCTGTGGCAACCAGTTGACGAGCTGAAGATCACTCCAAGAGTGGTCTACCAGAAGGCGACCGCCGACGGATTCAACCGCGAGGAGGTGTTCAATCTCTTCCTCAACGAGTTCACCACGCCCTCACACGTCTATGATGAGCGGGAACAGTATCTGCTCATGCGCGAGGCCTTCAGTGACGAAACGCTGCTCGCGGACCTCACGGCCTCCTATGATTTCGGCGGCGTCGAGCTCACCTCCATCACGAGTTATATCAACCGCGATATCGTGGTCAGTCGTGATGCATCCGCACTAACCCATTCCGTGTCCGTCGACCTTGGTCTCGACCTTGAAGTTACCGGTATTCCCTCGAACCTGCACGATACGACGGACCTCAAGACCTGGACCCAGGAGCTCCGGCTCGCCTCGACCAACGACGGCCCCTTCCAATGGCTGATCGGCGGCTTCTACCTCAACGAAAAGCTGAAATATACCGAACGCACCCCCGACAAAGCCAACGCCCGGGTACGACGCCTTTGTCGATGATGCGCCGGGAGCCGGGACCTCGCTGGCCGTCGCCACCGGCTTCGGCCCGGACTCGCCCTACAATGCCGACCTTCCCTATGACATCAAGCAGAAGGCTGTATTCGGCGAGGCGAGCTATGACTTCGGGCAGTTCAAGCTGACCGGCGGCGTTCGCTATTATGATTTCGAGGAAGTTCGGGATTTTGTTTCCGGAGGACTGTTTTCCAGTGGCGACACCCGCATTGCCGACAAGACCTCGTCGAACGGCATCAGTCCGCGCCTCATCGCCACCTGGGAGCCGAACCGAAATCTCAGCGTCAACGTCCAGGCGGCGAAGGGCTTCCGCCTCGGCGGGGTTAACGACCCGCTCAACCTTCCGCTTTGCACACCCGAAGACGAGGCGATCTTCGGGCCCTTCGCAGGCGGCTATGATGATGAAACACTGTGGAACTATGAAGCGGGCGTGAAATATTCGAAGGGGCCGATCACCTTCAACGGCGCGCTCTTCCACACCAGGATCAAGGACCTCCAGGTCACCCTCGACGCGGGAAGCTGCTCATCTCGCATCGTCTTCAACGTGCCCAAGGCGCACACCTCGGGTATCGAGGTGGAAATGTCGGCGACCCCGGTAACCGGACTCGATCTGTCGGTGGCGGGCAGTTACATCAAGGCCGAGTTCGATTCCTCGCTGCCGGGCTTTGAAACGGTCACGGGCATTCGTGAAGGCAATCGGCTGCCGACGGTGCCAGAGTTCCAGGTTGCCGCCGCGGCCAATTACTCTGCACGAATGGGCGATTCGGCCGACTGGTATGTCAACGCAAGCTTCCAGCACGTCGGAAGCCGCTACACCCAGCCCGCCGACCAGGAGGATAATCCGCGTTCCTTCCCGCACGGCCTCCCGGTCTTCGGCATGGACGGGAACGAGGTCACGGTGCTCGACCTCAAGTTGCCATCGTACCAGATCGTCAACCTGTCAGCGGGCATCGAGTGGGACAATGGTCTCGAGGTCGTCGCCTACGTCAACAACCTGTTCGACGAGAACGCGCTTCTGTCATTCGATCGCGAGCGCGGCGGCCGGGCGCGGCTTGGCTTCAACATCGGCACCCCGCGGACCATCGGGATCACCACCCGAATCAAGTTCGGGGACTAGGGGATGGGCGGCGGACATGACCGTTCGCCGCGCGTGACCCGCCGCTCGATGATCGGCGGAATGACCGCCGGGGCAATTGCCCCGGCGGTTCTTCGCGCCGCCACGCCGGGCAGCGCGGCACATGTCGCCGTCATCGGCGCCGGCGTGTTCGGAGCCTGGACCGCAGAGCATCTTCGCCGCGCCGGCAACCGCGTGACGCTGATCGACATGGCCGGACCGGCCAATAGCCGTGCGAGTTCCGGCGGCGACAGCCGGATGACCCGCGGCGCTTATGGACAGGACGAGATCTATACCCGCATGGCGCTCGCCAGCCTCTCGGAATGGAGGTCGCTCAGCCAGCGTTCGGGGCTCCCGATCTTCATTCAAAGCGGCGTGCTGTTCTTCAGCGCGTCGGACAATGACTATTTCCGCGCGTCGGTGGAGGTGCATCGACGCCTCAAGCTTCCACTCGAGCGGCTCGAGGGTCCAAGTCTCCAGGCGCGTTTTCCGATGATCGAATTTGGCCCCGGATCGATCGGCCTGTTCGAACCGGAGTTCGGCGCGCTGATGGCGCGAAGAGCCGTACAGACCCTTGTTAAGCAGTTCGTCGACAAGGGCGGAGACTATCGCCTCGACCTTGCTCGGCCGCCGCGAGGGTCTGCCGGGCGCCTCGGCGAGGTCGAGCTTTCCGGCGGCGCTTTAAGCGCCGATGCCTTCATCTTCGCGCTTGGCCCCTGGCTTCCCCGGCTGTTCCCGGAAATTCTCGGCAGGCGGATATTCGCGACCCGGCAGGAGATTTTCTATTTCACCCCGCCGGCCGGCGATCGCCGCTTCCTGCCAGGCGCGATGCCCGGCTGGGCCGACTTCAACCAGGGCGATATCTATTACGGCTTCCCGGACCTTGAAGGGCGCGGGGTCAAGTTCGCCCATGACCAGCACGGCGCCTATGTCGATCCCGACACCCAGCCACGCAGCCCGACCAGGGCCGCGCTGGAAGAGGTGATCGCCTTTCGCGACCAGCGCTTCCCCTTGCTCAGGGGAGCGCCGCTGAGCGGCGCCGAGGTCTGCCAGTACGAGAACAGCTCCAACGGCGACTTCCTCATCGATCGCCACCCGGACATGGAAAATGTCATCCTCGTGGGAGGCGGCTCGGGCCATGGTTTCAAGCATGGCCCGGAAGTCGGCCGCCTCGCGGCTCGACTGGTCCTAGGGCAGGATGGCCAGTCAGAGCGGCGCGTCAGCCTCGCCACCAAGGGCGAGACCCAGCTGCGCGAGGTTCACTAGCCAGCCTTGGCCACGGCAACGAGCGCCGGCCTCAGCAGCCGGTCCTTGAGCATGTAGCCGGCCTGCATCTCCTCGACGATCGTCCCGGGCTCCTGCTGGTCGGTGGCGATCTCGATCATTGCCTGGTGCTTGTGGGGATCGAGCGGCTGGCCGACCGATTCGACCCGGACGATGCCCTGCCTTGCGAACACCGCGTCGAGTTCCCGCAGCGTTGCCTGGATTCCTTCGACGAAGCTGCCGACCTGGTCGTCGGACTGGGCCGAGTCCGGCACGTGGCCAAGGGCCCGCTCAAGATGGTCCCGGACGGCCAGCATGTCCCGTGCGAATCCCGCCATCGCATAGGCCGAAGCCTGCTGCTTCTCGGCCTCGAGCCTGCGCCGGACGTTCTGGGTCTCGGCATGGGCGTAGAGCGCCTTGCTGTTGGCCTCGGCGAGCAATTGCTCGAGTTCGGCCACACGATCATGCTCCGCAAGCTCGGGGGCTTCGGCTGCAGTTTCGTCGCGAATTTCTTCAGCTTCCTGGTGGAGGTCTTTGTTGTCCATCATCTCATGAATCTCGTGAGGGCTTGCGCCGTGAAGTCCACCATGGGGACGACTCGGGCATAGTTCAATCTCGTTGGCCCAATTACACCCACAACGCCAACAACCTGTCCCTCGCTCCCCCGGTAGGGCGCCGCGATGACGCTCGAGCCCGAGAGCGCGAACATGCGATTCTCGCTGCCGATGAAAATGCGGCAGCCCTGGCCCTCGCGGGCACCCTCGAGCAGACGCGCGATTTCCTGGCGGTCCTCGAGTTCGTCGAGCAGCCGCCGGACGCGCTCCAGGTCGGCCGCGGCCGCCTCGTCGATCAGGTTCGCCTGTCCCCTGACGATGAGCACGGGCCGCTGCGCATGGTCCTCGCTCCAGTCCGCGAGCCCGCGGGCGACAAGCTCGGCCGCCGCGATGTCGATTGCCTCGCGCCGATCGGCAATTTCGGCGCGGAGCCTCCCCTCGGCCTCGAGCAACGTGAGCCCGCCAAGCCGGTTGGTTACGAAATTGCCAATCTCTGCCAGCGCGACTGCGCTGGTTCCGGGCGGAATGGCGACTATCCGGTTCTCGACGTTGCCCTCGGCACCGACGAGAACTGCCAGGGCACGATCGGCAGCGATCGGGACAAAGCTGAGCTGCCTCAGCCGCATCTCGGTCTTTGGTGACAGCACGACACCGGCGCAGGCGGAGAGGCCCGAGAGCGTTGAAATGGCGGCATCGAGCGCCTCTTCCACCGGCTTGTCCCTGAGCTGCGCCTCGATTGCCGCCCGTTCCCGGGCCGGCGGCATCGCGCTGTGCATGATCCCGTCGACGAACAGCCGCAGCCCGGACTGGGTTGGTATCCGGCCGGCCGACGTGTGCGGGTGGGTCAAGAGGCCAAGCTCTTCCAGTTCCTGCATGACGCCGCGGATCGACGCGGGCGAAAGGCTGACCGCGGCTGCGATCGCCTTCGAGCCCACGGGCTGGCCGCGGTCGAGATAGGCCTCCACCACCAGGCGGAAAATGTCGCGCATGCGCGCTGTAAGATCGCCGATCGGCTCGTTCATGACGATGGATTTAGGCCTTGGCCATTTGAAAGCAAACGACACCGGGTCTAGGGCGGCGCTGCAACAGCGAATTTCAGGAGACATAAATGCGTCCCAGTGGCCGAGCACCCGACCAGATGCGCGAGGTTCGCTTCGAGCCCGGCTATACCCGACACGCCGAGGGCAGCTGCCTGGTCAGCTTCGGCGACACGAGGGTCCTGGTGACAGCATCGATCGAGGACCGAGTGCCTCCCTTCCTCAGGGGCAAGGGCCAGGGCTGGGTGACTGCAGAATATGGGATGCTCCCCCGCGCCACCCACACGCGCGGCAACCGCGAGGCGGCCAAGGGCAAGCAATCGGGCCGCACCCAGGAAATCCAGCGCCTCATCGGCCGGAGCCTCAGGGCCGTCGTCGACCTCGCCAAGCTCGGCGAGCGGCAGGTGATCGTCGATTGCGACGTGATCCAGGCCGACGGGGGCACCAGGACCGCGTCCATATCCGGTGCCTGGGTCGCGCTCCGGATCGCGGTCGACAAGCTTCTTGCCGCAGGGACCCTGACCGAGGACCCGATCCGCACCCAGGTGGCTGCGGTCAGCTGCGGGTTCCACGGCGGTCAGGCAGTGCTTGACCTCGACTATGACGAGGACAGCCAGGCTGGCTGCGATGGCAATTTCGTCCTGACCGGCGACGGCCAGATGGTCGAGGCGCAGCTTACCGCCGAGGGCGAATGTTTCGACGAGGAGGGCCTTTTGCGCCTTCTTCGGCTTGCGCGCATGGGCTGCGAGGAGATCTTCCGCGGGCAGCTGAAGGCGGTCGGCAAATGAAATCCATCGGTCCAAGGCTGGTGATCGCCACTCACAATGCCGGCAAGCTGCGGGAAATCCAGGAACTGCTCGCTCCCTACGGCATCGAATGTGTCGGAGCGGCGGAACTCGGGCTTCCCGAGCCCGAGGAGATTGGCAACAGCTTCATCGACAATGCCGTTCTAAAGGCGCGCGAGGCGGCCGACCTGTCCGGCCTACCTGCCCTGGCCGATGACAGCGGCCTCTCGGTCGACGCGTTGCAGGGCCTGCCGGGAATCTTCTCTGCAAGGTGGGCCGAGGACGAAGAGGGCGGCCGGGATTTCGGGCGCGCCATGGAACGCGTCTGGAAGGAACTCTGCGAAGCGCCCGAGGATGCCGGCCACGATGCCCATTTCACCTGCGCGCTGGCGCTCGCCTGGCCCGACAACGGCCAGACCGAGAGCTTCGAGGGGAAGGTGTTCGGGACGCTGGTATGGCCGCCACGCGGGACGCGTGGATTTGGCTATGACCCGATGTTCGTTCCGGCCGGCGACGACCGGACCTTCGGCGAATTTGAGCCTGCCGAAAAGCACGCCATCAGCCACCGGGCCGAGGCATTTAGAAAGCTAGTCGCCGCCCTCGGCTAGCCCGCCACGATCCCGCCTCGAGGCCGTCGACCTGGCCTCGCCGGCGGCGAGATAGACGCCATCGCGGTTCCCGCCCGGTGAATAGCGGCACACGAAATAGTCGGTGCTTGGGCTCGACGCGAGCGCGCAGCCGACATGGCTTGTCGTCGGCCAGATTATCTGGGTGTAGTGAGCAACGGATTGCCACCGCCCGTTCGCGCTGTTGTTGGGAAAGACGCCCGGGCGGAACAGCCTGCCCTCGCTGACCATCGCCTGTACCATCGTCTCGTAGGAAAAGAGCCCGCGCTGGCCACGCCAGATATTCTCGCCCGACTTCGTCCTGCGCCCTGCCGTCCGGTCGTGAGCGTAAATGCCGGTGCGCGCCATGTAGCTTGCATGGGCCATTGCTTCCGCAGCGAGTTCCTCGCTCCACATGAGTGGCGCGACACCGAAGCTGCGCCGGGCAACATTATGGCCTTCAAGAACAGACGAGCGCAAAAGCCGGTCACCGCGGTCAGCGGGCCTCGGCCAATTGGGGCTCGGCGGGTCAATCGCGAGGCCGGGCGCTGCGATCAGCAGCGCAAGAGAGAAAAAGCGCTTCATTTCAGACAATTATGATGGCGACTGGGTAACAAGTCGCTGTAATGGGACTCCGGGTCTCAGCGAAGATAGGTCCCGGCAACATTGCCGGCCGGAAAGTAGCGGCAGACGAGGTAATCGTTGCTCCGGTTGGAGGCCAATGCGCAGCCAACGCGCTTTGATGCCGGCCAGATGATCTGCGTGTAATGACCGACGTGGGTCACCTGCCCGGTCCTGCTGACGTCGGGAAAGCGGCCCGGGCGAAAATGGCGGCGCTCGTCGACGAGCAGGCCGATCATTTCCGAGTAGCGATAGGCACCGCGCGTGCCCATGAAGAGGTTCTCGCCCTGGCGGGCGGCGCGACCCGACTGGCGGTCATGCTCGAAGCGGCTGGTCCTGGCGAGATGCCGGGCGTAGATGCGCGCGTCGCGGGCGAGCGCCGGATCCCAGCCAAGCGGCGGCACGCCCCTTAGCCTCCTCGCCTCGTTGTGGCCCGACAGCATCGCCGCCTCGAGGAGCCCCTCCCCCCGTGGCTGCGGCTTCCGATCGGTCCAGGGAAGCCTGCCATGCTGCGGAACGGCAAGCACTGCGGCTGGCACAGAAAGGGCAAGGAGGATAAGGAGCGCGGCTCTCATGGCCAGCGCTGCTAATTTTTCCGAACTGAACGAGGCTGGAACGGGCGTGCCGCTCGCGCTTTACGTCCACTGGCCCTTCTGCGTCAGCAAATGCCCCTATTGCGACTTCAACAGCCATGTCCGCCAGTCGGTCGACCAGGACGAATGGCGCGAGGCGTTGCTGGGCGACCTCGCCCATGAAGCAAGCCTGCTACCGGGACGAAGGCTAGGTTCCATTTTCTTTGGCGGCGGAACACCCTCGCTGATGGACCCGCGGACCGTCGAGGCAATGATCACGGCGGCCCGGAAGCACTGGCCCGCGACAAGCGACATCGAGATCACGCTCGAGGCCAATCCGAACAGCGCGGAAGCGGAGCGCTTTTCCGACCTTGCCCTTGCCGGCGTAAACCGGATCAGCCTCGGCCTGCAGAGCTTCGACGATGCCGCCCTTGCATTCCTGGGGCGCGCCCATTCGGCACGCGAAGGGCTTGCTGCACTCGAAATGGCCCAGGAGGCAGTCGACCGGGTCAGCTTCGATCTCATTTACGCCCTCCCCGGTGACACCGAGGAGGGCTGGCTGGCCAGCCTGGAGCGCGCGCTTGGCCTTGGTACCGAGCATTTGTCACTCTACCAGCTCACCATCGAGCCGGGCACGCGCTTTGCGACCATGGCAGCCAAGCACATGTTCGAGCCGCTCGATGCCGACCGGTCGGCAAGCCTGTTCGAACTTACCCAGGAGCGCAGCGCCGCTGCCGGGAGGCCGGCCTATGAAATCTCCAACCATGCAGCGCCGGGAGCAGAGAGCCGCCATAACCTCGCCTACTGGCGCTACCTCGACTATGCAGGCGTTGGTCCAGGCGCCCATGGCCGACGCGGCGCCATGAGGACCGTGCGCCACCGGAAACCGGAAAATTACCTCGCCGCGGTCGCGCGCAATGGGCACGGTCTCGTTGAGGAAGAAGCGCTGAGCCGAGAGGAACAGGCCCACGAGGCGCTGGTCATGGGATTGAGGCTGGCGGAAGGGATCGATCCGGCTGCCCTGTCGGCCCGTCTCGAGGCCCCGATCGTCGACGAGGCGGCAGTGAACCGGCTCGTCGGTCATGGGCTCCTCGAGCGGGAAGGAAGCGTCATCCGCACCACCGCTGCCGGCCGGCTGCTCCTTGATTCGCTACTCGCCGAGATCTCTGCCTAGAAGGCGGTTCCCGCAGGCGATACCGGTCTCGTCCCCGACGCGGTCACCTCCCGGACTTCAAGCAAGCGCTCGGCAATGCCGTCCCGGCCGAAGCGGAAGCTTCCATCGACGCCGGCGAAGCCTTCCCGGTCGACCAGTGTTCGTGCAGGAAAGGGCCGGCCGATCGGCCAGCTGCGGGCGCTTCTTACCGCCAGCAGCACCGAATCATAGCCAAGGCTCGCAAGGCGATAGGGCGTCTTGCCATATCTTGCCCGGTAGCGCTGAACGAGCTTTTCGAACTGGGCGTCGGGCGCGGCCGCAAACCATGACCCGCGAAGCGATGTCGCCTTGCTGATCGACCGGTCGGTTGCCCAAAGCTCGGTCCCAAGCCTCCTGGAGCCGGGCCGCAGCACGGGCGCTGCAATGGAAGCAATCCGGCTCGCATCGCCAATGAGAACCGCGTCGACGGCGCCCTTGGCGTTAAGCCTTCGGGCTGCCGCGGTGACCGATGCCTGGCTGCGATCGTAAGTTTCCATCGAGACCAGCCGACCGCCTGACGTGCGAACTGCCTCGATGAGGGCCTGTCCCGCGCGCTGGCCATAAAGGCCGTTGGGAACCAGCGCCCCGAAGCTGCCCACGCCCTGGGAGCGGGCATAGCTCACCACCCGCCCGATCGACTGGTCGGGCGTGAAACCCATGATGTAGACGCCATCGCCCGCGACGCTCTCGTCGTTCGAATAGGCGATGATCGGGACACCCGCGTTCCTCGCCACCGGGGCGGCGGCGCGAACATCCTCGGCCAGGAGCGGTCCCAGTATCAGTCGATTGCCCTCGGCGATCGCGCGCCCGGTTGCGGCGGCGGCGCCCCCGGCCGCGGCGCTGTCATAGACCGTGATGCGTAGCGATTTTTCACCCGTGTCGAGCAGCGCGAGCTTCGCCGCATTGGAAATGGAAGTGCCGACGGGGCCGTCGGGACCGGTAAGCGGGACGATCACCGCCACGCCATTATAGGCCTGCCCCGGGGGAGCCGGCAGTGGTTCGCGGGGAGCCGGCCCGATGGGCTCGCGCGGGCCCGTCGCGCAGCCGGCCAGGGCCAAAATCCCGGCGACGGTGCCAAGCACGAAGGTGCGCCGCGCTTGCCGTGAACTCAGTTTCAATGCCATGCCCCTTGTCCAGATGGATCAGTCATTACCAGCGGGACTCTATATCGTCGCAACGCCCATCGGCAATCTCGGCGACATGACGTCACGGGCAGCGGACACGCTTCGCCGGGCCGACATGATCCTCGCGGAGGACAAGAGGGTCACCGCCAAGCTGCTGGCGCATGTCGGCGCGACGGCTCCAATGACCAGCTATAATGACCATAGCGACGAGAAGCTGCGCGAGCGGATCGTTGCGGATCTTGCCCACAAGGCGGTCGCGCTGGTCAGCGACGCGGGAACGCCGCTCATTTCCGACCCGGGCTACAAGCTCGTCAGGGCAGCGCGGAATGCGGGCTGCGAAGTGCACAGCCTTCCGGGCCCCTGCGCCGCAATTGCCGCCCTTACCCTTTCCGGGCTGCCGACCGATCGTTTCCTGTTCATTGGCTTCCTGCCACCGAAGACGAAGGCAAGGGCGAGCTCGATTGCCGAGATCGCCGCCGTCCGGGCGACGCTGATATTCTATGAAAGCGGGCCCCGGCTGGCCGAATGCCTGGCCGCGCTGCTCGAGGGTCTCGGCGACCGGGAAGCATCGGTCATCCGGGAAATCACCAAGCTCCACGAGGAAGCGGTGAGCGGGCCGCTCTCGAAGCTGGCCGGGCGCTATGCCGGGTCGGTCCCGAAGGGAGAATTGGTAATCATCGTCGGCCCGCCGGACCGGGAGCAGGCGAGCGAAGAACAGCTGGACGAGGCGCTGCGCCAGGCGATGGCAAAATTGAGCCCGTCACGTGCGGCGGCCGAAGTTGCCGCCCGGCTCGCCGTCCCGAGGAGACGTGCCTATGCGAGGGCGCTCGAGCTTGCCGGGGACAACTGACGCATTTTTTTACATCCAGGCGGCCGCGCATTTGCGAGCCCGCGCCAGAGGAAGCGAAGCCCCCGGCGCCTCCAGGCGGGCCAGGCAATTGCCGGCCATGGGTGACAAGCTCTCCGCCATCGAATAGGCGGCGCTCATGAGCCTCACCGTCGCCGTACAAATGGACCCGCTGGACAAGATCAACATCTCCGGCGATTCGACCTTTGCGCTGATGCTGAAGGCGCAGGAACGGGGCCACCGGCTCTACCATTACTTGGCGGAAGCGCTGACCTTTGAAGGAGGCCGACTTTACGCCGGTGCGAACGAGGTTACCGTCCAGCCGGTCGCCGGCGACCATTTCCGGCTCGGCCAGTTCACCATCCTCGATCTTGGCCGCGATGCCGACGTCGTGCTGATGCGGCAGGACCCGCCGTTCGACCTTGGCTATATCACTGCAACCCACCTCCTGGAGCGGATCCGCGACGAGACGCTGGTGGTGAATGACCCGGCCGCCGTGCGCGATGCTCCAGAGAAGATCTGGGTGCTCGACTTTGCGCGGTTCATGCCGCCGACAATGCTCACCCGCTCGCTCGGCGCCGCCCGCGAGTTCCTGGCATCCCACGGCGACATCGTCATCAAGCCGCTTCACGGCAATGCCGGCAAGGCGGTATTCAAGATTGGCCGCGACGGCTCGAACCTCGCCCCCTTGCTGGAAATGTTCAATGCCACCTACCGCGAGCCGCACGTGCTCCAGGCCTTCCTGCCCGAGGTCGCGGACGGTGATAAGAGGATCGTTCTCGTTGACGGCGAAATCGCCGGCGCCATCAACCGGAGACCGGGCGAAGGCGAGATCAGGTCCAACCTCGCTGCGGGGGGGACGGCGGAAGCGAGCGATCTCACCGAGACGGAAGTGGAGATCTGCGCGGCGCTAGGGCCCGAGCTCAAGCGGCGCGGCCTCCTGTTCGTCGGCATCGACGTCATCGGCGGCCGCTGGCTCACCGAGATCAACGTGACGTCGCCGACCGGCATTGTCGCGATCGACCAGTTCAACGCTTCGGACACCGCCGGGCGCATCTGGGACGCGATCGAGGCCAGGGTCGGCCAATGAGCGACTGGATCATCCGCCTGATCGAGCAGTCCGGCTATCTTGGCGTCGCCTTCCTCATGTTCCTCGAGACGGTCTTTCCGCCGATCCCCTCGGAAGTGATCATGTCCGTCGCCGGGGTCGCGGCCGGACAGGGCAAGCTCGATTACTGGCTGGTCGTCCTTGCCGGGACCGCCGGGGCGATGCTCGGCAATATCCTGTGGTATCTTGCAGCCCGGGCGCTTGGCATCCAGCGCCTGGAGCCGATCATCCATCGCTGGGGGCGCTGGATCACCATGAGCTGGGCCGAGGTCAAGCGGGCCGAGCGCTGGTTCGCGCTGCATGGCACCTTCTTCGTGTTCCTCGGGCGCCTTCTACCGACGGTAAGGAGCCTGGTGTCGATACCCGCCGGCCTTCTCAAGATGAGCTTCCGCCGCTTCGTCCTGGCCTCGACCCTGGGGACGGCCGCATGGACCGGCATCATCGCATTTGCCGGCTTCAAGCTTGGCGAACATTATACCGACATCGAGAAGATCCTCGGCCCGGCGGCCAACGCGGTGCTGGTCGTCCTGGTGATCGGCTATCTCTACCGGGTCTGGACGCACCGCCACATGACCGAGGAAGAAACGAGCAGCACCGGCAGCAACTGATCCTGCCGCCGCTTCCTGGAAAATGACAGGGACCTTGGAGCCTGGCCGGGCGGTCAGGCCCTCGGGTGAGCGTGCCGGTAGACATCGAGCAGGCGCGCCGCGTCGACCTCGGTGTAGATCTGGGTCGAGGAGAGGCTGGCGTGGCCAAGCAGTTCCTGGAGCGAGCGAAGGTCGGCGCCCCTGGCAAGCAGGTGCGTTGCAAAACTGTGCCGCAGCGCGTGGGGCGTGACGCTGTCGGGAAGACCAAGTCGGGCCCGGGCGGAGCGAACCGCCCGGCGAACCAGGTCGGGATTGAGCGGGCCGCCCTTGGCCCCGGCGAACAGCGGACGCTCGCCACTCATCGGGTAGGGACATAGCGCAACATAATTGCCGATCGCTTCCCTCACGGCCGGGACGAGCGGCACGATCCTCGTCTTGCCGCGCTTTCCAGTGACCCGGATCGCCTGGCCGAGCGGGAGTATCCTGCCCGTCAGCGACATTGCCTCGGCCACTCGAAGACCGGCCCCGTAGAGAAGCAGCAGGATCGCAAGGTCGCGGGCGCCGATCCAGTCACTGGGCGCGGCCGCTGCGGCCTCCTCGGCAAGAGCGACGGCGTCATCGGGGCTGACCGGGCGAGGAAGGGTGCGCGGCCGCCTTGGCGCGCGTGTCCTCGGCAATTGCGGCGAATTGCCCTGCTCTTCGGCAGCATAGGTGAGAAATGCCCGGACCGCGGACATTTCCCGGGCGGCAGACGAGGCACCGAGGCCCTGGCTTCGACGATCGGCGAGAAATGCGCGCATGTCAGGAGCAGCGACGTTGAGCAGGGAAAAGCGGCCGATTTCCTCGCCGCGATGCCGGCCGAGGAATGCAATCAAGCGGTGAGCGGTGGCGACATAGGCACGGACCGTGTGAGGGCTTCGCCGCCGGTCATTGGCAAGATGGGCCCCCCAGCGCGCCGCCAGGGCGCGCGCGGGATGCCCATCCCAGTCTAGCCGTTCATCAGCCATCGGCGGAGCATAGCGCCGAGACTTGCTCCGAGGAATCCCAACAATTGCGCTCCGTGGCGATTATCGAGGCTGGCGGCATCGCCCTGTCCGAGAAGCAGTATCCCGTAGGGGAGCGGCGCCTCGGCCGGGAGCAGGATGAGTGCCTCCGACCTTATGTACCGCGCGGCGGCACCGAACAGCGGGTGGCCGCAGTCGACGGTCCTCATCGTCACCGGCATGAGCCGCTCGATCGCGCGATCGACGATCCGCGGTTCCACGGTGCCGACACGATCCGACGCTACCCTGAATCCCCGGCCGTCAGCGACCAGGGCGAGCACCGAGTGATCGAGCCCCAAGAGGCGCGGCCATTCCCGCGCGACCACGTCGAACAGTGCCTCGAGGCTGTCTGCCTCCATCAGCGCGAGGACCGCCGAGTGGATGGCAGCGGTCGCTCCGGAGTGACCGCGGGCAAAGGCGATCAGGTCTTCATTGGCACTTGTCGCGGCGCCCAGCCGATCGCGGAGGGTCGCGACGGCGCGATCTTCGAAGGAAATGACCTTGCCCATCGCGCGAATCTAGCGCGCCAGGGTTAACAATCCGTCCAGCAGCGGCAGATTCTAGCCGATTTTCTGGCCCGTCGCTTCCCAGTCCTTGAGGAAGGCGGCGATCCCGTTATCGGTCAGCGGGTGCTTGAACAGCTGGCGGATGACCGAGGGAGGCGCCGTCATCACGTCCGCGCCGAGCTTTGCCGCGTCATGGATGTGGATGGGGTTTCGAACGCTGGCGACCAGGATCTGGGTCGGGAAATCATAATTGTCATAGATGGTGCGAATGTCGGCGATGAGCTCGATCCCGGGGTAACCGACGTCGTCGTGCCGACCGACGAAAGGCGAGATGAAGGTCGCGCCGGCCTTTGCCGCGAGCAGCGCCTGGTTGGCGGAAAAGCACAGGGTGACATTCACCATCGTCCCGTCGCCGGTCAGCGCCTTGCAGGTCTTGAGGCCATCGATCGTCAGCGGGACCTTGATCGCGATATTGTCGGCAATCCGGCGAAGCGTCTCCGCTTCCTCCATCATTCCCTCGTGATCGAGCGCGACGACCTCCGCGGAGATTGGGCCCGGGCAGATCGAGGCGATTTCCTTCACGACCTCGATGAAGTCGCGGCCCGATTTCTTGATCAGCGACGGGTTTGTCGTCACCCCGTCGAGGAGCCCCGTGTCATGGAGCTCCCTGATGTCGGCGATCTCGGCGGTATCGGCAAAGAATTTCATGGCGGATCTGGTCCCTACGGTTTGGGGGAAATTTGCCTCTCTCTAGCGGCTGGGTTCAGTCTGGTCACCCGATTCGCTTGCGAGAGGACCCTTAAATGAGCGCCCAAGTGCTAGTTGAGCGAGGCAAGGACGGGGTCCTTTCCATCAGGCTTGCAAGGCCCGAGCGCCGCAATGCCATTACCGTTGCGATGTATGCGGCGCTGGCCGACGCCATCGAGGGCGCTCAAGGCGACCCGTCGATCCGCCTCATCACCCTCGAAGGCGAGGGCGAGGATTTCACGGCAGGCAATGATCTTGGCGATTTCCTGCAGGCCATGCCGGAAGCCGGGTCGGCTGAGGACATTCCCGTCTGGCGCCTGCTTCGATCGCTAGCCCGGAACCAGGTGCCGCTGATCGCCGCGGTCCACGGCAATGCCGTTGGGATCGGAACCACCCTTCTGTTTCACTGCGACTTCGTACTGGCCGAGGAAGGCAGCCGCTTCGTCATGCCCTTTGTCGATCTCGGGCTGGTTCCCGAAGCTGCAAGCTCGCTCCTTTTTCCACGCCTCGCGGGCAGACGGCACGCGGCCCGTTACCTGCTTCTCGGGGAGGCCTTCGGAGCGAGGGAAGCTTACGAACTTGGGCTGGCGAGCCATGTCGTCGACAAGGGCCTGCTGCGCGCTGCGCTCGGCGAGCTGGTCGCGGCCCTCCTCGCAAAGCCGCCCGAGGCCCTTCGGCAAACCCAGGCGCTCCTCCGCCGGGCTGACAGTGACGAGATACTGGAACGGATGAAACTCGAGAATGGTCACTTCGCGGAGCGACTTCAGTCGGACGAGGTGAAGCGGGCTATCGCCGCCTTTTTCGCGTCGAGGGCAAAGGCCCCCGCGGCCTGATCAGTTGGCGACCCACACCCGCTTGGAGCGGGAAACCGTAATCGTCGGTCCCGGGATGATCAGCAGATCGGTGGCCTGCGTGTAGGTCACCTCGAGGTCGAGATAGGCGCTGCCGTCGGCCGAGCCGGCCACCGGGTCCTTGATCTGGAATGTGCCGGGCCCGATGCCGTAAACGGCGTCGGTGATCTTGGCCTCGATCGCGTCATTGTCGGGCTGGGGATAGATGGTTGCAAAACGGGCGCCCTCACCCAGCGCATGCTGGATGCCGGACATGGCGCGGAACACCAGCCCGAGCTGGACGATCGCCCAGATCATGACGACCAGCGCCGGAAGCGCGAAGGCCATCTCGATGACCGCCGCGCCGCGCCGGTCACGAGCGATTCCAAGGAGCCGCCTCATTGGGTGCGCATCCCT
>JAJJPO010000115.1:0-3717 GCA_032907585.1 Sphingomonas sp. | reverse complement strand
CAGCGTGGCTTCGTCCGATCGGGTACGGGCGGCCTGCGCCTGGGCCCGATAGAATAGGGTCGCATTTGAAGCTGGGGCGATGACAAGTCTCCTATCCACTGAAGGCCCGGCGGCACATGATGGCACGCCCGGCCGTTTACGAGGTTCGCTCCTTTTCAGAGCATCTTGATGCCGCCGCTCAGGCGGGCCGCTCCGGTCGGGGACAAAATTCAACGTTGGCGCGCCGCTTCCGGGCGGGGATTGGCAGCCCCGCGGCTCGTCATACTGGCTGGTAGCACCGGTCTTCTACGCCCGGGCCGGTGGAAAAGCAAAAGATTGCCCGGGAAGCAGATGTTCAGCCGAGCAGGTGAAGATGCGAGGAAGGGACCAGGTCTCTATCGTCGGGATTCTTCTTCAGATATGCCCGGAAGAATGGGCAAACAGGGACCAGCTTCAGGCCTCGCTCCCGGGCCATGGCTATCCCTGCCTTGACGAGAAGGGTGCCAAGACCCTGGCCGCCGTGACTTTCCGGCACCTCGGTGTGGTAAAAGCGGATTTCTCCGGGCTGCAGCCGGTAGGATGCGAAGGCGAAGACCCCCTCGCCGAGATCGATCTCGAGGCGGTGGCGGGCGCTGTTGTCCTGCACTTTGAATGGAGCCGGCTGCATCTGCAGGCCTGTAGCACAAAAGCGACTGTTCACAGCATCCGGCCTGGCGTCGAAAATATCACCGCCCTTTGCCGGCCAAACTATGATATTCTTAGTAAATGGGCAGACTGATCGCCCAGGGAGGGGGAAATGGCCATGAAATATGAGAATCCTGAAACGAGGAAGACGCAGGTAATTGCGCTGCTCATGACCGTGCTCGTGGTCGGTGGAGCGATCGTCTACGCGGCCTGATCCAGTCACTCCGGCCGGTTTTCAAGGAAGGATCATGGCGGTTTCGTCAGCCGGCGCTGACGAAACTGTCGAGGACCCTCTTTCGGCCGGCCTTTTCAAACTCGATTTCAAGCTTGTTGCCTTCGATCGCCTCGATGCGGCCGTAGCCGAACTTGCCATGGAAAATGCGCTGGCCGACCGCCAGGTCGTCGCGCCCCGGATTGCCCAGACTGACCGACGAGGCTCTCGCCTCGACAGGGGGACGGGCATAGGGATCCCGGCCTTCGCGGCCCTGCGACCCGGGCCGTGTCGCCCGCTGCCAGCCGGGGCCGCGGGAAGGGCGGGCGACATGGGCAAAGGGGTCGCTTCGTTCGCTCCACTGGGCGCGCCAAAGGCTTTCGCCGCCCGTCATCGTCGTTTCCTCGTCGATATATTCACGCGGAAGCTCGGCAACGAAGCGCGACGGGATGCTGCTGGTCCACTGGCCATAGATGCGGCGATTGGCCGCGTGGAGGATGATTGCCTGCTCGCGCGCCCTCGTCAGCGCGACATAGGCGAGACGGCGCTCCTCCTCGAGCGATGCGAGCCCTCCCTGGTCCAGCGCCCGCTGGGAAGGGAATACGCCCTCTTCCCATCCGGCGAGAAATACCACCGGGAATTCGAGCCCCTTGGCAGCATGGATCGTCATGATGGTGACGCGCTCGCCGGGCGACTGGGCGTCATGGTCCATCACCAGGCTGACATGTTCGAGGAAGGCGCCGAGGCTTTCATATTCCTCCATCGCCCGGGCCAGCTCGGCGAGGTTCTCCAGCCGGCCGGCGGCCTCGGCGCTCCGCTCGGCCTGGAGCATCGCCGTGTAGCCGGACTCGTCGAGCAGAATGCGGGCAAGCTCGGGATGAGGGATCTCTGACGCCATCTGCCGCCAGCGGCCGAGGTCGCCAACGAAGCGGGCCAGGCTGTTGCGGGCACGCGCCTGCAGCTCGTCGGAATCCAGCATCGAGGCGGCCGCCAGCAGAAGCGGCTGCTGGGTCGCGCGCGCGTGCGAATGAATGGTGGCAAGTGCCTTGTCGCCGATGCCGCGCTTTGGCTGGTTGACGATCCGCTCGAAGGCGAGGTCGTCCGCCGGCTGTGCCACCAGGCGAAGATAGGCCAGCGCGTCCCTTATCTCGGCCCGCTCGTAGAACCGGAATCCCCCGACGATCTGGTAGGCAAGCCCGATGGCGATGAAACGCTCCTCGAACTCGCGGGTCTGGAACTGGGCACGCACGAGAATGGCGCAATCGTCGAGCGAACCGCCGCCCCTCAGGTGCGCCTCGATCTCCTCGCCGATCCGCCTGGCTTCCTCGGGCCCGTCCCAGACGCTGATGACGCGAACCGGCTTTCCCTCGTCGGCCTCGGTCCAGAGTGTCTTGCCGAGCCGCCCGGAATTATGGGCGATGAGGCCGGTGGCCGCGGCCAGGATATGGGGCGTCGAGCGGTAATTCTGCTCCAGCCGGATGACCTTCGCACCTGGAAAATCCTGCTCGAAGCGAAGGATGTTCGCGACTTCGGCGCCGCGCCAGGAGTAGATGGACTGGTCATCGTCGCCGACGCAGCAAAGGTTCCGGCGAGGCTCGGCGAGGAGCTTGAGCCAGTCATACTGGGAAGCGTTGGTATCCTGATACTCGTCGACGAGGATATATCTGAACCGGTCGCGATAGGTCTGCAGGACGTCCGCATGCGACCGGAAGATGGTCAGCATGTGCAAGAGGAGGTCGCCAAAGTCGCAGGCGTTGAGTGCCCGCAGCCGCTGCTGGTAGGCGCCGTAAAGTTCCTTCCCCCGGCCATTGGCGAACTCCTCGGCATCGGCTGGTCCGAGCCGGTCAGGGGTAAGACCCCGGTTCTTCCACTGGTCGATGAGCCCGGCGAGCTGCCGCGCCGGCCAGCGCTTCTCGTCGAGGTCGGACGCCAGGATCAACTGCTTGAGCAGGCGGATCTGGTCGTCGGTATCGAGGATCGTGAAATTGGACTGGAGGCCGACCAGCTCGGCATGAGACCGGAGCATCCGCGCAGCGACGCTGTGGAACGTTCCAAGCCAGGGCATCCCCTCGACCGCGCCCCCGGTTATCGTCGACACCCGCTCCTTCATCTCGCGCGCTGCCTTGTTGGTGAAGGTCACCGCGAGAATCTGGCTCGGCCAGGCGAGCCGGCTTGCAATCAGGTGGGCGAGGCGGGCGGTGAGCGCGGCGGTCTTGCCGGTGCCCGCACCGGCGAGAACCAGCACGGGGCCCTCGGTCGTCAGCACCGCTTCGCGCTGCGGCGGGTTCAGGCCGGCGAGATAGGCGGGTTCGGGCGATGGCAGCTGGGAGTCGGACACGGTGTCGAACTAGGCACATGGGAACGAAACGGCAACTCTGTCGGCTTGCAACCCGCGCCCGAACCATTATTGGCACCAACCGAATCGCGACAATGGGTGGAATCCCGGTGCCGGATCGCGAGTTACGCCCGATATCCACGTTATCCACAGGCCTCGAGGGCCATTTTTCGCTTGGTGCGACTCGGCCGAGCGAGTCAGGTTGAACTTGTGATCGGGACGGAAGTCCCCGCCTCCGAAAGGCGGCAGGTGACGGAAGGACCGATCTCCACCGGATGGCGATGAGGAGGGCCTCGGCCCAATTCGGACCACCGGAAGAGGCGCCGGAAGAGTTGGTCTTCCTGACGCAGTTCGCGGCTCCCCCTGGGGGCAGGCGACGCGGAGGGGCCAACCCAAGAAGGGCCGCAGAAGGAGCCTTGAACCTGCCTTCGGGCAGGACCAGGACCCGGAAGCGACGCCTGATCTGGTGAGCCAGGATCGAAAAGAGGGAGGTCTGCGGACCACCAGG
>JAJJPO010000114.1:0-3722 GCA_032907585.1 Sphingomonas sp. | reverse complement strand
GATAATCCGCGTTACAGGGTCGTTGCCACGGTCGATGATCTCGACAGTGCCGTGGCCGCCGCCCAGGAACATCTCCCCGATCTCGCCCTTGTCGACCTGAGGCTGGCCAACGGCACGACCGGCTTTTCGGTAGCCGTCCGGATGGGCGATTTCGACATTCCCTGCTTTTTCATCACCGGCAAGGCGCCGGACTTCCCGATGCCCGACCTTGCGCTCGGCTGCCTCATGAAGCCGTTCACCGCCGAGGATATCCACCGAAGCCTTGCCGCGGCCGAGGACATCATGCGCGGCCGCGAGGCGCTTCGCCCCAAGATGCCGGTCAATCTCATGCTTTATGACAAGGTCGAGGAGGAAGAGGGAGCGGATCAAAAGCCCGGCTTCATTCCCTCGAGGCGATCCTTGAAGACCCGGATCGAGCACTGGATCTCGGGGACCCAGCATTGAGCCTTGCAAAAGGGCCCCGCCCGTTCCGCCGAGTTGGAGGGACAGGGCCCTGGCGCCCGGGCGGCGCTGTCCGGGGGACATCGCTGCCCGGGCGCTACCCTTAGAGCCGCATGATCCCCTTGCGCGGCTGGCGCTCGCCGAGCGTCTCGCTGCTGATCCTTGCACCTGCGTCAATCAGCGCCTGGCGCCGACCCTGGACGCTGCTTGAAAGCTGGATCATTTCCAGCTGGTGCAACCGCTGGAAAGCGGGGTGGCGAAGCACCAGCTCGACGAAGCGCGAGGTCTTCGGCCAGCGCTTCGCGTCGGGGACGAAGCCGGCATAGGAGCCGTTCCTGAAGAAGGTGGCGATGGAGATGTCGGCAAGGCCGATGTCGCCGAAGAGATAGCCTTCCTCCGGAAGCTCGCCTTCCAGATAGTCGAGCGCCTGGGGAAGCTCGGTGGACAAGGTCCGTTCGACCCTTTCCTCGTCACCCGGTTCGCCCCAGACCCGGGGATGGACCATCTTCGGGTAAAAGAGGCCCCAGATGAGAAGGTCGCCAAGGCGCGAGTCGGCATATTCTTCCAGCCAGCGCGCCCGGGCCCGTTCCCGGTGATCCCGGGGGAGAAGAGGCGGCTCTGGATGGCTCTCGTCGATATAGGCGGCGATCACGCTGGAATCGCTCAAGACCAGGCCGTCCTCGACCAGCACTGGGATCCGGCACAGCGGGCTCAGGCGCCTGAACTCGTCATTTCCGTAAAATGGCGTGATGGGGTCGACCTCATAGTCGAGCCCTTTCAGCTCCAGGCAGACCAGAACCTTTCGGACATAGGGGCTGACGAAGCTTCCGATGATTTTCATGTGACCGACCATGCGCCGCGGGACGTGGAAAGGTAAAGCCTTCGAATGATGAATGCCCATCTCCGGGATGGTGGCCGAGCCGGGCATGACGGGCTATAGCCAAGCCATCCCAGCGAGGGGAGCAATTGATGGAAGCCGACGCACTGGCGCTTCTTCTGGCGCGCATCCAGTTCGCCTTCACGGTGAGCTTCCATTTCATCTTCCCAAGCTTCTCGATCGGCCTTGCAAGCTTCCTTGCCGTTCTCGAGTGGCGCTGGCTTCGAAGCGGCCGGCAGCTGTTTCTCGATCTCTACCGCTACTGGCTGAAGATCTTCGCCATCGTCTTCGCGATGGGCGTCGTCTCGGGGATCGGCCTGTCCTACCAGTTCGGGACCAACTGGTCGGTCTTTTCCGACAAGGCCGGGCCGGTGATCATCGGCCCGCTGATGGCCTATGAGGTGCTGACAGCCTTCTTCCTCGAGGCGGGCTTCCTTGGCGTCATGCTGTTCGGGATGAACCGGGTCGGAAGGCGGCTTCACTTCTTTGCGACCCTGATGGTCGCCATCGGCACCTGCATCAGCGCCTTCTGGATCCTGAGCGCGAACAGCTGGATGCAGACCCCGACCGGCCATGTCATCGGACCGGACGGCCAGTTCCATCCAGGGGAAAGCTGGATCCCGATTATCTTCAACCCGAGTTTTCCCTATCGGCTGGTCCACACGGTCCTTGCCGCCTATCTCACGACGGCTTTCGTGGTTGGGGCGGTCGGCGCCTGGCACCTCCTTCGCGACCGGGCGAACGAGCATGCCCGGACCATGTTCTCGATGGCGATGTGGATGGCGGCACTGGTGACGCCGGTCCAGATTTTCGCCGGCGACCAGCACGGGCTCAACACCCACGAGCATCAGCCGGTCAATGTCATGTCTCTGGAAGGCCATTACGAGAGCCATGCCGGCGGCACGCCGCTCTACCTGTTCGGCATTCCCAACGACCGCGAACAGCGCCTCGACTATGCGATCGGCATCCCCAAGGCTGGAAGCCTGCTGCTCGCCCATGACCCGAACGCGCCGCTCGCAGGGCTAGACACGGTGCCCGACGACGAACAGCCGCCCGTAGGCATAATCTTCTGGTCCTTCCGGCTCATGGTCGGGATTGGCGTTCTCATGCTGGCGATCGGCTGGTGGAGCCTCTGGGCCCGCTGGCGGGGGAGGCTCTATGACTGGCCCGCGCTTCACCGGGCCGCGCTCATCCTGGGGCCGTCGGGCTTCGTCGCGGTGATCGCCGGCTGGGTCACGACCGAGGTCGGGCGGCAGCCCTACACGGTCTATGGCCTGCTCAGGACTGCCGACAGCGTGAGCCCGCTGGCAGCCCCGGCGGTGGCGACATCGCTGGCGGCCTTCGTGGTCGTCTACTTTGCCGTGTTCGGTGTCGGGACCTGGTATCTTCTGAGGCTGATGGCGCACCCGCCGCACGCCGGCGAAACCGGCGCCGAGGCCGAGCATGAACCGCTTCGCTCCGCGGGCATCACCCCGGGGCCGGCCCAGGGGGAGGGCGCCTGATGAACCTCGACCTTACCATCGTCTGGGCATTCGTCATTGCCTTTGCCGTCTTCATGTATGTCGTCATGGACGGTTTCGACCTCGGGATCGGCATCCTCTTCCCGACCTTCAAGCCGGGTAGCGAGCGGACCCAGGCCATGAACGCGATCGCGCCCGTCTGGGACGGAAACGAGACCTGGCTGGTGCTTGGAGGCGGCGGCCTGATGGCGGCCTTTCCGCTGGCCTATGCGATCATCCTCCCCGCGACCTACCCGCTCATCATCGCGATGCTGCTCGGGCTGATCTTCCGCGGGGTCGCCTTCGAATATCGCCATCGTGATCCGGGCCACGAGCGCTTCTGGGACCTTGCCTTTTTCTCGGGTTCGCTGGTCGCTGCCATGTCGCAGGGCATGATCCTCGGCGCGCTTCTCCAGGGGATCGCGGTCGATGGCCGAGCCTATGCCGGGGGCTGGCTCGACTGGCTCTCGCCCTATTCGCTCCTCACCGGGGCGGGCGTGGTCGTCGGCTATGCACTTCTTGGAAGCTGCTTCCTCGCGATGAAGCTCACCGGCGAGGCCGAGGAACATGCCTATCGGCTCGCCATGCGCGCCGCGCTCGGGACCTTGCTCCTGATGGCGGCGGTAAGCCTCGCGACGCCCTTCCTTGCCGGGCAATATTGGGACCGCTGGTTCTCGATGCCGAACCTGCTCTTCGTCAGCCAGGTGCCGCTACTGACCGCCATCTGCTTCTTCGCCCTGCTGCGAAGCATAAGGAAGCGCCGCCGCTACCGGCCCTTCCTCGTTGCGTTGGCGCTCTTCGCTCTCGGCATGGCGGGCCTCGGGGTCAGCATGTGGCCGTTCGTCGTGCCCGACGCGTTGACCATCTGGGATGCGGCGGGACCGGCCTCGAGCGGGCGCGTTCGA
>JAJJPO010000113.1:0-3735 GCA_032907585.1 Sphingomonas sp. | reverse complement strand
AGTCGCGGGCTCTTCCTTGCGAGCTGCTCGATAAATTCGCCCGGCACCTGCGCGATGGTAACCGGCGTCAGCGCCGCGATCGTATGGTCCAGCTCCTTGAGGACGAAGATGTTAAGGTCGCAGATATCGCCGGGAACGAGGAAGGCGAAGATCTGCCGGCGGCCGTCCTCGAGCATCTTGTGGCGGATCGCCCAGCCATCGATGAGGATGTTGACAAAGGAAGGCTGCTCGCCCTCGCGCATTATATCGCGGCGAGGGGCGATCGAGCGGACATTGGTCGCTGCCATTGCTGCCAGTGTTGCGCGGTCATCGGCCGAGAGGCGGGTGTAATGTTCCAGCTTGGTCGTCAGGTGATCGGCCATATGACCAGCGCCCCACGCCCCTGCCCGACTAAACCTGGCCGCGAGCCCGGTTTTTGCAGGTTACCTATGTTATAATATTTTCTCCGGATCGAGCATAGGATCAAACTTCGCGTCGGGATTGGAGGGGTGACATGCCCTTGAGCGGCCGCAAGATTCTGGTTGTCGAGGATGAATATCTGATCGCCGACGATCTTGCGGCGCTGCTTCGCCGGGCCGGGGCGGAAGTGATTGGCCCGGCGGCAAGCCTTCCAAAGGCGATGCGGCTGGCGAGCGACACGCAGCACTTCGACGCCGCGGTGCTCGACATCAACCTTCGCGGCGTCAACGTATTCCCGCTTGCCGACGAGCTCCTTGCAAGGGGCATCCCGATGCTGTTCATGACGGGCTACGGCGAGAATAACGTGCCGGCGGACTATTGTACGATCGCCCGCTTCGAGAAGCCGACCGGCACCGCGAGGGTGGTCGAAGAACTCGACCTGCTCCTCCGCAGGGAGCCCGCCAGCGCTTGATCGGCTTGCGGTCGGCCGCGTCGGGGTGCTAGCGGCGCTTAGATCCAACTTCCAAGCCGGGAACTGCTCGTGGCCGAATTTACCCTGCCCAAGAACAGCAAGATCAAGAAGGGTCGCTCGCATGAGCCGGAAAGCGGCCAGCGGCTGAAGACTTTCAAGGTCTACCGCTATGATCCGGAAACGGGCGAAAACCCGCGCTACGACAAATACACCATCGATCTCGACAAGTGCGGCCCGATGGTCCTCGACGCGATCATCAAGATCAAGAACGAGATCGACCCGACACTGACCTTCCGCCGTTCGTGCCGCGAGGGAATCTGCGGCAGCTGCGCGATGAACATGGACGGCAAGAACGGCCTCGCCTGCACCACAGCGATCGAGGACATCAAGGGCGAGGTGCGGATCACCCCGCTTCCCCACATGGACGTGGTCAAGGACCTCGTTCCAGACATGACCCATTTCTACGCCCAATATTCATCCATCCAGCCCTGGCTGAAGAGCTCGACTCCCGAGCCGTCGGGCAAGGAGCGGTTGCAGTCGCCGGAAGACCGGTTGCGCCTGGACGGTCTTTACGAATGCATTCTTTGCGCCTGCTGCTCGACCAGTTGCCCGAGCTACTGGTGGAACTCCGACAAGTATCTGGGGCCGGCGATCCTGCTCCAGGCATATCGCTGGCTTGCCGACAGCAGGGACGAGGCGACCGGGGAGCGGCTCGACCAGCTGGAGGACCCGTTCCGGCTCTATCGCTGCCACACCATCATGAACTGCGCCAATGCCTGCCCGAAGGGCCTTAACCCGGCCAAGGCGATCGCCGAGACCAAGAAGCTGATCGCGGAGCGCGCGGCTTGACACTGCCCGCCGGGGCAATGGAGGACAGTGAACATTCCGGCTGGTACAGCTGGGGTGAATTCCCGCGTGGCAGCTTCGCGGCGCAGACCGGCAAGCTCCTGTTCCGTCCCGATGGCGAGAGGCAGGCGAGGACCCGCATGTTCCCGACCGAGATGCACCTCAACCTCGGAGGCTCGATCCACGGCGGCGCGGTGATGAGCTTCATCGACATGAGCCTGTTTGCCGGAGGGCACTGCGCCGGCATGGGCGAGGGCCATTATGTAACCCTCGACGGCTCCACTCATTTCATCGCCCGCGGGCGGATCGACGTGCCGCTGGATGCCGTGGTCCGGCTGGTTGGCCAGACCAGGGGCGGCCATGTGTTCCTTTCCGGCCATTGTGAGCAGGAGGGGCAGCCGACCCATAGTTTTACCGGGACGCTGAAGCGCGTCACCCGGCCCAACGCTCCTGCGCAGGATGATGACCGGCCCCGTCGGTAGGGCCTATGCGGCGCTGGTTGCCGCCGGTGAGCTTAAACCCGACCCCGACCAGGCAAGGGCGGTCGTGGCGCTCGATCGCTTCGCGCGCGGCGCGTCGGCCAGGGAGGGCTTCCTTTCGAGGTTGCTTGGACGAAACAGCGGCAGCGCCGCCAACGGTGTCTATCTCTGGGGCGGGGTCGGGCGCGGCAAGTCGATGCTGATGGACCTTGCGTTCGAGCATATCGACATCGCTCCGAAGCGCCGGATCCATTTTCACGCCTTCATGATCGAGGTCCATGATCGGCTGCGCGAGGCCCGGAAAGGCGGGGAAGGGGATCCCGTCATCAGGGTGGCGGGTGACATTGCCCGCGAGGTCCGCTTCCTCGCGTTCGACGAGATGATGGTCACCAACAGCGCGGACGCGATGATCATGTCGAGGCTGTTCACTGCGCTGCTGGACGAAGGCGTCCGGCTGGTGACTACGTCCAACCGGCCGCCTGTCGACCTTTACAGGGACGGGCTCAACCGGGAGCTGTTCCTGCCGTTCATCGAGCTCATCCAGTCGAGGCTCGACGTCCTCCCGCTGAACGGGCCGGTAGATTACCGGCTCGACCGGATGAAGGGGCTGAAGACCTGGCTGGTCCCCAACGGCCCGGAGGCGACGGCAAGGCTCAGCGAGGCTTTTTTCCGGCTGACCGATTACCCGGTCGAGGACCGCGCCCATGTGCCGAGCGAGGAGCTCGACGTCGGTGGCGGCAGGACTCTTCATGTCCCCAAGAGCCTCAAGGGCGTTGCCGTCTTCTCCTTCAAGAAGCTCTGCAGCGAAGCGCGCGGAGCCCCCGACTATCTCGCCATCGCCCGCCGCTTCCACACGGTAATCATCGTCGGCATCCCCGTGCTGACCCGCGAGATGCGCAACGAAGCGGCACGCTTCGTGACGCTGATCGATGCGCTTTACGAGCATCGGGTGAAGCTGCTCGCGGCCGCCGATGCGCAGCCCGCCGGGCTTTACCCGTCAGGTGACGGCCGGTTCGAGTTCGACCGGACGGTAAGCAGGCTCGAGGAGATGCAGAGCAGCGACTATCTCGGCGAGGGCCACGGGATGCTTGCAGCGACCGGGACAGCGTCCTAGCCTCCTTCCCAAAATCAGGGAGGGACAAGTTGCGCATCCTGCTGGCCGCACCGCTGCTCGCGCTGGCTACCGCCGCCATCGCCCAATCGCCCGCCATCGTCATGGAGGCCTCGAAGCTCGATGCCGAATGGCAGTCGAAGACCCGCGAGATCTTCCAGAAATCAGTCGAGATACCGACCGTCGCCGGCCGGGGCGAGATGCCCCGGCTCGCACAATATCTTGCCGGCGAACTTAAGGCTGCGTGATTTGCAGCCAAAGATATCAGGATCATGCCCTATGAAGGCGTACCGGGCGACAAGACGGTTGCGCTGATCGCCCGCTGGCGGGCCGAGAGGCCGACCGAAAAGCCCATTCTTCTCCTTGCCCACATGGACGTCGTCGAGGCGAGGCGGGAAGACTGGAAGGAAGACCCGTTCAAGCTCGTC
>JAJJPO010000112.1:0-16455 GCA_032907585.1 Sphingomonas sp. | reverse complement strand
GCTGTTTTCGACGCTTCCAAGTGTCTCGGCCGCCTCGCGCTCCTTGTCGGGGCTGGTCGCCATTGCGGCGATCAGCCGGCCGCGAAGCTCCGAATAGGTCGTGACGGTGATGGGAAGAGCAAGCTCGCGCTGGAATGCGAGCTGCTCGGAAGTGAACAGCCGCTGCGTCGAGCCGGGATTGCCGACGACGAATGTCGCCTCGCCGTCCATCGGTGCCCTCGGGCTCCATTCGAGGTGGCTCGGCGTCGAGACCGGCTTTCCATTCTCATAGGCCCTGAGGAAGCTCGCATCGAGCGAATAGCGGGGGAAGTTGAAATTGTCGGGATCGCCGCCGAACTGGGCGGCCTGGGCCTCGGGGGCCCAGACCAGGCGGACGTCGCTATACTTGCGAAAACGAGAGGACCTGGCAGCGATACTTGGCCGTGTCGGCGCAGCCTTCCTTTTCCAGCTGCGCGACAATTGCCGAGCGCGCCCGCCCCGCGGCTTCGCCGGTGGCGCTGCCAATCGCGGCCTTCACCCTGTTGGTAACGTCGGCGATCGATCGGCCTGCTGGCCTGCGCAGAGCTTTTCATCCTCGCGGCGCGCGGCGGTGAAACCGTTCTTGAGGATATTATTGTCGGCGGTCGACAGGTCCTCGACGCAATGGGCGACGCAGTGGTGATTGGTGAGGATCAGCCCTGCGTCCGAGACGAAGCTCGCCGAGCAGCCGCCGGTCAGGCGGACCGAGGCGGAACGTACCTTGTCGAGCCAGGCCTGGTCCGGGGCCCAGCCATAATCGGCGCGCATCTTGGCGGCCGGGAAGGCATCAAAGGTCCACATGCCCTCGTCGGCCCTGGCGGCCGAGAGCGGGAGGGAAACTGCGGCAAGGAAGGCGAGCGTACGCGACGCGACGGACATGGATGTTTCTCCAGGATGGCCAGCTTAAGGATTGTAGGCGCATCAGCCATGAAAAAGGGCCCGGCGCAAGGGTGAAGCGCCGGGCCCTTCAAGGGAAAGCAGCAGGAAAAGGAGCCTAGCTGCCCGACTTTCCTTCCTTGTTTTTCCAGATCATCATCTTGCGGCCAGCGCGCCGTTCCTCGTCGGTCAGCTGGCCGTCCTTGTTGGCATCCATGCTGTCGAAATGCTTCAGCGCCATCGCCTCGGCCTCGGCAAGCGTGATCTTCCCGTCCTTGTCGGTGTCGGCCATGACGATCATCCTCGCCCGGCCGGGGCCATGATGCATTTTCATCATGTGGTGGGGCGCCTGGCCGGCGCCTTCTTCGCGATGTTCGCGCATGACGATGCGCCGCTCGACCCGCTTTTCATGAGCCGTGGCAAATTCCTCGCGGCTCAGCGTCCCGTCCTTGTTGGCATCGAGCCGGTCAAAGATGCTGTTGGGATCGAGAGCCTGCCCCTCGCCCATGGCATTCGGCGCACTCATCCGCCGTTCCATCCCGGGCGCATTCGCCGCAACCTCTTCCTTGGTGATGACGCCGTCCTTGTTGGCGTCGAGCTGGCCGAAATGCTCGCGGACCATCTTCACCATGTCGTCCCTGCTGGTGACGTCGTCATGCGAGGCGTGGGCCGCGGGCGCCGTAGGCTGCGCGACCGGAGCTACCTGGCCAAGGACGGCCGTCCCGGCCGAAAGCGCGGTTGCCGCAATCAGTAACTTCTTCATGTCCTTGCCCCTCCTCAATGGTAAGTGAACGCTCTAGGCCTCTCCAGCTGTATGCCGCTTGAACGGCCGGGAGGTTGGTGGCAATGCGCCGCCCTTCACCAGCTCTTAGAAGGAAGCGACCCAATGGCCGACAAGATCAACCGCGTCGTGCTCGCCTTTTCGGGCGGACTCGACACGAGCGTGATCCTGAAATGGCTTCAGCAGACCTATGGCTGCGAGGTCGTGACCTTTACCGCCGACCTTGGCCAGGGAGAGGAGCTCGGTCCGGCCCGGCACAAGGCCGAGCTGATGGGGATAAGGCCCGAGCACATCTTCATCGACGACCTGCGCGAAGAATTCGTCGCCGACTATGTCTTCCCGATGATGCGCGCCAACGCGCTCTACGAGGGGCTCTACCTCCTCGGGACATCGATCGCCCGGCCGCTCATCGCCAAGTGGCAGGTTGCTGTGGCCGAGGCGGAGGGGGCCGAAGCGGTGGCCCACGGCTGCACCGGCAAGGGCAACGACCAGGTTCGCTTCGAGCTTGGCTATTATGCGCTCGCGCCCGACATCAAGGTGATCGCTCCCTGGCGCGAATGGGACCTCAACAGCCGAACGGCGCTCATCGATTTCGCCGAGAAGCACCAGATCCCGGTACCGAGGGACAAGCGCGGCGAGAGCCCCTTCTCGACCGATGCCAACCTCCTCCACACTTCTTCTGAAGGAAAGGTGCTCGAGGATCCCTGGGCCGAGGTCCCCGACTATGTCTATTCGCGGACCGACGATCTCGTAACCGCGCCCGACCAGCCCGAGGAGATCACCATCGACTTCCTCCGGGGCGACGGCGTCGCAGTCAACGGCGAGCAGCTCTCGCCCGCGGCACTGCTTGCGAGGCTGAACGGTATCGGCAGGCTCGATCTCGTCGAGAACCGCTCCGTCGGCATGAAGAGCCGGGGCATGTACGAGACCCCGGGCGGCACCATCTATCACGCCGCCCACCGGGCGATCGAACAGCTCACCCTCGACCGGGGCGCAGCGCATCTCAAGGACGAGCTGATGCCGCGCTACGCGGAGCTGGTCTATAATGGCTTCTGGTTCTCGCCCGAGCGCGAGATGCTCCAGGCAGCGATCGACCATAGCCAGGCCAAGGTCGACGGGACCGTCCGCCTCAAGCTCTACAAGGGCGGCGTTCATGTCACCGGGCGCAAGTCGCCGCACAGCCTCTACAGCGAGCAGCATGTTACCTTCGAAGACGATGCGGGCGCCTATGACCAGCGTGACGCCGAGGGCTTCATCAGGCTGAACGCGCTTCGCCTGAGGCTGCTCGGGAGGCGCGACCGCGCGTGATCCGCGCGCCGCACCTTCTTGCCGAGACGCCGGCGGCCGCGGCGCTGCCGAAGGGCGCCCCGCGGCCCTGGTGGGAGGGCCGTCCGTTTGTCGCGGCGATGATCCTCATCGCCCTGGTGCCTCTTCTCTACCCGGCCATCCCGCCCATCGTCGACATCGGCGGCCACATGGGACGCTACAAGGTCGCCTCCGAGATCGGGGCCAATACCACGCTCCAGCAGTGGTTCTCCTTCCGCTGGCTCCCGATCGGCAACCTCGGGGTCGATATCCTCGTCGTGCCCATGTCGAAACTCATCGGCGTGGAGCTCGCGACCAAGCTCGTCGTCATGTCGATCCCGGCCATCACGGTGGCCGGGATGCTGTGGGTCGCGCGCGAGGTGAACAACAGGCTTCCGCCGACGGTCGCCTTCGCGCTGCCGCTGGCCTTTGGCCACCCGTTCATGTTCGGCTTCGTCAACTTCGCACTGTCGATGGCGCTAGCCTTTGTCGCCTTCGGCCTCTGGCTTCGGCTCGGCCGGCTCGGCCGGACGAGGCTGCGTGCTGCCCTGTTCGTGCCGATCAGCTTCGCGGTCTATTTCGCGCATACATTCGGATGGGGAACGCTCGGCCTCCTCTGCTTTTCGGCAGAAGCCGTCCGCCAGCACGACCAGGGCAAGAGCTGGTGGATGTCGATCATCCGCGCCGGCGTCCATGCTTCCTCGATGGCGCTTCCGGCGCTCCTCATCCTCATGTGGCGGAGCGAGGCAACCGGCGGCCTCACGCGCCGCTGGTTCGACTGGGAATATAAGTGGGAATATCTGCTGCGCATGCTGCGCGACCGCTGGGAGACGTTCGACATTGCCTGCGCCGCGATCGTCCTTTTCGTACCGCTCATCGCCCTCGTCCATCCCCGGCTGACACTCTCGCGCAACCTCGCCTTTTCAGGGCTTGTCCTCGCCGCGACCTATGTCCTTCTCCCGCGCATCGTGTTCGGCTCGGCCTATGCCGACATGAGGCTGGTCCCCTATGCCGCCGCCATCTTCGTCCTCGCGGTGCGCTTCAAGCGCGAGACGCAATTCCCGCTTGCAACCTGGCTCGCGCTTGCCGCGGTGAGTTTCCTCCTCGTCCGCATCGGGGCAACGACGGCGAGCCTCGCAATTGCCGGGAACAGACAGGCACAGCAGCTCAGCGTCCTCGACCAGGTCGAGAAAGGCTCGAGGGTCGCGGTGCTGGTCTGGGACGAATGCGAGCAATGGCCGCTTCGCCGGTCCGACCACCTGGGAGCGATCGCGACGGTGAGGAGAGATGCCTACACCAATGACCATTGGCCGATGGCAGGTTCGAGCCTTTTGAAGGTCCGCTACCCCGAGGCCGGCTGGTTCCAGTTCGATCCCTCGCAGATCGTCCGCGACCCCGGCTGCCGCCACGAGGGATGGTCGGTGAAGGCCGCGCTCTACAACCTCCCCAATGAGGCGTTCGACTATCTCTGGCTGCTCGACATGCGTCCCATCCCGCGCGAATGGGTCGATGGCTGGGAGCCGGTTTCGGCGGCCGAGGGCTCGATCCTGCTGAAGCGCGTCGAGCCTAGCGGGGACGGCGAAGGACAGCGACCAGACTGACGCCGAACGGCATTGGTACGCGTCCCACGAGGCCGCGCTCGAGGCCGAATATGCGATCGAGGATGCGGTTCACCGGCGCGGGTGGAAGCGCGTCGTCGCTATCGTCCTTTCCGGTGAGCTTTCCGAGCAGCCTGACCGCCGCGATCGGCGGGAAGAGAAGGCTGTTGAACGGCGAAAGAAGCTCGATTTCATAGCCCGCTTCTTTCGCAAGACTATCGATTTCTCTCTTGCGGTAGCGGCGGTGATGGTGGTGCGCCGCGTCATGCGCGCTCCACATCCAGGGGTTGATCGGAACGGTGAGAAGGAGCGCCCCGCCAGGCTTCAGTAGGTGAAGGATTGCGGCGAGCGACGCCCTGTCGTCGCTCACATGCTCTAGCACGTCGAGCAGTGCGACGAGGTCGTAGCTATCGGCCGGGAACATGGAAAGGTCGGGAAGCGCAGCCTCGACGACCGGCTTTCCGAGCCGCTCGCTTGCAAGCTCGCGTGCCGAGGGATCAAGCTCGCTCGCCTCCACCTCGCCGAAGCGCGAGAGCATGGAAAGGTTATGCCCGGTCCCTGCGCCGAGCTCGAGGATCCTCGCATTTGGCGGCGGCTGGACGATGCGCTCGATTACCCCGTCGAGGATCCGGCGCCTGGCGGTGAACCACCAGTGCTGGCCGTCGAGCCTTGCCATCTGCTCATAGACCTTCCGCTCCATCACTCGCCCCCGATGGTTTCGCGGACGACGTAGAGCGGACGCCCCTTGGTCTCTGTGAGGATGCGGCCGACATATTCGCCAAGAACACCGAGCGACAGGAGCTGGAGCCCGCCGAGGAGGAGCACTGCGACAATCAGCGAGGCATAGCCCGGAACGTCGCTTCCAAGGGTGATCGTCCTTATGATGATGTAGAAGGCGTAGGCGAGGGCGCCCAAGGCAACGAAAGCGCCAAGATAGCTCCACACCCTCAAGGGGACCGTCGAGGCCGAGGTGATGCCGTCGATCGCCAGCGTCCAGAGCTTCCAATAGTTGAACTTGGTGCGCCCGACCTTCCGCTCCTCGCGGTGATAGAGGACGGCGGCCTGCTTGAACCCAGCCCAGGCGAACAGCCCCTTCATGAAGCGATTGCGCTCGGGCATCCGGCGGATGACGTCGACCACCTTGCGGTCGAGCAGCCTGAAGTCGCCGGCATGTTCGGGGATCTTGTCGCTGCTGAGCCAGTTGTGAGCCCGGTAGTAAAGGTCGGCGGTCAGTCGCTTGGGCAGGCTGTCGCTCTCGCGGTTGTCGCGAACGCCATAGACTACCTCATAGCCCGAACGCCACTCGGCGATCATCCTTGGCAGCGCCTCCGGCGGGTCCTGGAGGTCGACATCGAGCGGGACCACGGCCATTCCCCGGGCAAGGTCGAGCCCGGCAGAAAGCGCTGCTTCCTTGCCGAAGTTGCGCGACAGCGAAACCGCCCGGATGCGCGGGTCCCGGTCATGGGCCTTGCGGATCTCGTCGAGGGTCCGGTCCTCGCTCCCATCGTCGATGAACAATATCTCGAAGCTGCCCGAGACCGGGTCGTCGATCCCCTCGAGAACCGGCACGAGGCGCTCAAGGCAATGCGAAATGGCCGCTTCCTCGTCCTTGACGGGAATGACGAGGCTGAGTTCGACCATGTTCATGCGTAGACGAACTTGCGATGCAGGGTGAATGTCAAGAGCGGGGTTATGAAAACCATCGGGATGGTCGGCCACCAGGTCGGTCCGCCGAACTCCTTCACCAGCAGCCAGATGAAGCCCTGGTTGACGAGATAGCCAAAGATATTGACCGCGAGGAACCGGCCCATGCGGACATGGTGACGGTCGCGGGTCCCATGGCCTTTGAAGCTAAATTCGCCATGGGTGACATAGCTGATCGCCGAGAAGACCAGGAAGACGATGGTGAAGCTCAGCATCGGGTCGATGCCGGCAAGCTCGGTGATGAGCCAGTAGCTTGCAGCGACACCAAGAGTGATCGCAAGGCCCGCTAGCGCGTAGCGCAGCAGCTGGAAGAGCACCGAGCGGCGCTCGGGTCCGATCTTGCTAAGGGCCGACTGGATCATCGGCTTGCTCTCTAGTGTCTTGTCGCTAGGACACAATCTCCGAAAACAAGGGGTGGGCGATGGACGCGGAACGATTTGCAGCATTGTTCGATGCAACCGCCGAGCGTCTTTACCGCCACTGGCGGCTGGTCATCATCCTTGCCTGGCTCGCCTATGTCGTCTTCATCATCCTTGGCCGCTGGGCACAGATCCAGGCCTTCGCGCTCGCCGATACCGATGACAATCTTCGCCTGGCGCAAGTGAGGGCGCTGCTCGGCGGCCAGGGCTGGTACGATCTCGTCCAGCATCGTTTCGATCCCGCCCATGGCGGCGCCAACATCCACTGGTCACGCTTCGTCGACCTTCCGATCGCCGGCCTAATTCTCCTGCTCACGCCCCTTCTTGGGAGCGGTGTCGCGGAAAAGGCAGCAGTGACGGCAGCGCCGCTCATCCCGCTTCTCATCCTCATGTTCGCGCTCGCGGTCACCATGAAGCGGCTGGTGTTCGAGAAGGCCTGGCCGCTCCCGGTGATCGGCCTCCTCTGCGCTTACTCGACGATCGGCATGTTCTCGCCGCTGAGGATCGATCACCATGGCTGGCAGCTTGCCCTCTTGGCCGTTGCCATATCCGGCATGGCCGACCCGAGGCGCGCGAGGGGCGGTGCGGTCCTTGGCGTTGCGACGGGCCTCTCGCTCTCGATCGGCCTCGAGATGCTGGCCTATCTCGCGCTACTCGGCGGCGCGACGGTGCTTATCTGGGTGGCCGACAGTGGCGAGCGGCGAAGGCTCGCGGCCTATGCCGGTTCGCTGGTCGGCACCACCTGCGCGGGATTCCTCGTCTTTGCGTCCGAGGCAAATCGGCAGGCGGTCTGCGATGCCCTGTCGCCGGTCTGGCTGAGCGATGCGACGATCGGAGGAGCGGTCATGCTCGTCCTTGCCGCGACCAGGTTCGAGAGCTGGAAGCTCCGCCTTGGAGCGGCCGTCGTCGGCGGCGCGATCGTCGCGGGCTTTCACGTTCTTGCCTGGCCCAATTGCCTCGAGCGACTGGAAGGGATTTCGCCGGAAGCAACCGAGCTCTGGCTCGATCACGTCCGCGAGGCCAAGCCCTTCTACCGCCACAGCTGGCGGGTCGCGGTAACCGCCATGGCTCTCCCGGCCACGGCCCTGTTCGGCTGGGCGTTCCTCATCTTTCGGGCGTGGCGGCAGGGGGCAGAGGGGCGCGGCCTCCTCTACCGGACGATCGCGGTCGCGCTTCCCTCGCTTGCAGCGCTCGCGCTCCTCTTCTGGCAGATGCGCGCCGCGCCTGCTGCCCAGATGATGGCGCTCCCCGCGGCGACCGCACTCGTCGCGCTGGTCGCCGCGCCGATGCTGAAATCGGAAAAGCTCTGGAAGCATGTCGTTGCCATCCTGCTGGTGGTAACCGCCTTTGGTGCGACGGTGCCGCTCGCAATGCAGCTGGTGCCTTCCGACCCTCCCAGCCCGAGGCGGGTCGAGGTCTCAAAGGCCAACCGGTTGTGCCCGTCGCTAGGAGCGCTTGCCGCGGTCGGCCGCCAGCCCAGGGGCATGGTCTTCACCTTCATCGACCTTGGGCCAAGGCTCATCGTCGCCACCCATCACAGCGCGGTCGGCGGCCCCTACCACCGCAACGACCGGGCGATCGCGGACGTGATGAAGGCGTTTCGCGGGAGCGAGAGCGAGGCTCATCGCATCGTTCGCGAATATGGGAGCGACTATCTTCTCATCTGCCCCAACATGTCGACCGCTACCATCTTCATGGCCGAGGCAAAGAAGGGCTTTTATGCCCAGCTTGCTTCCGGAAAGGTCCCTTCCTGGCTCGAACCGGTCGAGCTTCCGGAAGATTCCCCGTTCAGGATGTGGCGCGTGGTCGGCTGAAGAGGGGGGCGCCCTTCCTAGCCGGCGAGCCCGGGAAGGCTTCGTTCGAGGCCGTCGAGAACGAACTGGGCGGCAAGCGCCGCGAGGATGACGCCGAGGATCCTCGTGATCATCGCTTCCAGCTTGGCACCGATGAGCCGCATGATCGGCCCTGCGGCAAGCAGCGCTGCAAGGGTTAGCAGCATGACCGCGGTGAGGGCGCCGAGCACGACGGCGCTCTCGGCCAGCGTATCGGCCCTTGCAGTCAACAGCATGATCGAGGCGATCGAGCCCGGCCCGGCGATCATCGGGATCGCCATCGGGAAGACCGAGACGTCATCGCCTTCGGGCGTTCCCTTGATCTCCTCGGCCCGCTCCTCCCGGCGCTCGGTCCTCTTCTCGAAGACCATCTCGAGCGCGATGATGAACAGCATGATCCCGCCGGCGAGCCGGAATGCCGAGAGGCTGATCCCCAGGGTCCTTAGCAGCGGCTCGCCGAGCAGCGCGAAGAAGATGAGAATGCACCAGGCGACCAGCGCCGAGCGGATCGCCATGCGCCGGCGGTGGGCAGCATCGGTCCCGGAGGTGAGCGAGGCGAAGATCGGCGCGCAGCCGGGCGGGTCGATGATCACCGCGAGCGTGATGAAGGCGGTTGTGAAAAGCTCGATCATTGGGCGCGGACGCTGTCGCTGATGACCTTGTCCCAGCCCTTCCCGTTCCACAGCAGCGCCTCGAGCCTCCGGCTGCCGTCGGGACGGACCGCCCAGCGCCAGGCGAGGGTCCCGTCGCTGCTCTGGCCGCCCCCGGTCTTTGCGCCGGCGACGCCCGCCATCGGCGGCGGCGCCTTGACCTTACCGCTGCAACTTGCCTGGCGGGGCTTGATGTCTCCGCCTTCAGCGCGCGGCTTGGCAAGCTCGTCGCCGTGGTCGAGAACCCATTTCCAGCCGCCATCGTCCTGCCGCTTCCAGACGGTCGTGAAATAGCCTGCCGACTTTCCCCAGGAGCGGATCCACGGCCCCGAGTTGACCGCGGCGCTGCCATCGCAGCTCAGATAGCTTTGGCCCGGCCACCAGAAGACGGCGACCTCCGGGTCCTTGCGGCCTTCAAGAAACTCCCTGGCGCTCGAGGCCTCGGGCAGGAACATGATCGCATCGTCGGCCGACCATTTGCGAAAGGCGGTCCACTGGCCGAGCTTCTGCGCGTCAGCGACAAAGGCGCGCTCCGCCTCGATCGCCCCGCCCGCAGGCGCCGCCACCGCTAGCAGCAGCCCGGCGATCATAGCGCGTCCGACAATGGATAGCCGTCCCGCCTGGCCGCCGAGACCATGGTGTTGCGGATGAGGCAGGCGATGGTCATCGGCCCGACACCGCCCGGGACCGGCGTGATCGCCCCGGCCACCTCGCTCGCGGAAGCAAAATCGACATCGCCCGCGAGGTGGCTCTTGCCGTCCTCGTCCGCGACGCGGTTGATGCCGACGTCGATCACCGCTGCACCGGGCTTCAGCCAGTCGCCGCGGACCATCTTCGCCCGGCCGACCGCGGCGACCACGATGTCGGCGCGGCGAACCACCTCTCCGAGGTCGCGGGTGCGGCTATGGGCAACGGTAACCGTGCAATTTTCCTGGAGCAGGAGAAGCGCCATCGGTTTTCCGACGATGTTCGAGCGGCCGATGACGACTGCCTCCTTGCCGGAAAGATCGCCCAGCGCAGACTTCAGCAGCTTGACGCAGCCGAGCGGGGTGCAGGGGACGAAGCCGGTGAGCCCGATGGCGAGCCGGCCCGCATTGACCGGGTGGAACCCGTCGACGTCCTTGTCGGGGTCGATCGCGGTGATCACCCGCCCCTCGTCGATATGGGCCGGGAGCGGCAGCTGGACGAGGATGCCGTCAACCGCGGGGTCGTTGTTCAGCTGTTCGACGAGCCCGAGTAGCTGCTGCTCGCTGGTGTCGGCGGAAAGCCGGTGCTCGAAGCTTTCCATGCCGGCCTCGAGCGTCGCCTTGCCCTTGCTTCGCACATAGACCGCGCTTGCCGGGTCTTCACCGACCAGCACGACAGCGAGGCCCGGAGCCCGGCCCTGGCGGGTGCGGAACCTTGCAACCTCGACCGCGACCCGGGCACGCAGCTCGGCCGCGGCAGCTTTCCCGTCAATCAGCCTCGCGGTCACATGATCGTCGCGCTGGTCTCCAGCGCGAGCCCCTCGTTCAGTTTCCGCAGGATCTGGATCGCCAGGATGAGGACGATTGGTGAAAAGTCGATCCCGCCAAAGTCGGGGAGGATGGCCCGGATCGGGCGGTAAAGCGGCGCCGTTACCCGTTCCAGCGCGTCGACCACCGTCCGCACGAAGTTGCTGGAGGTGTTGATGACGTTGAAGGCCACCAGCCAGCTCAGGATGACCTGGATGATGATGATCCAGACCAGGAGCTGGAGGATCATGTCGATGATACCAAAGAGCGCGTAGAGCATGGGCGATGGCTTAGCCGCGCCATCGCGAAGGCACAATCGTTTCGGTTGGGGCCCTCAAGGGGCGAAGCGCTTGGCCTGGGCCTCGGCGATGATCAGCGCAAAATCCTGGTCGTCATCGGTCCATTCCGCGATCGGCGTCCAGCCGCCGGCAAGGAGCAGCAGCCGGGCGCCCCTCGGGCCATATTTATGGCTGTTCTCGGTGTGGATCGACTGGCCGGCCCTGAACTTGAAGTGCCTGCCCTCGATCGTGAAGTCGACGTCGCGCTGGGCGACGAGGTGCATCTCGATCCGCCCCAGCATGTCGTTCCAGAGCGCATGGTGGCGGAAGGCCTCGATCGGGATATTGGCATCGAGCTCGCGGTTGATCCGGCGGATGAGGTTGAGATTGAACTCGGCCGTGACCCCTTCCGGGTCGTCATAGGCCGCGATCAGTCGCTCGATGCCCTTCACCCGGTCCATGCCGATGAGCAGTCTCGAGCCCGTGCCGAGGATCGAGCGAAAGTGGCGAAGGAGGTCTGTCGCGGTCCGCGGCACGAAATTGCCGATCGTCGAGCCTGGGAAGAAGCCGAGCCGGGCAAGCCCGCTGATCTCCTCGGGAAGTGTCACCTCGCCGGTAAAGTCGGCCTCGACCGGGTGGACGGCGATGTCCGGGAAATTCTCGTCGACGACGCCGGCGCTTTCGCGAAGATAATCGCCGCTGATGTCGATCGGCACATAGGCGGCCGGCCTTGCCTCGCGAAGGAGGATCGGCGTCTTGGTGGCGCTTCCCGCGCCGAACTCGATCACCGCGCACGCTTTCGGGATGAGCTCTGCAATCTCGCCGATTTTCTCGTCGAGCAGCCGGGTTTCCACCCTTGTCGGGTAATAGGCCGGGAGCCTCGTTATCTCGTCGAACAGCTCCGAGCCGCGGCGGTCATAGAGCCAGCGCGCCGGAATCGCCGGGATCGGCTCGGCGAGGCCGTTGATGACGTCGGCGCGGAACGCCGGGTCGACTGTCTCAAGCGTCCCGAGCAAGGCGCACTCCTGTAAATTGCCAGCGCGCGGCCGGCGGAAAGAAATTGCGGTAGCTGGCGCGCGAATGGCCTCTAGGCGTTGCGCAGCTTGCGCCCTTCAGGACCATCTGCCCGCTCATGAACTTGCCATTATATTCGCCGACCGTCCCCGGCTCGGGCCTGAAGCCGGGATAGGGGAGATAGGCGGAAGCCGTCCATTGCCAGACGTCTCCGAACGGGCCGCCGCCGGCGCGCGGAATGACCGCGCCCGCCTCGTCCAGCTGGTGGCCGAGAACGGGATCTGCCGAGGAAAAGGCGCTTTCCCACTCGGCCTCGGTCGGCAGCCTTGCGCCGGCCCAGCGGGCATAGGCATCGGCCTCATAGTGGCTGACGTTGGATACAGGCGCCGCCCAGGCAATCTCGCGGCGGCCAGCAAGCGTGAAATGAGTGCCGTCGCGGTTCCAGTAGAGCGGGCGCACGATCCCTTCGCGGCGGACCCAGTCCCAGCCCTCGCTCAGCCAGAGCCTCGGATCTTCATATCCTCCATCCTCGATGAAGTCCTTCCATTCGCCGTTGGTGACGCAGCGATTGGCGATGCGGTGCGGGTGGAGAAGCGCCTGGTGGCGCGGTCGTTCGCAGTCGAAGGCAAAGCCGGGCCCGGCTCCGATCTCGACGAGCCCTTCGAGGCCGTCGATCCAGCCCAGTGGCTCGGTGGCGTTGCAGGATGAAGGCTCGAGCCTCGCATAGGCGGGCTCGAGCGGGTTCTCTGCAAAGGTCGCGAGGATGTCGGTGAGGAACAGCTCCTGGTGCTGCTGCTCGTGCTGGATTCCAAGCTTCACCAGGTCGAGCGCCTCGGGGGGGAGCAGCGGCAGCGCGCGCTCGAGCGCCTCGTCGACCTCCTGGCGCCAGGCCATGACCTCGTCGAGGCTCGGCCTGCTGAGCATGCCGCGCCTCGGCCGGGCGTGCCGCTCGCCCTCGCCCTCGTAATAGCTGTTGAAGAGATAGGGCCACCGCTCGTCGTGGATCTCGTAGCCGTCAAGATGGTCCCTTAGAACGAAGGTCTCGAAAAACCAGCTGGTATGGGCAAGGTGCCACTTGGCGGGCGAGGCGTCGGGGTGCGGCTGGATGGTCGCGTCGGCGTCGGAAAGCGGTGCGGCAAGCTCCCGGGTCAGCCGGCGCGTCTGCGCCAGCTGCTGCCCGAGCTGCTCCTTACTCGCTTCGCCTGACCGCGCCATAAGACCTCCCGCGGGAGAGGATAACCTTCTCGACCCCTGCCGGTTCAACTAGGAGCCACGTGTTGCTCCAGGTTGCCACAGCACGTCACCCGCCCCTGCGGCGGCGAGGTGCCGTGCCGAGACGAACAGATGATCCGACAACCGGTTCAGATAGGCGAGCGCGTCGGCATTGACCGGGGTGCTTTCGTGGAGCGCCACGGCCGCCCGCTCTGCCCGGCGCGTCACCGCCCTTGCCTGGTGGAGCAGTGCAACCGCCATCGACCCGCCCGGCAGGATGAAGCTGGTGAGCGCGCTCAGCGATGCGTTCATCGCGTCAATCTCTTCCTCCAGCCGCTCGACCTGCCGGGCAATGATCCGCAGCGCATGTTCCTCGAAATCGGTGCCAAAAGGGGTGGCGAGATCCGCCCCGAGATCGAACAGCTCGTTCTGGATCCGGCCCAGCCGCTCTGAATGCTCGCCGGGCTCGAGCGCCGCGATCGCGATGCCGATCGCGCAATTGGCTTCGTCGACCTCCCCGATCGCGGTCATCCGGGGCGAGGACTTGGAAATGCGGCTGCCATCGACGAGGCCCGTGGAGCCGCCGTCGCCCTTGCGGGTGTAGATCTTGTTGAGCTTGACCAGGTCTAGCTCCGGCCGCCGCCGGCGATCAGCAGGATGATGACGGCGATGACGATGGCGATGCCCTGGAAGAGCACGCGCTTTTGCATATAGCCCTGCTGGACTTCGCCGCTGACGTCCCTGCCGTTCGCCATGGCGATGACGCCGCGCACCAGCACATAGGCGACGGCGGCCATCGTGATCAGGAGGAGGATGAATAGGAGGCTGTTCATCGTGCCGCTCTACGCCTCGCCCAGCCGGAATCCTAGGGGAAGTTGGCCTTCCAGCAGACGCTTGCGGAGGCTTTTCCCATCGACCCCGCTCTCCCTCATCGCGTCGAGCGTCGGTGCGAGGTCGCGCTTGGCGAGCCTTCGGCCATCCTCGTGCATCACCAGCGCGTGGTTAAAATAGGCTGGGTCGGGGAGATCCAGGAGCATTTGCAGGAGCCGCTGGATCGGGGTCGAGGATGCAAGGTCGGCGCCGCGCACGACCAGCGAGACGCGAGAGGCGGCATCGTCGACCACGCAGGCGAGATGATAGGATGAGGGCGCGTCCTTCCGCGCGAGGATGGCATCGTCAATGTCGCCGCGGCTCGCCTGCCTCTTGCCGCGACCTTCTTCCGTCCAGGTCGGAAGTCCGGCGATGCCGATCGCCTTTCCGGCATCGAGTCTCCAGCTGTGGGGACTGGTCGCCCTTCGTTCGGGGTCGTCGGCAAGATGCCGGCAGCTTCCCGGGTAATGGCCGGAAGGCACGCCATGAGGGGCGCTCATTGCGCCGGCAATGTCCGACCGGGTGCAAAAGCAGGGATAGACCAGGCCCCGGCGCTTCAGCTCCTCGAGCGCGGCCGAATAGACATGGCTCCGCTCCGACTGGACGAGGACTTGTCCGTCATGATCGAGCCCCAGCCAGGCCAGGTCCTCGAAAATCGCACCGACGAACTCCGGGCGGCAGCGGCCAGGATCGAGATCCTCGATGCGCAGCCGGAAGCTGCCGCCTGAAGAGCGGGCAAGGTGATGGCCGAGAACCGCCGAATAGGCGTGGCCGAGATGGAGCCTTCCCGAAGGCGATGGCGCGAAACGTGTGACCTTCAGGACTCACTCCCTCGTAAATGCTAAAGGCGGCCGCGGCGAGGTTGACGGTGATTCGCCACATATGGTGTCATGCCATCGTCACCCCGGGTTGGCATCCGGGGTCGCAGACGGAAAGACGGGTCTTTCGCGGCCGCCGGTCTCCCGCCAAGGTCCCGCGGAGCCTGGCAAGCGGCGGGCTGGTGCGACGAGGCCGGAGACTGGCGCTGTTCGAAGGCCCGAAAGGGAGTCCGACGAACGCATGGAAAGCGCTGTCTTGTGAACCAGGTCGATCTACTTCGCCATCCGGACAATTGTCCCGCGCTGGTGCTCAACGCCGACTATACGCCGCTAAGCTATTACCCGCTGTCGCTGTGGCCGTGGCAGACCGCGATCAAGGCGATGTTCCTCGAACGGGTCGATGTCGTCGCCCATTATGACCGGGAGGTGCACAGTCCCTCGGCGTCGCTGAAGCTCCCATCGGTGATCGCGCTTCGCCAATATGTGCGCCCCAACGAATATCCGGCCTTCACCAGGTTCAACCTGTTCCTCCGCGACCGCTTCCGCTGCGTCTATTGCGGCTCTCCCCGCGAGCTTACCTTCGACCATGTCGTCCCGCGCTCGCAGGGCGGGAAGACCAGCTGGGAGAATGTCGCGACTGCCTGCGCGCCCTGCAACCTTCGCAAGGGCGGGCGGACGCCGCGCCAGGCGGGCATGCACCTCGAGCGCGGCCCGATCCGGCCGACCAGCTGGCAGCTCCAGGACCATGGCAAGAGCTTCCCGCCAAATTATCTCCACCAGAGCTGGCGTGATTATCTCTACTGGGACGTCGAACTGGAATCCTAAGAAGCTTCGTTAACCCTTTTTGTTCATGATTGCGTGGATGAGCGTTCCAGAAGCCCCTCTTTCCAACCATGGCGACGGCCCCGCCCGGCTGCTCATCATCGAGCCCAACCGTGGCGGCCTCCAGGCGCTGGCCAAGCGGCTCGGTGAAGCGGGCTACCGGGTGATCGGCTGCGAGCATGGCGGAACCGCCCTCGCGGAAATGCTCCGAGCACCCGTCGATCTCATCCTCGCCGAGCTTCGGATGGCACCGGTCAGCGGGCTGGAGCTGACCCGCCGGATCCGCGACGATGTCATGCTGAAGGATACGCCGGTCGTCCTCATCACCGGTCGGACCGACCGCCCGGGCGCGGTCGATGGCTTTGCCGCGGGCGCGGACGACGTGGTCGCCAAGCCCTTCCATTTCGAGGTCCTCGCCGCGCGCATCCGCCAGCGGATAGAGAAGGCCCGCTCGGTGAGGCAGCTGCGCGCCGACAATGCCAATCTCGACGCCAGGGTGGTCAGCCGCTCGATCGAGCTTGGCGAGATGAAGGTCGCGCTTGCCGAAGCCGAGGCCGATCGCGAGCGCTTAAGACAGCTGGTCAAGCGTCCCTAACTGTCGCCCGGAACGCGCCTGGACATATCCCCGGACCTGAACAAGCTGCTCGGGCGCAAGAAAGAAGGCGGCGTGGACCAGAAAGTCGAAAAAGGCCCCTGGGTTCGAGACACCGAGCGCGCTTGAACCGGCCGCCGCATTCGCGAGTTGCGCCACCATGGAATCGATCG
>JAJJPO010000111.1:0-3751 GCA_032907585.1 Sphingomonas sp. | reverse complement strand
CTCGGCTGGCGGATTGCCGCCGTGGTGACCCTGCTCTTTGTCCTCGTCCTGTTCCACTGGATCGAGCGCGACGGGCTGAGGGACAATCACGACGGGGTCGTCAGCCTGACCGACGTCATCTATTTCACCATGATCAGCGCGACCACCACGGGCTATGGCGACATCGTCCCGGTCACCGAGCGGACCCGCCTGTTCGACGCGCTGGTGGTCACCCCGATCCGCATCATTTTCCTGCTGGTCTTCATCGGATCGGCCTATCTGTTCGTTGCCAGGCGCACCTGGGAAAGGTTCATCATGAAGCGTATCCAGCGCACGCTGCGCGACCATATCGTCATCGTCGGCTACGGAACCAAGAACAGCCGCGCAGTCGAGGAGATGGTGAACCGCGGCGTCGAGCCCGAGATCATCGTCGTCATCGATGTCAGCGAGGACCGGCTGATGCTCGCCAAGGCCATGGGCTGCACCATCCTCAAGGCCGACGCGACCCAGGACGCGACGCTGCGCGCAGTCCATATCGAGCGCGCCAGGCTGGTCATCATCTCGGCCGGCCGGGACGATACGTCGATCCTCGTCTGCCTCACGGTCCGCCACCTCGCGCCGGACGTCAGGATCAGCCTTGCCGTCAACCAGCAGGACAACGAAGTGCCGGCGCGCCGCGCGGGGGCCGACGTGGTGGTCAACCCGCTGAACTTTGCAGGCCTGCTGCTCGCCACGACCCAGGCCGGCCACCACATCGCCGACTATCTGGCCGATCTGGCAACGGCGAAGGGGCGGGTCCGGCTGGTAGAACGCGAAGTGCTTCCGGAAGAAATCGGCCGGTCCCTTAAGGACCTCACCGAGGGCCTCGGCCTCCGGATCATCCGCGGCGGCCAGCCCTATGGATTCTGGCGCCCCCAGGTCGAGCACCTCGAGGCCGGCGACATCATCATGGAGATCGTGCCAACGGCCTGACCAGGCCGGTCTGCGACCGTCGAGCTTCGATCGACGGCCAGGCTGTAAAAGCCTGCCGCTACTTCAGCTTTATCTCTCTCAGGCGCTCCTGGAGATAGTCATGGCTGCTGATCGGCGGCCATTTTGGCTCCTCTCCCGCCGGCACGGTTCCAGGTAGCGCCTCGATCATGAAATCGGGGCGGAAATGGAGGAAGAAAGGCATCGAGTAGCGCGCATGGCTCGCCCGCTCGGGCGCCGGGTTGACGACCCGGTGGCTGGTCGAGCGAAGCACCCCGTTCGTCAGCCGCTGCAGCATGTCACCGATATTGATCACAAGTTCGCCAGCCTTGGGTAGAACCGGGATCCAGCGTCCGTCCTTCGTCCTGAGCTCCAGCCCGGCTTCTTCCGCCCCGAGGAGAAGCGTGATCGTGTTGATGTCCTCGTGAGCAGCAGCACGGATATGTTCGCCGGTCGGCTCCGGCTGTGCCGGATAGTGAAGGAGCCGCATCACCGAGTTGCCGTCACGCACCGTGTCAGTGAAATATTCCTCGTCGACCTTCAAAAAACGGGCGATCGCCCGAAGGACCTTGAGGCCCGCGGCATCAAATGCGGAATAAAGCTCGAGAAAAGTCTCGCGGAAGCCTTCAATCTCGGACGGCCAGACATTGTCAGCCATCACCGAGCGATACTCGTGTCCTTCGGGAAGCTCGCGGCCGACGTGCCAGAACTCCTTCAGGTCATGAGCGGTGAAGCCCTTGGCGGTTTCGACCCCGAACGGGGTGTAGCCGCGCGCACCGCCGCCTCCCTCGATCAGATATTTGCGCTTGGTCGCCTCCGGCAGGGCGAAGAATTCCTTCGCCTTCTCTTCCGCCCGCGCGATGAGGTCGGCCGGGATGCCATGGTCGCGGACGATGGCAAACCCATATTCCACGAAGCTCTTTCCGAGCCGCTCCGCAAAATCGCCGGGGTCACGGTCGGCCTCGGCGAGCGAGACGGAGGCGATGTTGTCGCTGGTGATTACGTCGGTCATATCAGGCTCTTAGCAAAAAAATCAGGCGATCATCAGCCCGGCGAGCGCGGCGCTCATCAGGTTGGCAAGCGAACCGGCGAGCAGCGCGCGAAGTCCCAGCTTCGCGATCATCGGCCGCTGGTTGGGCGCGAGATTGCCGGTCACGGCCATCTGGATGGCGATCGACGAGAAATTGGCAAAACCGCAGAGCGCAAATGTCACGATCGCGCGGCTGCGTTCGCTGAGCGCTGCAGCTGGTCCGGCGGCATTGCCAAGGTCGATGAAGGCGACGAACTCGTTGAGAACGATCTTGGTACCGAACAGCCCGCCGGCGACGCCGGCCTCGCTCCAGGGAACGCCGATGAGATACATTACCGGCGAAAAAATGGCGCCGACGATCTGCTGGAAGGAGAGGTCGGGACGGCCGAACCAGCCACCGATCCCGCCCAGGATCCCGTTGGCGAGCGCCACCAGCGCAACGAAGGCGAGCACCATGGCGCCGACAGCGACTGCCAGCTTGACGCCAGTCTGGGCACCCTGCGCCGCGGCCATGATGATATTGGCCGGTCGTTCGCCCTCTTCGAAAGTATGGACCTCGATCTCGTCTTCGGGGGCGCCGGCAAGGGCGCCTTCCAGCTTCAGCTCGCCCGCTCCCGGCGGCTCGTCGGGCATGATCAGCTTGGCCATCAATATGCCGCCCGGCGCAGACATGAACGCGGCGGCGAGGAGGTAGGGAAGATAGCTTTCGCCAAGAAGCCCGGCATAGGCGGCGAGGATCGTCCCGGCGACGCCTGCCATGCCAACGCTCATCAGCGTGAACAGGTGCGAGGGCGCAAGCGCTGCGAGATAGGGACGAACGACCAGCGGGCTCTCCGACTGGCCGACGAAGATATTGGCGGCAGCACCAAGCGATTCGACGCGGCTGACCCCGGTCACCCAGCCGATCGCGCCGCCGACCCATCTCACGACCCGCTGCATGACCCCGAGATGGTAGAGGATTGCAACGAGGCTGGCGAAGAAGATGATGACCGGTAGCGCGGCAATCGCAAAGGTGTTGGCGAGCGGGTTCGTGGCACTCGGCCCGAAGAGGAACTCGGTTCCCTTGGTCGCATAGCCGAGAAGCTCGGCAACTCCGTCCGACATCGCCTTGATTGCCGAGCGCCCCCAGGGGGTTTTCAGCACCAGGAAGGCGAGCGCGGCCTGCAGCGCGAAGGCAGCGCCGACGACGCGCAGGTTGATTGCCTTCCGGTTCGAGGAAAAGGCAATCGCGATCAGGATGATCGCGGCGATGCCGGCAAGCCCAAGCAGATATTGATTCATGATACGCGACCCCTCCCCCGAGCGCGATTTACCAGGTGACGCCTTGTTCCGCGCTTTTCGCCGCGGCGTCCAGTAGATCCAGTGCCTGGCCTGGCGTATCGGCCTTGAGCAGCTGGAGACGGCGGGCCTCGCTCAGAAAGCCGTTGTCGCGGACCTGGTATAGCCGAGCGCGTTCCAGGTCCAGGCTTCGAACAGCTCGTCCAGGGTCCCGATCCCTCCGGGAAGCGCGACGAAGCCGTCGCACAGCTCGGTCATCTTCGCCTTGCGCTCGTGCATGTTGGCGACCGTGTAGAGCTCGGTGCAGCCGCGGTGAGCGACCTCGTGGTCGACGAGCGTCTGGGGAATTACCCCGTAAACCCTGCCTCCGGCCTCGAGCATCGTGTCGGCGATGAGTCCCATCAGTCCGAGCCGGCCGCCGCCATAGACGAGGTCGATGTTTCGGCTCGCCATCTCGAGGACCAGCGCCCGGGCCGCCTCGGCGAAGACCGGGTC
>JAJJPO010000110.1:0-3828 GCA_032907585.1 Sphingomonas sp. | reverse complement strand
GTGGACCGGGATGTTGACGTTGACCTTGCTGTGCGCGCCGATGCGCAGGAAGTCTACATGGACCGGCCGGCTGCTGACCGGGCGGAACTGGACGTCCTTGGGCAGGGTGCGGTTTGCCTTGCCATCGACCTCGACCATCACGACCGAGTTCATGAAAAGGCCGGTGTTCAGCATCTTGACGAGGAGCTTCTCCTCGACGTGAACCGAAATCGGTTCCTTGCGGTCGCCATATACCACGGCGGGGACCCGGCCTTCGCGGCGCAGTGCACGGGAGGCTCCCTTGCCAGCCCGTTCGCGCGCTACGGCGGGCAGCGTCAGCTGTTCGCTCATTTCGCAATTCCTTCTAGGTTTAATGCCCCGCCACGCCTCCAGGGATGACCATGGGTGGGCAAGCGCGCGCCTATAGTGGCACGCCCGGCAGTTGGCAAGTTGCGGGCGCCTCGGGCCGCCCTAGGCGACCCGGGTCGCCGAGATGCCGCCGGCAGCGAGCCAGGCCTGGACGCTGTCCTTGCCGGCAAGATGGCCCGAGCCAACCGCGACGAACACCGTACCAGGGCGGGCAAGCCTGTCGGCGATCCACTGGCCCCAGCGAGCATTGCGATCGGTGATCAGCATGCGGTAGGCGACGGGCGATTTTGCTTCGAAGCCCTGCAGCATCGAGGAGAAGGCGCCAGTATCGCCCTGGGTCCATGCCGCGAGCAGGTCGTTCAGCGTCACCGTCACCGGCGTATTGGGTGCCGGGGCGGCAGCCGCCGCCGCGGGCGGGGGCGTCGGGATGCTCGAGAGGGTCTTCAGCTGGTCTTCGAAACGCTCGAGGCCGCTCACGGGCTTGCCAATGTCCTCCGCGACCCGGCGAAGGACCATGTCGGCTCCATTATCAACCGACATTCCCATCGCGTTCGACTGGCTGACCACTGCCTGCGTCTGGGCAATGAAGGGCTTCAGCCGCCGCTTCCCGCCTGGCTCGCTAGGAGCTTCGGTCACATGTTCGCGTGCCGCCGACATGTCCGCGGGGATCACCGTTTCAAGGACCAGCTCGCCGGAGGAATTGAATGCCTGGCGGACCTCGTTGTCGAACCAGACCGTGCGGCCGTCGAGACTGTGAAAAGTGCCGAACAGGTAGATCGTCGTATCGGCATCGCGGATCGCCCAGAGTGCGGGTGAGGCCCGGACAATGGACGGCGCAGGAATGAGAGGCATCGGCGCCGCCTGGGCGGCTGGCGTTGCCGCGAGCAGCGCTGCCAGCGCCGCCGTGCCGGCCCTGATCATTTTCCCGAAGGGCGTCGAACGCCCGCTTGCAACCATATTCTGTGTCACTGGCGACCCCCCGCCGGTTAAGGAGGTCATGGTCAGCTACAAAAGGTTAATGGTCAACAAACTCTTGGTGAAAATTCAACCATTTGCGACGAGTTGAGGAACTTCACGTCGCCTATTGGATGCGGGTCACCCGGACCCCGTCTCTTTCGAGTTTTGCAAGTACCGAATCATCGCCTGCGAGATGGCCGGCACCGACCGCGACGAGCACCGTCCCGGGCTGGTCGAGCCTCGATCTCACCCATTTTGCCCAATTGGCGTTGCGCTGGTCAATAAGCGCGTTCTTGAGTTCGGCAGCATCGGCCATGTCGCGATTGAAGCTCTCGCCGATCGCCTTGACGTCCCCCCGGCTCCACGCGTCGAGCATGCCGCTGAACTGTTCCTTCATGCTTGCAGGATCATCCAGCACGTCGACCAGGAACTTGCGCTGCGCTTCCTCGGAAAGCCGGTCGAAGAATCCAAGCTGCTCGGCGTTGGTCTCGAGCTGTCCGATCGCCTTTCCGCCATCCTTGAACTGCTTCTTCAGCGCTGTCTCGACACCCGACCCGGGATCGAGGCCGAGGTCCTTGAACTGGCCGCCGAGCAGTAGGAAGCCAGCGGCCCAGGTCTCCGTCCTGTCATAGACCTGTGCAGGGATCCCGGACTTGCGGATTGCCGTCGCCAGCGCGTCGCGCTTTTCGGGCGGAACCCGCTCGGCGATCGGGGGAAGGCCCTCGGACACCGCCAGCTTGAAGAGCTCCCCGATTGTCGCGTGCGGATTATCCTCGTCGATGATCGTTTCCACGACCAGCGTGTCGGCGCTGGCGGCGGCGCTGTCGAACAGTTCGCTCCGCCACTGGGTATCCTTGGGGAGGAGGTGGATGGTCCCGAACAGGTAGACGGTCGTGTCGTGGTCGGCGACCTTCCACAATGCCGGGCTTGGAACCGTCGGCTCTACCGCAGGGGCGACGCCGCAGGCGGTTGCTGCAATGGCAACGACGGCTGCAAGACGACGGCCGAATCTTTTCAACAGGCTCATGTTCAGTCCAGCTCCTGGCTTTGGTTGCCGCAAAAGGTAGGGACTTGAATGGCGCGCGTCCACTTGCCGAGGCTCAATCGATGCGCCAAAGCCGCCCGGGATTGCATCGATACGGGAATTGCCACCTTGAGCCTCAGCTTCCAGGACCTGATCCTGACCCTGCACCGCTACTGGAGCGACCAGGGCTGCGTCATCCTGCAGCCCTATGACCTGGAGATGGGCGCGGGGACATTCCACCCAGCGACGGTTTTAAGGGCGCTCGGGCCTGACCCGTGGAAAGCAGCCTATGTCCAGCCATGCCGGCGCCCCACCGACGGGCGCTACGGCGAGAACCCCAACCGGCTGGGCCACTATTACCAGTACCAGGTGATGCTCAAGCCGAGCCCGGAGAAGCTGCAGCAGCTCTACCTAGGCTCGCTCGACGCGATCGGCATCGACCCGCTGCGCCATGACATAAGGTTCGTCGAGGATGACTGGGAATCGCCCACGCTCGGCGCCTGGGGGCTTGGCTGGGAAGTGTGGTGCGACGGGATGGAGGTGACCCAGTTCACCTATTTCCAGCAGGTCGGCGGGTTTGACTGCCGGCCGGTGTCCGGCGAGCTCACCTACGGGCTCGAGCGGCTGGCGATGTACATCCAGGGCGTCGACAACGTGTTTGCCCTGGCCTTCAACAATGAAGGCGTCACCTATGGCGACGTCTTCCTCGAAAACGAGCGGCAAATGTCGAAGTGGCACTTCGAGGTGGCTGATACCGATGCCCTGTTCGACCTGTTTCGCAAGGCCGAGGCCGAGTGCCAGAACAGCCTTGGGGCAGGACTCCCCATCGCGGCCTACGAACAGGCGATAAAGGCGAGCCACGTCTTTAACACGCTCCAGGCGAGGGGGGTGATCTCGGTCACCGAGCGACAGGCCTATATCGGCCGGGTCCGTGACCTCGCGAAAGGCGCCTGCGCCGCGTGGATGGCGCACATGGGGTACGAGGCATGAGCCCTACAGCTTCCGCACCTGGCAGCGCCGACTTCCTCCTCGAGCTGATGAGCGAGGAAATCCCCGCGCGAATGCAGGCCCGGGCCCGCAATGATCTTGCACGCCTGTTTGCCGAGCAGCTGTCGGCAGTCTCTCTGGCCCACGAAGGGATCAGCACCTATTCCACGCCGCGACGCCTGGCGCTCATCGCGCGCTCGATCCCGGCCGCCACGAGCGCCTCGAGCGAGGAGCTGAAGGGCCCCAGGACCTCGGCCCCGCCCCAGGCGCTCGAGGGCTTCCTGCGCAAGACCGGGCTTACGCAGGACCAGCTGGAAGACCGGGACGGCACCTGGTTCGCCACGATCGAGCGGCCCGGCCGCCCGACCCCCCAACTTCTCGCCGATATCATCGCTGCAATTGTCCGGGATTTTCCCTGGCCAAAGTCAATGCGGTGGGGAAAAGCGTCCAGCTCCGCTGCATCGATGCGCTGGGTAAGGCCGCTCCACTCGATCGTCGCCCTGTTCGGCGAG
>JAJJPO010000109.1:0-3909 GCA_032907585.1 Sphingomonas sp. | reverse complement strand
CGAGGATGCGAAGTGCGTCCACTTCCTTCTTCTGGCCCGAGTAAAGCTGCGCCAGGTTATTATGAGCCTCGACATAGCGGGGGTTCTGCTGGATCGCCTTCTTCAGCGCGTGCTCGGCTTCCTCGAACTTCCGGTCCTGCTGCAGCAGGGTTCCAACATTATTATAGGCTTCCGGATAATGTTCGCGGATCGTCAGTGCCTCCTGGTAGGCCTGGATCGCGCCGTCGATGTCGCCGGTCATCCGCAAGGCCTTGCCGAGGGTGTTGAGCGCCTCGGCCATGTTCGGCCGGTTCTTCAGCGCGCTCCGGTAGAGCTCGACCGCTTCCTCATACTTGCGCTGTTCGTAGCGGATGATGCCGAGATTATTGAGAGCCTGCGCGTTGTTGCCGTCGAGGCGAAGAGCAGCCTGGAGGGCCTCCCGTGCCTCGTCGGTCTTCCCTGCCTGGCGCAGCACTTCGCCGAGATTTGCGTGATAGCTCGACGCCTGGGGATTGATCTTGACCGCCCGCTTCAGCGCAGCAATTACCGGCTCGGTCCGGCCCATGGCAGCGAGGGTTACGCCAAGGATGTTATGCGGATCGGCAAGGCCCGGCCGCGAATCTATGATCTGCTGACAGACACGAGCGGCTTCTGCGAACTGGCCTCGGGCGTAGAGCTGGCCCGCCATCTCCACCGCCTTCACCGGAGTGACGTTTACCCGGCCCTTGAGCGCCTTGTTGATGGCGTCGTCGACATTGCCCCGGTGCGGAGCCCGTTGCACGGGCTTGCCTTTTCCAGCCGCGATCGGCCGGCGAGAATTGTTCGCGGCGCGCTCGGCGCCTCCCTTTGATGCGGCCTTTGGCGTGCTGCTGGTCTTGGTTTCGGTCATGTCGATTCTTTTACCCCGAAGTGTCGAGAAAAAAAGGGTTCAGGCCGGTACGGCCGCATTTATCCCCAAAAAGAAAGAAGAGGGAATTGCTCCCCTCTTCTTCCATTCTCCCTTGGCCGTCCGGACCGGTCAGCCCAGCTGGGGTTCCCGGTCCGACTGGCGCCCTGCTTAGCCGCGCTCCGGCTCCGGCGGCGGCGGCGGCGGCGGCGGCGGCGGGGGCGGCGGCGGACATGTGTCAGTCGCCAGGATCACCGAACCATCCGGGCGCGGTGCCGGGCGCATCGTGCTGTTCCACGTGACGGCCAACGCCGACTGGTCGAGCCTTCCCCTTTCCGGCCTGTTCGTGGACATGCTGCGGCGCCTCGTCGCACTCTCCGCGGGCGTGACGGGGGCGGAGGGCGACCAGCAGGAGGCTGCCGAGCCCTACCGAACGCCAGGGCCAGCGATCCGTAAACCGCGTGATCCTTATACTCGGAGTTGAACTGGCCAAGGTAGCCAATCCGACCCGTCACGTTGGATCCGAGCGTCCCGGCCAGGCTCAGCCCGGCGAGGATCGCGCCTTCCTTGCGCTCCTCTTCCTTGCGGAAGTCGCTGCCAGTGGCGAGCCCGAAGCGGGTGTCGACGCCGATGTCATCACCGAAGTTATGGCGATAGGCGATCTTCGCTTCGGGGATGATGCCACCCATGTTGCCGGTCCACTTGACGCCGATGACGCCCGAGGTCTGGCTTTCGGTCTGGCTGGCGAAGTCGAGGATTGCACCCGACGCGCCGGATTCGGTGAACGACTTCAGCTTCATGCTGGTGTGGTCGATCGCGACATATGGCGTGATCCAGGAGCCGCCCATGTCGAAGCGCGCACCGGCTTCGCCGTAGAGCGACCACATGTTGATGTCGGGATCGCCATTCAGCGTGTCGCTGATCGTGCCGATCGAGATATCCCGCTCCATGTCGCCGTCGAGCTTGGAGTAGCTGCCGATGCCGCGGACATAGAAGCTTCCGACATCATAGCTTGCCGTCAGGCCGACGTGCCATCCGCTGGCTTCCGCCTTGCTGCCCACGAGGGCATCCGGATAGTCGATGTCGCCGTTGCGGTAGCCAACGAAGGCACCGAGGGCGAAGTTGCCGAAGCGATATTCGCCGCCCAGGGTCCCGGCCCAATGGTTGCCATCATAGCCGATGGCATTGCCGTTGCTGTCGAGATCGTTCCAGCCGTACTGGCCCATCATCCACACGCGCCCGCCGGTATAGGGATCGCGGCAGTTGTCGACACCGCGAACGTCGATGGCGCAGTCGAGCTGGTCATTGACGAAGGTGTTGAGGACGAACTGCGAGTTGCGGACCGAGTGCAGATAGTTCGGATATTCGACGCCGCTCAGCTGGTCGAACGAGTCGATGAGGCTTGCCTCGTCGAGCGTGAACAGCTCGGCCACCAGGTCTCCGAACGGACCGGTGAGGGTCACGTCATAGACGTTCTCGAGGGCCGTCGCGACCGCCAGCTGGTTGTCGGTTAGGCCGCCGAGATCGTTGAACGCGATGCGCTCGAGGCCGAGATCGACATTATTGTTCGCATCATAGATGCACCCGAAGTCGAGCAGCGGGCTGACTGCGAACCCTCCGCCGATCGAGCAGCTGTCGAACGTTCCGTTGAGCGTCACCGCGTCGATGACATTGTCCCAGAAATATTCGTCAGCGAACAGGCCGTTCGCCGGAGCGAAGTCCGCGACCAGGTTGCCGTCGATATTCGCCGTGTTGGCGAAGATCTGCGGATAGGTGCCGACCGGCTGATCGCCGCCCGCCGCGGGCTGGAGCTGGTAGGTAAGCGTCCCGCCGGCAGCCTGGTTGTAGGTGTCCACGAACACGTAGGACGGACCGTCATACATGGTCGGGTCGCCGGTAATCCGCGGATCCGCCAGGTAGAGGTTGCCATCGCTCGTGACGTTGAGCGTTGCCTCTCCGAACAGGCCGCTGTCGAGATCGGCAGCCGTTACACCGCCGACCGGCAGGAACTCCGGATCGATGATGCCGTCGAACACCGTCATTCCATTGTCGACGTTGATCACATCGTCAGCCTCGACGGCAATGTTGCCGTAGATGCTGCCGCCGCCGAGCAGGTTGATCACGGCCGCGTTGGGCGCGCTTTCGACGTCGATCGCAAGACCACGCTGGAAGGTTGCTCCACCGTCGGTGCTCACCCGGACGATGATGTCGCCCGAATTGTCGAAGGTGAACACTTCCCCGGCCGGGACGACAGCACCGCTGCCGAGCACGGCGACGCCGATTGCCGTAGCCGAGCCACCGTTGGTGACCGCATCGACGTTGATCGAGCCGCTGTTGGTCACGGTCGTGGTGTTGAGGCCCGAGTACATGCCGATGCCGACCGCGAGGGCGGAACTGGTGGTCCCGTTCGCAGCGGCGGCAACATTGAGGCTGCCCGAGTTGTCGATCGTGCCGGTCAGCGTGCCGGTGCCCGCGAGGCTTCCGGCGGCGATGCCGATCGCGGCTGCGAACGCGGTGTTGGGTGCCGACGCCGTGGCGTTGACCGTGAAATCACCGCTGTTGGTGACATCGAGGCCGAACCCGGCAGTGTCCAGCGCCAGGTAGCCAGCTGCGCCTGCGAAAGCACTGCCGGACGTCGCGCTTGCAACCGCGGCAGCGTTCACGCTGAAGCTTCCGCTGTTGTCGAACACCACCGTCCCGCCTTCGACCGGCTGGAATACGCCCAGCGCGAGCGCGCTTGCGCCTGCACTGGTCGTTGCAACGGCGTTGGCCGAGGCTGCTACTGCAAAGCTACCGCTGTTGATGAAGTTGGCCGTGCCGCCATTGGCGTGCTGGCTCACTCCGAAGGCAAGCGCGCCTGCGTTCGCGGCAGTGGCGCCCGTGGCGTTCGCAACCGCGGCGATGTCGATGCTGCCGCTGTTGTCGAGCGTGACCACCGAACCCGTCGCATTCTGGTAGATTGCGGCACCGGTACCGAAGACCGTGGTCCGCCCGACCAGCGCCGCGGCCGCCGCCACGCCCGACGGTCCCACCTCAGAGCGCCC
>JAJJPO010000108.1:0-3949 GCA_032907585.1 Sphingomonas sp. | reverse complement strand
GAACGCCAGCTGCACCACCAATTGCCTGGCGCCGGTCGCCAAGGTGCTCAACGACCTGGTCGGCATCGAGCGCGGCCTGATGACCACCATCCACGCCTATACCAACGACCAGAAGATCCTCGACCAGATCCATTCCGACATGCGGCGGGCGCGCGCCGCTGGGATGTCGATCATCCCGACGACGACCGGCGCCGCGCGCGCCGTTGGCGAGGTCCTCCCCGAGCTCAAGGGCAAGCTGGACGGCTCGGCGGTCCGGGTCCCAACGCCCAACGTCAGCCTCGTCGACCTGACCTTCACCCCGGGCCGCGAAACGTCGAAGGAAGAGATCAATGCCGCGTTGAAGGCGGCCTCGGAAAATGGTCCGCTGGCCGGCATCCTCGACTATACCGACGAGCCGCTCGTCTCCATCGACCTCAACCACAACCCGGCGAGCTCGACGGTCGACAGCCTCGAGACCGCGGTGATCGAGGGCCGGCTGGTCCGTGTCGTCAGCTGGTACGACAATGAATGGGGCTTCTCCAATCGCATGGTCGACACGGCCGGCGCCATCGCAAGGCTCATCTGACGCCATGGAGGCGGGCTTCAGGACCCTCGACCAGCTTCCCGCCGACCTCATGGGCAAGCGGGTCCTGGTCCGGGTCGACCTCAATGTCCCGATGCAGGCCGGCGAGATCAGCGACGATACCCGGCTTCGCGCGGCTGTCCCGACCATCGCCGAGCTGAGCGACCGGGGCGCCAAGGTTCTCCTTCTCTCCCATTTCGGCCGACCCAGGGGCGCCAGTCGTCCCGACATGTCGACCGCGCTTCTGGTAAAGCCGCTTGCCGAGCTGACCGGAAGGTCGGTGAGGTTCATCGAGGACTGCCAGGGAGAAGAGGCGGCGAGGGCAGTATCGATCATGCTCCCCGGAGCGATCGGCATCCTCGAGAACACCCGCTTTCACGCCGGCGAGGAGAGGAATGATCCGGAGCTTGCCAAGGGCATGGCGGCGCTCGGCGACTATTATGTCAACGATGCATTTTCGGTGTCACACCGCGCCCATGCATCGACCGAGGGGATCGCTCACCTGCTTCCGGCCTATGCCGGCCGGGCAATGGAGGCGGAGCTGGCGGCGCTCGAAAAGGCGCTGGGAAGCCCCGAGAGGCCCGTCGCCGCGGTAGTCGGCGGCGCCAAGGTCTCGACCAAGCTCGCGGTGCTCGGCAACCTCGTCGACAAGGTCGATCACCTGATCATCGGCGGCGGCATGGCCAACACCTTCCTTGCAGCGCGCGGCGTCTCGATTGGAAAGTCGCTCGCCGAGCATGAGCTGGTCGGCGAGGCGGAAAGCATCTTCGAGCGCGCGGACGCTGCCGGATGCACCATCCACCTTCCCTATGACGTGGTGGTTGCGAGGGAATTTGCACCCAACCCGCCCAGCCTTCGCACCTGCAACGTCCACGAGGTGGGCGAAGAGGAAATGATCCTCGACGTCGGGCCGGCTGCAATCGAGGCCCTCGCCGACGTGCTCAAGACCTGCCGGACACTGGTATGGAACGGCCCGCTCGGCGCGTTCGAGACCCCGCCGTTCGAGGCGGCCACGGTCGCTCTTGCCCAAACGGCAGCCGCACTGACGCAGGACGGAAGCCTCGTCTCGGTTGCGGGCGGAGGCGACACGGTGGCGGCATTGAACCAGGCCGGCGTTGCGGGCGACTTCAGCTTCGTCTCGACGGCCGGCGGCGCCTTCCTCGAGTGGATGGAAGGAAAGCAGCTCCCCGGCGTTGCCGCGCTGACGGCCTAGGGCTGGGGCTCCTTCAGAAGCGGCACCAGGATCCGGTTGAGCTCTTCGAGCCCCAAAGCTCCCGCCGCGGCATATTGGAGCTTTCCGGAGCGGTCGATGATGTAGGTCGTCGGAACACCGTTGCGCGGCCCGAGGTCGCCGCGAACGCTCGTGAGCGGATGGATCATCCTCTCGTCGAACTCGTCGCGGATCTGCCGGCCGCTGAGCAGCTCCGGTGATATCGCCATGACCCTCAGGCCGACGTTGCGCCTCGCGCGATAATAATGGTCAAGAAGGTCGAGCTGGTCCTCGCAGACCTTGCAATCGGTCATCCAGTAGGTCAGCACCACCACCTCGCCGCGAAGGTCGCCGAGTTTCATCTCCTTGCCAAAGACGGTGGTGAACTGGATGTCGGCAACATTGTCGCCGATCCCCGCAGCCGCGGCCGGGCAGGCAATCATGAGTGCCGCCGCGGCGAGCGCGCCTCGAATGAACATCTTCATTCTCCCTACGCGAGACAATCCCGTGAGGGCAGGCTGCGCCCATCCGTCCGACCGGTCAAGCGCCGGTTGCACCCATGACCGGGCGCGTCTAGAGCCCCCCTGACAGCCGTGCAGAACTTGCAGCAGGGATAGCAATGAACGTCACCACCACGCCGCCGCTTCGTCACCCCGAAATGCTCGAGAAGATCGAGAAGGGCGAAGGCTTCATCGCCGCGCTCGACCAGAGCGGCGGATCGACGCCAGGCGCGCTCAAGGCCTATGGGGTCGACGAGCAGTCCTGGTCCGGCGACGAGGAAATGTTCCGCCTGATCCACGAGATGCGCTGCCGCATCATCACCTCGCCTTCCTTCGGCTGCGGCAAGGTCATCGGCGCCATCCTGTTCGAGCGGACGATGGATGGCGAGGCCGACGGCCAGCCGGTCCCCGAGCTGTTGTGGAAGCGCGGCGTCGTTCCCTTCCTCAAGGTCGACAAGGGGCTTGCCGACGAGGCGGACGGCGTCCAGCTCATGAAGCCGATGCCGGACCTCGAGGAACTGCTCGACCGGGCCATCGCCAAGGGAATTTTCGGGACCAAGATGAGGTCGGTCATCAAGCTTGCCAACAAGGCAGGCATCGCCGCCGTCGTTGCCCAGCAGTTCGAGGTCGCGAGGCGGATCCTGGCCAAGGGGCTGATGCCGATCATCGAACCGGAAGTGTCGATCAAGAGCCCCGAGCGCGATGCCTGCGACCGCATCCTCCTCGACGAGATACTGGGGCAGCTCGACGCACTCCCCGAGGGCGAGCGGGTGATGCTGAAGCTCACCATCCCCGAGGAGCCGGGCCTCTTCCAGCCGCTGGTCGACCATCCAAAGGTGCTCCGCGTCGTTGCCCTCTCGGGCGGCTTTACCCGGGAGGAGGCCTGCCGCGAGCTTGCCAGGAACCCCGGGATGATCGCCAGCTTCAGCAGGGCCTTGCTCTCCGACCTTCGTGCCGGCCACAGCGACGAGGAGTTCGACCGCACGCTGGGGTCCGCGATCGACGAGATCCACGCCGCTTCCGTCGCCGCCTAGCGGCTCGGCAGGAATTCAAAGGTGAAGCGATAGTCCTTCGGCATTGCCGGGGTGGCTTCGCTTCGCGCCGGCATGGCCGAAACCAGCTTCAAGTCCCCGCCCGAAACCCGCTGGCTCTTGCCGAGCTCGAGGTCGAGCTGCTCGAGATGATCGCGGCTTCGCACCTCGACCCTGACGAGAAGCCTCCCCGCCCAGACGCACTGGACCGAGGTCGGACAGCGGCTGTCCTCGATCAGGAAGATCGGGCGGACCGTCAGGCCGTCCACATGGGCGGTGCCGCCGAGCCCGGCGGTTGGGCCCGCCGCCGCCGGGGCAAGCGAGGCGCAGGCGGCGAGGAGCGGTGCAGCGATGACAAGCGCGGCTTTCATTGGACGAAGCCTTGCCTTGGGCTAATGCACCGCGGATGAACGACGACGATGTTGATCTCACCCGCTTTCCGCCGCCCGTGCGCACGGATCAATGCCAGCTCTACCTCATCAGCCCGCAGGAGGTCGGCGGCGATTTTCCAGACCGGCTCAAGGCAGCGCTTTCCCAGGGGAGCGTCGCTGCCTTCCAGCTGAGGGTGAAGGGGCTCGACAACCACGAGCTTGCCCGTCTCGCCGAGCCGCGCAATTGCCGTGCGCCGCCCATCGGCCAGCGCGCG
>JAJJPO010000107.1:0-3996 GCA_032907585.1 Sphingomonas sp. | reverse complement strand
GACGAACATGGAGTGCGCCACCTCCGGCCCCCTGTGAAACTCAAGGAGGGAGCGAGCAGCGGGTCGATCAGCTGACCTGTCCCAGTGGACAGGCGGGCATGAACTGGTCAACAATCATCAATTGCCTATGTTGCGTTGGAGCCATGGGGGAGGCCCTGGGCAGAGGGACGGATGAAGATCGACTGCGCATTCGAGGCGCCCGAGGCCGTCACGGCGGAGGTCGCCATCATCGGTTCGGGGGCAGCAGGCCAGTCAGCCGCCCGGCGGTTGCTTGCCCGCGGCCATCGCGTGGTCCTGCTCGAAAGCGGCGGCCTCGACCATGACGACGCCACTGCCGATTTCAACCGGGGCGAGGTGATCGGCGAGGATTATTACGCGCTGGAGCATAGCCGGCTGCGCTTTTTCGGCGGAACGACGGCGATCTGGGGTGGGCGCTGCGCCGAATATGACCCGATCGACTTTGAACGGCGTGACTGGGTCGCCGACAGCGGCTGGCCGTTCGGACCGGACGAGATAAGGGCCTACCTCGCCGAGGCGCGGGACCTCCTCGGGGTTGGCGCCGTCGACAGCAGCCGGCTCCCCTACCCGGGGCTGATGCAGGCCTTTTCCAGCGAGGAGCTGGCGGTTCGCTGGTGGAGCTTCGACCCCAAGTTCGATCGATTCACCATGGGAGAGTCCCGGGATCTGGAGGGCGACCCGAAATGCACGCTCCTGCTTCATGCCACGGTCCGGGAGATCCGGCTTTCCAGTGACCGTCAATCGGTGGAGCGGCTCGATGTGCGGACGCCCTCGGGAAGGAAGATCGATGTTCGCGCCCGCCATTACCTGCTCGCTGCGGGCGGCATTGAAAATCCCAGGATCCTGCTTGCATCCAACTCGGTGATGGAGGCCGGTGTCGGAAACCAGCACGACCTGGTTGGCCGCTATTTCATGGAACATCCCCATGCACGTGGCGGCCGCGTCGTCGGCAGGGCAGAATGGAAGTGGCTTTCAGCTTTCGCCAAGCGCCACGTCAACGGCGTCGAGGTTTCCCCGGCAATCACGCCTTCCGAATCGCTGCAGCGCTGCGAGGGGCTGCTCAACACGGCATTGACCGTTGCCGTGCGCCAGCCGGAGGGCGGAAGCTACCCCCTGACCAAGCGCGCCTATCTTCACGTGAAGCATCGTACCGCGCCGACGCGTGCCGGACGCTCGCTGTGGAAGGCGAGCAAGCGGCTCGTGGGAAGATAGACGGACCTCACGGGCCCGCTACTTCCGGGGATGATGAAACGGTTCGGCGGCCTTGACCTCGCGCTGGTCATTCGCGCCGAGCAGGCTCCAAATCCCGACAGCCGGGTGCTGCTCAGCGACAAGAGGGACGCCATCGGAATGCCCCGGGTGGCGCTCGACTGGCGGCTTTCGCCGCTCGACGTGGAAAGCGTATCTGGGCTGGTGAGCGCGCTCGACCGCGAAGCGCGCCGGCTTGGGCTTGGATCGGTCGAGCCGGCCAGCTGGCTTTCGAACCCGAACAGGCGCTGGGTCTGCGACGAGCTCATCAGCGCCCATCCGATCGGTGGCTTCCATCATATCGGGACGACCCGGATGGCCAGCAATCCGCGCCGGGGCGTGGCCGACGGATGGGGCCGGGTCCATGGCCTCGCCAATCTCCACATAGCAGGGAGCTCTCTGTTCCCGACATCCGGATGGGCCAATCCGACCCTTACCCTTCTCGCGCTCTCGCTGAGGACCGCCGACAGGATCGCGTCGGAGCTCGAGGCGGCGCGTCCCTCGCTCAGTGGAAGGGAAGCTCGCGGTACCACTGGGTGATGATGAACTTGGTCCCCCGGCGGACCTTCATCCCGTGGTGCAAGGTGGCTGGATTGGGGGCACCGTCGCCAAGGAGGTTGTTCCACAAGAGCAACTTCCCCCTTTCCGGCTGGACGGTCTTGCCGATGAGCCTGAAGCGCGTCGCGCCGCCCTCTTCCGGCTGGTTGAGGTATAGCATGGCCGTCCAGGTGCGCTGTCCGCCGCTCGCCGTATGGATGTAGTAATCCGCGCTACCGGGGTTGAAGCTGTCGGTATGGGCACGGAACTCCTGGCCGACCGCGTAGCGCTGGCCCTGGAGCGGCTCGGCCCGGTCGAGAGGAATGCCGGTAAGTTCGGACAGGCGCTTTTGAAGCCCGGCGACGAGCGGCAGGCCGGGGTCGAGGTCGCAGGTCTCGCTGGTCCGGAAATTGGCAATTCCGACGTCGTCGGCAATGGTCGACGGGCGCCGATTGGAATCGATCAGCTCGCAGAAGGCATCGCACTCCCCGGGCTCTAGAAAGTCCCGAAGGATGAACAGGTCGAGCCGCGGGCTTGGCACCCGCTGGATGCCGGGCCAGGAGCGAAGCCTTCCGGCGACCGCCTCAGCGGGTCCGGCCAGCTTCATGTTCGGCGATGAGCGCCCGGGCGATGTTGCGCATCAGTTCCTGTGCATCCCCGTCCGACTTGTTGGGGATGGTCATGATCGCCATCGTGTAGCTTGTCCCGTCCGGCGCGGTAAGGATGCCGATGTCGTTGATCCCGCCAACGCGGCCCCTGAAGTTCTGTCCGGTGCCGGTCTTGTGGCTCCACGTCCAGCCCGGCTTCAGCGCCGCCCGGACCCTGAGGCCGCCGGTCTTGGTTGATGCCATGGTGTTGAGGAGCCGCCGGGTCGATGCCGGCGAGAGCAGCTCGCCGCGCTGCAGCCTTGCCAGCGCAAGCGCGACGGCATGGGGCGCAGCGCCGTCATAGGGGTCGGCGATATAGCGTTCGAAGGATGATTTCCGGACCGACATCGGAAGGGCGCCGCGCGCCTTGTAGAAGGCATCGCCAATCGAATAGCTCTGGCTCCAGATGAGGCCGGCGATCTTCGACTGGAGTGCCCGCTCGCCATCGTAAAAGCGGATCGATCCCAGCTTCTTTGCCGCAATCATGTCGCGAACGACCTGGGGGCCGCCGATCGAGCGCATCAGCTTGTCATTGGCCGTGTTGTCGCTCTCGGTAATGGCGCTGTGAAGAAGTGCCCCGAGAGTTGTCGTGTGGCGGCCGTTACCAAGCACCTTGGAGCGGATCGGCTGGTGGAACAGCGTAAGATCCTCCCTGCCGACGGTCACCCGGTCATCGAGATCGACCCTGCCGCGGTCGACGCTGTCCATCGCGGCAATTGCGACCCACAGCTTGGAGCAGCTCTGCTGCGGAAACAGCCTGGCGGCGTTGTAATCTGCCTGCCAGCCATCGCGGAGCGAAACGATCGAGACGCCGGCCTCGCCGTTGAACGCCCGACCGAGCGCTGCAATCCGCTCGCGGAGCGCGGCGGGGGCCGGCCGGCTCGCTGCCGCCGGTTCTGCTCTTGCCGCGGGTCTGTCGGGCAATGGCGCCAACGGATCGGTCGACGCCGGCTGCGCTCCTGCAAGGCCGGCCGCTGCAGCGACTCCGGCTCCAATCCAGAAGCGGCACGAAAACGGCGTCATGGTGTCAATTCCCCCGAAAGAAACGCATGGTCCCGCAAGGTCTTAGGTCAGCAGTCCTGAACCTCAGCTTGCGGCGGGGCCAGACTCGCAAATCGAGTTGAGCTTGCCAACCCTCTAGCGTGCATCCGGGTCCGGCGCCGGCAGCGTCGGGGTCGCGGGTTCGACCTGGACAGGAGCCGCCGGGACCGCCGGGACCGGGCGCACCGCCGCCGGGACCGCCAGGACATCCGGGGATGCGGCCGCCGCCGCGGCGCCATTGGAAGCTCGAGCGTCCGGTCGTGAGCAGCTACTGGCCCGTCAAGGGCAAGGTCGGAACCCGCGTCGTGATCAAGGGACGCAACTTCCCCAAGACCACGGAGCTGGTGTTCGCGGGCCAGACGCTCCGCGGCGCCGGGGTCGGTCGGATCTCTATTTCCGTCCCGCGAGACCTCGTCGGTGAGCGCTCCAGGGCGCCAAGGTCGGTCGGATCTCTCGGGGGCGGTAGGACGTCTCGACGCCCCGTTTCCGTCCCGCGTGGCCTCGG
>JAJJPO010000106.1:0-17940 GCA_032907585.1 Sphingomonas sp. | reverse complement strand
CGACACCGACGATGTGGTGACGGCGCTGCGCTATCTCATCCGTTCGCCCGGGGTGACCGGCGAGACGCTGGTCCTCGACGGGGGCCAGCGGTTCATGTCGCTCGACCGCGACGTCCAGTTCCTGGAGTCCCGCTGATGAATGAAACGACCCGGCTCGAGGGGATGGTCCCAGACCATCTCAGGGTCCGGCAGAGCCGGATACTTCTCGATTCGCTCGAGGTGATGACCGATATCGGCTTTCATGAATTCGAGGTGGGCGCACCCCAGCGCCTCTTCATCACCGTAGAGATCTGGCTCGAGCAGCTCGATCCCCCCGATGACGATGACCACGAATCCGCCTGGAATTATGATTATCTTCGGAGCGAGGTCGTGCGAATTGCGCAGGAGCGCCGCTACAATCTCCAGGAAACGCTGATCCACGCCATTTTTCAAAGAGTTGCGGCCTATCGCGGGGTGAAGAATCTCAGGGTGAGGAGCGTCAAGCCCGACATTTATCCCGACGCGAAGGGCGTTGGAGTCGAAATTGCCTCCTTCGCCGGAGACGCGCCCTTGCCGTAGGGGAAGGCGCGGGCCGGCGCCATGAATCAGCGCCGCGGCTGCCGCAATCGGAACAAATTTCATTGCGCAGCCATTTTGGCTTGATTAAGGGTGGCGCGTATCTGCCGATGATATGTTAATACATCGGCGGTTCCACGACAGCTCGGGTCGCGTCATTTTGACATCTCCGAGAAGGGTCGTGGAATCCGACCATCGAGGAGATTTGCGGCTTAATGTCTTACGCCAATCGCAAACAGATGAGCTCCAACCGGACGGCTGCAATCGTCATCGTGGCACTCATCCACATTGCCCTCGGCTATGCTCTGGTGACGGGCCTTGCTTACAACGTCATCAAGAAAGCGGCTGAAGATCTGAAGACGTTTGACGTCGAGGACGAACCGCCGCCCCCGCCCGAGGAACCGCCGCCCCCGCCGGAGCAGACCAATGTTCCGCCGCCCCCGCAGGTCGTTGCACCGCCGCCAATCGTGCGGACCAATGTTGCACCGCCGCCGATCGTTTCGACACCGGTCGCACCGCCGCCGGTAATTACGCCCCGGGCGACCCCGGCCCCACCGGCTCCACCGGCGCCGCCCAAGCCGGTCATCTCCCAGGCCGCGAAGGCCAGGGCAAATCTCACTTCGCTGTTCTCGACCGACGACTATCCGCAGTCGGCTATCCGCAACGAAGAGCAGGGAACGACCGCGGTGCGGCTCACCATCAGCACCGAGGGCCGGGTGACCGACTGCTCGATCACCCAGTCGTCGGGGTCGAGCGCCCTCGACAACACCACCTGCAACGTGATCCGTCGCCGAGCCCGCTACACGCCGGCGAAGGACCAGTCGGGAAATCCCATCACGGGCACGGACACGGCCCGGATTCGCTGGGAACTTCCAGAGGATTAAGTTTCAGCTTCAACCTACCACGCAAAGATTTCACATAGGAAAGTCAAGCATATGGCAGCTCCCACCACCCCCGCCGGCGAAAATCCCTACGGCCTGCTCCAGGCCCTGCACGAAGGCGGCCTGATCTCCTGGGCTACCTTCATCATCCTGGTCGCGATGTCGGTGTTCAGCTTCTACATCCTGTTCACCAAGCTTCTTCAGCAGCAGAAGATCATGAGCCAGGCGAACAAGGTGCGGGCCAGCTTCTGGAACGCTCCGAACCTTCGTGAAGCCGCCAACAAGCTCGAGCAGCGCAGCGCCTACCGCGCGATCGTCGAAGACGCGCTGATCGCCCAGGAGCAGCACAGCAGGCTGACCGACCCGGTCGACCAGCACGACTGGATGTCGGGCTCGCTCGCCCGCTCGCAGGGATCGATCACCAACCGTCTCGGCGAAGGACTGGCCTTCCTCGCCACGGTCGGTTCGACCGCGCCGTTCATCGGCCTGTTCGGCACCGTCATCGGCATCTACCGCGCGCTGATCAAGATCGGTGCGTCGGGCCAGGCATCGATTTCGACCGTCGCCGGTCCGGTCGGTGAGGCGCTCATCATGACCGCCCTCGGCCTGGTCGTCGCCGTTCCGGCGGTTCTTGCCTACAACTGGCTGATCCGCCGCAACAAGTCGATCCAGGAAGACCTCGCGGCCTTCACCAACGACATCCATGGCTATCTCATGTCGAATGGCGCGGTGAAGCCGGCGATCGCATCTTCTGCTCCCAAGCAGCCTGCGCAGGTCGCCAAGCCGGCACCGACTGCGGCTCGCTAAGCCTATTGTCCCGGGCCGGGCGGACAACCGCCGGCCCGGTGACAACTGAACGAAGAAGGATAAACGCCTCATGGGGATAAGCGCAGGACCTTCAACCGAAGGCGACGAAGCCGAAACCATGTCGGACATCAACGTCGTTCCTCTGACCGACGTTATGCTGGTGCTCCTGATCATCTTCCTGATCACGGTGCCCGTGGTGATCCAATCGGTTCCGATCAGCCTGCCGGAGGTCCGCAACGAGCCTACGGAGACCAAGCCTGAAAACGTCTCGCTGACGGTTCGGGCCGGTCCAAATGGCGGCTGCGAAGTCTATTGGAACCTCACCCAGGTCGACAGCGAGCAGTTGCTGGACCGGGCGGTAAAGGCGCTCGAGGAGCAGATCGCGCGGGTCGGTGGTGTCGAGAACATCAACGAGGACAATATGCCGGAAGTGCACATCCGCGGTGACGTGAACACGCCGTACAAGTGTATCGGCGGAACCGTCTTCACGATGCAGCGCGCAGGCTTCGCCCGCGTCGGCTTCATTTCACAGCCACCGCCCGGTGGTCCGGTCACCCGGCTGTAAGTTAAGGAGCAAGCCACCATGGCGATGCAAACCACTGGCTCGAATGAATCCGGCGAGCCTATGATGGACATCAACACGACGCCGCTTATCGACGTCATGCTGGTGCTGCTCATCATGTTCATCATTACCATCCCGCCGCAGACCCACGCGGTGAAGCTCGACCTGCCGCAGGACAGCAGCCAGAATCCGCCGCCGCCGATTGACCCGATCAAGAACAAGATCGTGGTTACCCAGGCCGGCGCCGTGCTGTGGAACGGCGAGCAGGTCAACCTGACCCAGCTGCGCCAGTACCTGGACGTCACGCAGCAGATGGACCCGGTTCCCGAGCTTCACCTTCAACCCGAACCCGAGGCCCGCTATGAGCTGGTCGACGAGGTCCTGGCCGTGACGAAGCAGGCCAAGGTTTCGAAAATGGGCTTTGTCGGAAACGAAGCCTATATGCAGGTCTTCTAGGCTTCGGCTGGAACATCTGACGGAAAAGGCGGTCCCCGACAGGGGGCCGCCTTTTTCATTTGGGCGCCGATCGTCCCGCCCGAATTTTGCATCTTCGGGTAACAGCTTTTCAACCGCTCGGTCGCTAGAAGCGGACGATGGACATTATTGCCGCGCACCAGCAGGGTCTGGTTGAGCAGATCGAGGAAGATGCGCGAACGCTTGCCGGGCGGCCCGGCGATTATGGCCAGCGGGCCATCGTCCTCCACCACATGTACAGCAATTCCAGTTTCTCCCACGAATGGGCGCTGGCCGAGGCCCTTCGCGAGATGCGCATCGCAAGGGCCATCGACCGGCTTCACAAATCGCCGGAAGGTTGGGGCTGGAGCAGCCGCCGACGGGGCGAAGCAAGAGCCGCGCTTGCCGGGCTTGCCCGTGCCATCGGCGAGGCATCCCGAGCAAGGTGTGCATCTGCCTTCGCGGCTTACCGGCTGACAGGAACCGCCTCTCTTCGCGGCGAGGCAGAGCGACTGCTTGGCGATGTGCTCCGTACGTCCTTATGCCTGTGCCACGCGGCGCGCCGCTCGGCCCAAACGCTGCCGGATGAAACGCGTCTGCTGCTTTGGCAATCTTCAGAGGAGCTGGCCACGGCCTCCGTAGACCAGGATTCGCTCGACGCCGCCTGGACGAGGATCGGCTCGACGAGGCTTGCACGCAAGGCGTGGAAGTTGCTCGGTGGTCCGGCCATGGAACGGGCGAGAGCCAGGGACGCGTCGCGCGGCTGGGCGAAGGGCGAGGCCGCGCTTCGGGCTGACCCGCTGCTCCCCGCGGCGTTTCGGGCCAATCCGGCCCAGCATTTCTACTCCCTTCAGCATCTCGTCGCGGAACGCCGGCGCAAGCAATGGCGCGAGGCATGCGACCGGGACGCCGGGGCGTTCGAGCTGGCCGCCTGACCGGGCGGCCTGGCAAAGCCCGGCGCCCTCCCGATGCTATTTGGCTGGAGCCAGCTGCCGTACCAGCCCGTACTGGCTGTAATAGCGCTCGAGATCGGGAGAGAGCTTCAGCGCTTCTTTCGCATCGGCATCGGACCGTGCCTGGTCGCCCTTTCGCGCATAGGCCAGTGACCGGCCATAGAGGGAAGCGGCCATGGCGCCATCCTCGAGCGCAAGGTCGAACTGCGCGATGGCCTCGTCGAACTTGGACTGGCGAAGCAGCACCATTGCCCTGCTGTCCCGGGCCGCGCGGCCGTCGACCATGGCAAGGGATCGGTCGCAGTCCTTGAGCGCCCGGTCCAGTGCGACATTGGCGAGCGCCTTGTCCCAGCAAAGATTGTTGAGCTCCTCGGCCGACAGTTCCTTTTCGGCGATCGCGTCAAATTCCCTGTTGGCCTGCTGATCCTGGCCCAGATGCATCATCTCGATTGCCCGGCGATGACGGATGGTGATGTCGTCCGGCGACCGAAGAAATGCCTGGTCGAGGAGTCGAAGCGCCTGTTCATGCTGCCCGACCTGGCTTGCGACCTGCGCGAGCTGGGTCAATACGGGAGCATCGGTCGGGTTGAGCTTGAGCGCTGCCTCAACTTCCCTCTTGCGGCCATCCAGGTCCGACGCCGGGAGAGCCCGCGCCCGGTGGACGTGGATGATGGGGTCCTTTTCAAATTCGAGCGCCTTGTCGAATGCCCGGAGGGCCTCGTCGGGCCGGCCGAGGGAGAGCAGGATCTCGCCCCGGGACATCTGGGCTGATGCATTGTCAAACGCGGCAAGTGCCGCCGCCTGGACCAGTGCTTCCTCGATCTTGCCATCCCGACGCGCTTGTTCCGCGAGGATGATGCGCGCCTGCACGCTCTTCGGGTCAGATTTCAGCGCCGCTCGGGCATCCTCCCCGGCACCCTTCAAATCGTCGAGGCCCATCCGAAGCTGGGCACGGAGTATTCTGGCGCCGGCCATCGTCGGTTCCATGTCGATCGTCTTGTCGAGCGCTCCGAGGACCTTTTCGCCTTCCCTCTGCGCAAGGAACTTCATCGCAGCGCGGAAGTAATCGTCGGCGCTCTTGGGCTCGTGGCCGATGAGTTCCTTGACCTCCGCTGCCTCGACAGGCGCGGAATCGCTCAGCCGGATCCAGATGCTGTCCTTGTCCAGGCGGCGGAGCTCGTCCTGCGCCGCCAGTGCCTCGGCAATAGGGATCTCCGGCTTGATCGAGCGGCGCGTGCTGTCAATTGTGACAATGCCGTCCTTGTTGGTGACCAGCCGCCGATATTCCATCCCTGCGACGGTCGTGCTTACCGGATCCGTCTGGAATTTGGTCTTGGAGACGCGGTCCGACGGAAGCATGATTATCTGGACGTCGCGGCTGAAGCTTGGGTAACCGATTGCCACCGGTGCGTCGAGGTCGCGGGTACCGGAGCGGGTGAAGTCGGCTTTGTAGCCGAGTGTCGGGACCTCGGTCCAGTAAACACCCTTGTTGAGGTCGAGCTTCTGGTTCCCTTCGGCGCGCAGGCAATAAAGCTGCGCCTCCGGGTCATAGCTGGTGCTCACCTTTTCGATTTCGAACTGGTCCAGCTTGCTTTGGAGCTGCCTTCTGACCGCCTGGTCACGAAGCGAGGGATCGAGGCTCGACAGGATGAGGTTCTGGGCGATGGCAAGATCGCCCCGAACGACCATTTCGAGGACCGTCGGTACTGGCCCGTCGACGCCGCCGCTGGCATCGGTCCGGATCACGGTCTCGATGTTCGGCTCGCCAAGCGGGGGCGGGACCATCCTCACCAGGCTCGCGCGCTCGGTGACCGGCAGGCCCCAGTGGTAATAGGGCACCTTGAGGTTGGAAAGGCGGGTGTCGCCCGTCCTCGTGCCATCGAGCCAATAGCTATTACCGCCGATTTCGGCCCGTACGATGACATGGTTGAAGAGGCCCACCATCGGGAGACGCTGATCGAGGCCGTCACCCTGCTCGGTGTGGACCAGCACCGGCACGCCCTTGATGCCCAGTTCGCGAAGCAGGCCGATGAGCAGCGCCGTCTTGGCCTTGCAGTCGCCGAACCGGCGTTCCCAAGTCTCGGACGCACTCACAGGGACGAGCCCGCCCACCCCAAGGGCGAGGTTGACGTAGCGGACCTTCTGCTCAACCAGCTGGAGCGCGAGCTCGGCCTGGGTGACGGGGTCGTTGCTGGCCGCGCGGATGCGGGCGATCTCGTCATACAGCGCGCTTCCAGCCGGGATCTCAGCGGCTTTTTCGAACAGCGGGAGAAACAGCGAGGCGACATCGCTCCATGACCCGTAATCGCTGACTTCAAGTGTCTTTCCGACCAGGTAGCGGCCAGGGGCGAAGGCCGGCGGTGTCTCTGGCGCAAGCTTCCCGAAGGCCCAGGTCGAGACGGTTTTTCCACCTTCGCGCGTGACCGTCGGGGCGGGGAGGCCGTCAGCGTGACGCTGGCGGATCCGCGCCTTTGCAGGAGTGACAAGGCGCAGCCGGGCCTGCTCGACCTGGAACGGGACCGCCCAGTTGCTGGTAAGCTCCATGTGGCCGCGTATGGTCGGGTCGCGCCTTTCCTGAGTGACCTCGACTTCGAGGATGTCTCCTGCCTGGAGGTTCTCGGGCAGGAGGGTCGCGGTTAGTTGGCCATTGAGGGTCTGCTGCTCGAGATTGGTCTCGCGGCGAAGGATGCTGAACTTCTCGCCCCGGCCGAGGACGTCGATCACCTCGTTCGCCCGCCGGATTACGACCTTGTGCACCGTCACCGTGTCGAAGGCGGGGTCCCAGCTCGTCGTGACATTGCCGGCGGCAAGTCCCTGGGCGTTATTGAAGCGAAGCGCGTAGTGCGAATAGGTCGAGACGCTGTCCGGCTCCAATTTGAACTGCGTATCGGTGAGAAGCAGTTCGACAGGCGTGTCGGAGCTGGTTGCGTCCCGGGCCAGGACCTGCGCATCGACCCAGCCAGGGACGGGCCCGTAAGCCAGCTCATCGGCAGCAAGTGCCGGCGCGGAGAGCACGACACAGGTCAGGCAAGCCGAAACAAGACGCATAAAGTTTTCCCCCCTCTCGCGGACGACATCAACTGGCCGTTCGCGACGATCCAAGGCGGGAAAAATTCGCGCCTCGTCGGGCCGATGCTAGGCGGCGATCCCGTCGAATTGCAAGCTTGCCAGCCGGGCGTACAGCCCGCCCTGCGCGGTCAGCGCTGCGTGGTCCCCCTCCTCCACGATCCGGCCATGGTCCATGACGATGATCCGGTCTGCCGCGCGCACCGTTGCCAGCCGATGGGCAATGACGATGGTGGTTCGGGTGCCCATGAGCCTTGCCAGCGCCTCCTGGACCAGCCGCTCGCTTTCGGCGTCCAGCGCCGAGGTCGCCTCGTCGAGGAGGAGGAGAGGGGCGTCACGGCGGAGCAGCGCGCGGGCAATGGCGATCCGCTGGCGCTGGCCGCCTGACAGGCGCGCCCCGCCTTCGCCCATGAAACTGTCGAGACCGTCGGGAAGAGCCCGCAGGAAGTCCTCGGCATTGGCGTCGCGCGCTGCTTCCCAGATCTCGTCCTCGCTTGCATCCCAGTTGCCGTAGCGAAGATTGTCGCGGGCCGAGGCCGCGAAGATGACCACCTCCTGCGGAACCATTGCGATCCGCTCGCGGATGTCCGCCGGGTCGGCCTCGCGAAGATCGACGCCGTCAAGCACGGCCCGCCCCTGCTGCGGGTCATAGAGGGGCTGGGCAGGCTGGAGGATAGTGGGCTTGCCCGCGCCGTTGGGACCGACCACGGCCAGCCGCTCGTTGGGCTTTACGTCGAGGCTGAAACTGTCCAGCGCGGATAGTTCGGGCCTGGTCGGGTAACGGAAGGTGACATCCTCGAACTTCAGCCGTCCTTCCGCCGGCCGGGGCAGCCGGACGGGCTCGGCAGGCGCCCTGATCTCGGGTTCCGCGCTCAGCAGCTGCTCCAGTCGTTCCGAGGCGCCGGCGGCGCGCAGCAGGTCGCCATAGACTTCCGATAGTGCCCCGAAGGCCCCGGCGAGGAGGCCCCCGTAAAGGACGAAGGCGGCAATGGTGCCGCCGGTGATGCGCCCGGCCGCGACGTCGATTGCGCCCTGCCAGATGACGAGGGTGATTGCCGAGAACATCAGCGCAATGACGATGAAGCTCATGATCGCTCGAAGGAGGATGCGGATCTTGGCCGTCTTGAACACGCTCTCGGTGGCGGCCGTGAATCGCTCGGCCTCGCGGCCTTGCTGGTTGAAGGCCTGGACGATCTTCATTGCGCCGAGCACTTCACCAGTGACCGTTCCTACGTCCGCGATGCGGTCCTGGCTGCGCTTCGAGACGGCGCGAACGCGGCGGCCGAGCAGGGTGATCGGAACGACGACCAGCGGGATTCCGAGCAACATCATCCCGGCGAGCTTGGGAGCGAGGATGAAAAGGATGATCGCGCAGGCAATGCCCATCACCAGGTTGCGAAGCGCGACCGAGATGGTGGTCCCGACCACCTGCTCGATGATGGTGGTGTCAACCGTGATACGGCTGGTGATCTCGGCTGGCCGGTTCTCCTCGAAGAAGCCCGGAGCGAGGCGGAGCAGGTTGCGGTGTACCGCGAGGCGGATATCGGCAACGACACGCTCGCCGAGCCAGCTGACGAAATAGAAGCGAACAGCGGTCGCCAGCGCCATCAGTAGGACGAGGAACAAGAGATACTGGAACCAGCGAGCGATGTCGCCCCCGCCGGAAAAACCCCGGTCGATTATCAGCTTGAAGGAATAGGGGACACCCGAGGTCGCCCCGGCCGATACCAGGAGCGCGATCGACGCGGCGGTGATGTGTCCGGGGTAACGCTTTGCAAAGCCCCATACCATCGCGAGGTTGGCAAGGCTTTTCTTCTGCTTTTCATCGGGGCTGGTGGCCATGGCCATCGCCTAGCAGTGTGTCCGCCTTGCCTCAATTGCCGCGTCGCCGAGGATATAAAGGGACCTTTGGACTTGCCGTAAGCGGAAACCGGTTCCACATTGGTGGAGAACATGCCCAATTTTTCCAGGAAAATCTGAATGCTTTACGACGCCTACGAGGTGCAGCGCTCGCTGCTGGCGGGTGCGAGCAGGTTCGCAGGCCTAGGAGCAGGCTGGCTCAACAACCCGAGCAACCCCTTCGGCTACGCCTCCATGGGCCCGCTGGTGGCAGCGGGCCTTGAAGTTTTTGCCCATGCCTCGGCGCCCCGCGGCAAGCCGGAATTCGGGATCGAACAGGTCCAGGTCGGCAAGAAGCTGGTGCAGGTCGACGAGCGCATCCTCGGCCGCAAGCCATTTGGCCAGCTGAAGCATTTTCGCAAGGACGGCGTCGAACAGGGCGAGCCGCTGCTGATCGTAGCGCCGATGTCAGGCCACTATGCGACACTCCTTCGCGGCACCGTTGAGCGGATGCTTGCCCGGCACGAGGTCTTCATAACCGACTGGCGCGACGCGAAGCTGGTGCCTCCCGACGAGGGCAGCTTCGACCTCGACGACTATATCGACTATCTCGTCGAATATTGCGCACTGGTCCACGAAGAGACAGGCAAACGCCCCCACATGCTGGCAGTCTGCCAACCGTCGGTCCCGGCATATGCCGCGACCGCGATCATGAACGCGGACCGTCACCCTGCACGTCCCAGGACGCTGACAATGATGGGCGGACCGGTCGATACCCGCAAGGCACCGACGGCGGTGAATACGCTGGCGACCCAGCGGCCCCATGCCTGGTTCCAGCAGAACGTCATCGCGACCGTGCCGATGATCTACCCGGGCGGCGGCCGGAAGGTCTACCCGGGGTTCCTCCAGCTCGCCGGCTTCATGACCATGAACCTTGGAAGCCACCTCATCAGCCATTGGGAGATGTTCAAGCACCTGGTGGCCGGCGACGACGAGAGCGCGGATGCCACCCGCAGCTTCTACGATGAATATCTCTCAGTCTGCGACATGACCGCGGAATTCTACCTGCAGACAGTCGACGTGGTGTTCCAGCGCCACCTGCTGCCCAGGGGCGAGTTCACGCACCGTGGCCGGCTGGTGGAACCGGCAACCATCAAGGACACGCCGTTACTGGCCATCGAGGGCGAGCGCGACGACATCAGCGGCATCGGCCAGACGAAGGCGGCGCTTGACCTTGCGACCGGGCTTTCTGCCTCGAAGAAGCAGTACCACCTGGCTAGGGACGTCGGCCATTATGGCATCTTCAACGGCCGCAAGTGGCGCGAGAAGATCGCCCCGGTGGTCGAGAAGTTCATCGCCGCGAACGCCTAGCTAGAGTCGCTCCATCCTGAGCCACTTGCGGTCGCCCATCCAGGCGCGGCCGAGTGCATCGGTCGCCGCCGCCGCCTGTGCGCGGCGGCCGAGCTTCTGCTCGGTGGCGGCCAGCCCGTAGAGCGCCCAGCCGTTCCCAGGATATTTGGCGAGCGCCGCCGTAAAGGCCTGGCGCGCGTCATCGTAGCGTCCGGCCCGGTAAAGCGCGGCCCCAAGCGACTGCTGCACCGGATAGTACCAGAAGGGCGGTTCCATATAGGGGATCCGGTCCTCGATCGCGGCCGCCGCCTCGAAATGGCTCGCGGCCTGGCCGTGCCTGCCACGTGCGGACGCGTGCCGGCCGCGCGCTACATGTTCGGCGATTGCCAGGAGATCCGGCGCCGGGACGCCCTGGTCGACCATCTGCTTCAGCCGGTCTGATCCCTTGATCCGGGCCAGCTCCTGCATCTCGCGGGCATAGCCGCTCTCGTTACCCTGCTGGGCGTAGGCGACAGCCCTCGCATAATGCCGGATTCCCTCGACGTAGGCGAGGCGAGGATCAGGCGCGGGCATTTGCAATAGCTCGGCCGCGGGCGCGAACTGAAGAGCGGCGAAATAAGGCGCGGCATGGATCGCCTGGATCCAGGCGATCTTGGTCGCGGTTTCCGCGTCGACTATCGTCGCCAGCTTCCGGCTTTCGCGAATGGCTGTTTCGAGGTCACCGCCCATCTGGGCCGAAGTGACGATGAAATGGACGTTGTGCGGATCATAGCCAAACCGCACCAGGCCCTGGTCATTATGGGCCTTGATATACTCCTCGTCCTTGCGGGCCGCCTCGAGATTGACCCGGATCGAATCCTTCCACCGGCCGAGGCGGTAGTAGATGTGCGCCGGCATGTGGACGAGATGGCCAGCTGTTGCCGCCAGCGGCGTCGCCAGCCGGTCTGCTGCTGCCTCGGCCCGCTTGGGGTCGGGCCCATTTTCCATGAGGTGGATGTAAAGATGCGGCGCCTGGGGATGATCCGGGCTCCGCTGGAGGACGGTTTCCACCAGCTGGATTGCTTCGCCGAGGCGCGGCTGGGGATTTCGTTTCTCGGCATCCCAGTAGTTCCACGGCAGCGTGTCCATTGCAGCCTCGGCGGCCAGCAACGCAATGTCGTCGTGCTGTGGGTAATAGCGCGCCACCATCAGCATCGCGTCCGCATAGGCGGCATCGAGCTCCGTCCGATCCGCGCCGGCGTCTGCCGAGTAGCGCTTGGCAAGCGCCATGATCAGCGCACGCTCCGGCGCCGTTACATCGGCGGCGAGCTCCTGCGCCCTTGCAGAGGCCTTCACTGCGAGACCGTTGGCGTCGGGCGTGATGGGAGCGTTGATGTTTGGCCCGTGGGAGAGCGCCTCGCCCCACCAGCACATCGCGCAGGCCGGATCGAGCCGCTGGGCCTCCCGGAAGGAAGCGATGGCGGCTGCGTGGTTGAAGCCATAGGCAAAGCCCAGCCCCTGGTTGAAGTAGGATTGTGCTTCTGGGCTTTTTGTGGTGATCGGGAAGCTGATCTTGCCGAGCCCCTGGTAGAGCGGCATCGCCGGTCCCGGCTGAGCCTGGATGAAGGCTGCAGCAACAGCGAGCCTTGCCTGCATCGAGGAGCCCTGGTCCCCGCCGCACAGGAACGCCATCCTGCTCGAGGGATCAAGAAGTGTCAGCTGGCTGGGGCTCAACGCATAGGGGGCACTGATGCCAAGCAGGCAAGTTGATGCCAGTGCCAGAGAGACTCGCGCAACGCGATCCATGGTGGCCTCCTAGTGATTCGGAAGGCCCTGTTTACCATAAAATTAACCGGTTCCTCGACCCGGCCTAGCCGAGCTGGGGCTCCGCGGGATCAATACGCTGGGCGATGGCCGCTTCAACCATCGTTCGCCACGTCCCGGCATCACCGGCAGCGGCCATGGCCTCGTCGGGTTCGCGCATTGTGTGAAGCACGGCCAGCGCCTGGTTGATATGCTCAGGCCAGACCAGATCGACTTTCTCGCCTGCCGAAGGGTCGCTGCCCTCGGCATTGCTGCTGTGAGCCGCCCCGGCGAGTACGCGGGCAACGCGCTCGACCAGCGGGCGATTGGATTCGGTCATGGCAACTAGCTCCTGTTGTCGTTTCCGGCCCGCAAGGGGGCCGGCAATGGATAAATCAATCAGAAGCCTCAGGGTTGCGTCTCCAGGCCCCGGAAAGCCCGAGAAAGGAGGCAATGCCACCGAGCGAGGCGGTGACGGCCATGACGAAGAGGGCGATGGCGAACGGCTCGAGGAGCTTTGTACCCGTCCTCGTGAGCACTGCGCCAAGAAGAGCGATGGCGATGAGCCCGCCGAGGCGCGCTACAGCGCTGTTGAAGCCCGAGGCCATCCCCGTCTGGTGGCGGTCGACCGCGGCAAGAACGGTACTCGTCAGCGGAGCAACGGCCAGAGTCATCCCGATCGCCAGCAGCAATATCGCAGGGAATGCGTGGCTCCAGTAATCCTGGTCCTGCGATATCCTCGTCGCGAGTAGCAGCCCGGCGCCGACGATCACCGGCCCGATCGTGAGCGGGATCCGCGGGCCGAGCCGGACCGCGAGCTTTCCCATGAGCGGCGAGGCGAGGCCAAGGAGAATTGAAAGCGGAAGCAGCGCAAGGCCGGCATCAATCGGGGAATATCCCCCGGCTTCTATCAGAACATAGGGGATGAGAAGCATTGCCCCGCCGAATGCGCCGTAAAGCAGGAACGTCATCAGGTTCAGCGCGGAAAAACATCGGTTCTGGAAGAGGGAGAGGGGAACCATCGCCTTGTCGCCAAGCCTTCGCTCCCAGAAGAGGAAGCCGGCCAGGAGCAGGCACCCGACGACGAGGCCGGTGGCCGCCTCGCCAGTCAGTGCGAAATCTTCCGACCACAAGGTGAGGCCATAGGTCGCCGCACCGAGCCCCGCGGTTGCAAGCAGCCCCCCGGCGATATCGAGCCGTGCAATTTCCGGCTCACGCACTTCCTTCACCCGGGTAAGAGCGACGGTCACCGCCGCAGCGACGAACGGCAGGTTGATGTAGAAGATGCTCTGCCAGCCGACATGCTCGACCAGCCAGCCTCCGATAAGCGGCGCAATGGCCGCCGCGATGGCACCTGCGGCGGCCCAGGTACCAATTGCCTGGCCGCGCGCCTCGCCTTCGTAGACGCCGTTGAGCAGCGCAAGGCTGTTCGGAAGCAAGAGGCCCGCGCCGACTCCCTGGATCGCGCGCCCGGCAAGCAACAGCTCGAGGCCACCGCTGAGCGCGCATACAAGCGACCCCGCGCCGAAGAGCGAAGTGCCGATGACCAACCAGAGTCTCCGACCATGATGGTCGCCCAGGGCTCCTCCGATGAGGATGAGCGCTGCGAGCGGCAGCGTGTAGATGTTGACCACCCACTGGACCTCGGCCGCTCCCGCGCCGGTCCCTTCACGGATGGCAGGGAGGGCGACGTTGAGGATCGAGCCGTCGATGAAGCTCAAGGAACTTGCGGCAACGGACATCGCGAGCGTCCAGCGCGGGTCGAAGTGGCCCCGGTCGGGCGCCCGGCTCACGGCGCTGGGCGTGGGGGGTTCAGGCGATCGATCAGCCGCCGGAGTGCGCGCCTCGCCGCGATTACCAGCCAGATCGAAAGCCCGACCAGCCCGAGGGCGATGATGGCGGCCGCGATCGGGTTGGCGATGGCGAGCGCAAGCAGCCCCCCGGTGGCTACATCCTCAGCGGTCGAAACGGCGATGTTGGAGAAAGGCTCGGGGCTGGTGTTGACGAGGGTGCGGGCCCCGGCCTTACCGGCATGGGCGACGAGTGCAGCGCCGCCGCCCAGGAGGAAGCTCCCGATCTGCCATGCCGGGTCGGCGGCATCGACGATGGCAAGGCTGAGGAGCGCGCCGCCCAAAGGCCTGACGAAGCTGTGGATCGCGTCACAGGCACTGTCCACCCAGGCAATTTCGTCCGCGAAAAATTCCGCGAACGTACCCAGTCCCGCAATGACCAGGACCCAGTTGTTGGCGAGGACGTCGAGCATCTTCAACTGGTCGGGAAGGTCAATCCAGCCAAATTTCATCCCGAGCCCGGTGATTAGAGTAACGAGGTAAAGGCGCCACCCGGCAAGGAGGCTGGTCGAGGCGGCAAGCGCAATGAGTTCGACCGGGGTCAAGCCGAGGGAGCCCTCGATTTCAGGGGGGAGCCGGGGCCCGGAGCCCGCGCCATTGTTCGAAGCCGCTTGGCGCGGAGGAAGAATTTATCCTGGTTCATCCGCCAGTCCCTCTTCGCCGCCAAAGTGCGATGGCCGGGCCTGAAAGGCAAGCAGCCATCGAGGCATTTTCGAACCGTGGTCAGACCTTCAGGCGCTGCAGTCCGCCATCCGGTCCAGGGAGGCGGCGATTTCCGAGCGGAGCTTTTCGCCGCCCATCGTTGCAAGCTCCTCGAGGCTGCGCGTCCTTCCAACGTCTTGGGCGACCCATTGGCCGATGAGGTAGCCGGCCCGTGGAGGTATGGAAGCGCCGAGCCGCTCGAAGCTGAACAGGGCGCGCATGTCCTCGCTTCGAGTTGAATCGAGCCTTGCCCGCACCGCACAGACAGCGGGCTTGCGATCCTTCTCGATCTCGGGGCGGATCGGCTCCGGGATGGTCAGCAGAAGTTCGGCGTCGGTGGAGCCCGGATTGAGCGTTGCAGCGACATGGGTCGCGAGACCCTCGCTCCACAAGGAGCACCAAAGTTCGTCACACCGCTGGAATTTGCCGGCATGATAGACGTGGAAGAGCTCGTGATGGAAGAAGGGGGCGAGGTCGTGGTTGCCATGATATTTGGCGATCATGTCCGCCCCGAACAGCAGAAACTCGCCCTGCGGGAGCGTCCGCATGCCGCCATCGAATTCGCCGAGGCTTACGAGCAGGTAAACAGGCCTGTTGTATGGGAGCGGGCCGAATGATTTCTCAAAGTCATTCACCGCCTTCGGGAACATGGCCCTGAACCGGGCGGCCGCAGCGAGGGTCTGCGCGCGGACGTCCGGGAAATCGGCGATGTTCTTGGAAAGAACGGCTTCGTAGCGGGAGGCGTCTTCGCCGAAGCGCGAAAGATCGTAAAATCCCGGGATCCGGGCCCTGAAATGCTCCCGGATCGCCGCCGCCTGCAGTTCCGCCGTCCGGTCGGCATTGGCACGCTGGACATCCGAGAATTCGCCGGTGAGATCGACCAGCTCCTGCGCCGGGGAAGCGCTCGCCGCGCCGAGGAAAAGCGCGGCGAGGAGTATCGGCATTGCCCTCATCGGCTCAGAGAACTTCGAACAGGCCCGCGGCGCCCATGCCGCCGCCCACGCACATGGTGACGACCACATATTTTGCGCCGCGCCGCTTGCCCTCTATCAGCGCATGGCCTGCAAGGCGGGCGCCTGACATGCCATAGGGATGGCCGATGGAAATGGCGCCGCCATCGACGTTAAGCAGCTCGTCGGGAATTCCGAGCCGGTCGCGGCAGTAGAGCACCTGCACCGCGAAGGCCTCGTTGAGCTCCCAAAGCCCGATGTCGTACATCTTGAGACCGAACCGGTCGAGAAGTTTGGGAACCGCGAAAACCGGGCCGATCCCCATTTCGTCCGGTTCGGTGCCGGCGACCGCCATCCCGATGTACCGTCCGAGCGGTTGGAGGCCGCGCTTTTCGGCGAGGGCCGAATCCATGACGACGCAGGCCGAAGCCCCGTCGGAGAGCTGCGATGCATTGCCTGCAGTGACATTCATGCCGGGGCCGCGCACGGGCTGAAGTGCTGCCAGCGCCTCGAGCGTGGTTTCCGGGCGGTTGCCCTCGTCGCGGTCGATCGTCACTTCGCGCTTCGAGATCTGGCCGCTTTCCTTGTCCTTCACCGCCATTGTCGCGGTGACAGGGACGATCTCGGCCGAAAGGCGGCCCTCGGCCTGCGCTGCAGCGGTCCGCTGCTGGGAACGCAGGGCATATTCGTCGCAGGCTTCGCGGCTGATGTTGTAGCGCTTGGCGACTACTTCGGCCGTGTCGATCATGGCCATGTAGACGTCCTTGTGCATCGCCAGCAGTTCCATGTCCGGGCCAAGCCGGATTTCCGGAGTCTGGACGAGCGAGATGCTCTCGACGCCACCGGCGACGATGATGTCCATCCGGTCAACGATGACCTGCTTGGCCGCCGTGGCTATGGCCATCAACCCGCTCGCACACTGGCGGTCCATCGACATGCCGGCGACCGTTACCGGAAGGCCTGCGCGCAGCCCCGCCGTCCGCCCGATCGTCGCCTGGACGCCCTGCTGCAGCGCGGCGCCGATGATGCAGTCGTCGACCTCGGCGCCCTCGACTCCGGCGCGTTCGACGGCCGCTCTGATCGCATGTGCAGCAAGGGTCGGTGATGGGGTGGCGTTGAACGCGCCCTTGTAGGCGCGGCCGATAGGCGTACGGGCAGTGGAGACGATGACGGCGTCACGGACGGACATTATTGTTTCTCCTGGATGAAGATGAGGCCCAGCCACTGGGCGGTGAGGGCCGGCTTTTCGCTGCCCTCGATTTCTACCTGCACGAGGTGCCTCAGGAGGAGCTGGCCCGGCGCCTTTTCCTCCTCACTTTCGAGCGTGAAATGACCGCGCACCCTGCTTCCCGCAGGCACCGGTGCAAGGAAGCGGACATGATCAAAGCCATAGTTTACGGCCATCCTCGTGGTCTGCGGGATGAGCATCACGTCCGCGGCCATCCGGCTCAGCAGCGACAGGGTAAGGAAACCATGCGCGATTGCCCCGCCCAGGCCCACCGAAGCGGCGGCCACGGGGTCGACGTGGATGAACTGGTGATCGTCGGTCGCGTCGGCGAACGCGTTGATCCTGTCCTGGTCGACCGTCAGCCATGCGGATTCGCCGATTTTCGTGCCCACTTTTCCGCGGATTTCGTCAAGCGAGGCGATTGGCATCAGTCATTGCCCCTTCCGACCGGCTCGCCCCCGCGGCCATCGTCGGCGACCGCGAGAACGGGCTGCACCTGAGGGTATGGCATGATCATGGTCCCATCGGGCGCTGCCGTGAAGGTCGTCTGGGTAGGATAGGCAAATTCGAGGCCGTGCTGGGCGAAAAGCCTGAGAATCGCGATCGCGACCGCCGTGCGGTCGGCGCCGACAACGTCGGCATCCACGCTCGCCGAATCGAAGATCAGCTCAAAATCGATGCTCGATGCGCCAAAGGCGAGGATCGAGCAGCGGATGAAGTGGCAGCCGGATCGCGATTCCACTGCGGACTTGGCAAGCGACATGACCTTTTCGAGCTGGTCGGGCGTCGTCTGGTAGATGAGGCCGAAGGGAAGATTGGAACGGCGGCTGTGTCCTTCCGCATAGTTATGGATTTCGCGTTCCAGCAGCTTGGTGTTGGCCATCACGATCTGCTCGCCGGAAAGCGAGCGCAGCCGGGTCGTCTTGAGGCCGATGCGTTCGACGGTCCCGACCGTCTCGTCA
>JAJJPO010000105.1:0-4083 GCA_032907585.1 Sphingomonas sp. | reverse complement strand
GACGTCACCCGGCTGCCGGCAATCTGCTTCAGCCGCTCATATGCCTCGGGGCTGAGCCCCAGGCGGAACAGGTCGACGCGGAGCTGGCAGGCGGTCGCCACCTTGTTCACATTCTGGCCGCCGGGCCCGGTCGCGGCGAGGAAGCGCTCGGAGAGCGCCTCTTCCGGGATGACGACGTCCTCGGGCTTCACAGGAAATCCAGCCAGCGACCGAACCGGTCAGGGACCGGCGCCGTGACGTCGATCGCTTCCTTGGGTTCGCGCGGGACGACGATCCGCCAGGCGTGCAGCAGCATGCCGCAGTCAGGGAGCGTCATCCCGCCGAGCTCTGCGTCGTCCGGAAGGCTGTAGACGGGGTCGCCGACAATTGCCGCGCCAAGCCCGCGTGCGGCATGGACCCGTATCTGGTGGGTTCTTCCCGACAGCGGCCGGAACTCGACCAGGCTCTGGCCCTCGGCCGCCGCGATCCGCCGCCAGCGGGTCGCCGAGGCCTTGCCACCATCGTCCACCACCATTCGCCACCCGCCCCGCTCGGTCGACAGCTTGGCGATCGGAAGATCAATGAGGCCTTCTTCCTCCTCGATCATGCCGTCGACCACGGCGAGATAGGATTTTGATACCGATCCGCTCTCGAAGGCGTGCTGGAAGCGGGAGCGCGCCTTTGGATTGCGCGCGAAAAGCAGGCAGCCCGACGTATCCCGGTCGAGCCGGTGCATCGCGACCGGCGGCCGCTGGAAACCGAGTTTCAGCTCGTCGATTCGCGCCTCTATGCTCGCACCGCCCGCACGCGGCGCGTCGACCGGCAGGCCTTCGGGCTTGTCGATCACGATCGCCTCGGCGTCGATAAACAATATGCGGTCTGCAAGGCTCATCCAAATTCCCTGAATGCTGCGCCGCTCGGAAGCAATCCCGATCTTCAGCGCCCCGAAATGCGGGGCGAATTCTCCCGGTGATGCAACTCTGCAACGACGCGGAGCATTTACCATCCTTTACGCACTATTAACCTTTTAAGGCGAGAAGGCGCATGGTTAATGGACGATTAGACGTCATTAAGAGCGCGAAACCTTCCTTAAGAAGCGCGTTCGAGGTGACGGCCTAACCAGGGGATTATGGCATGAGGGTTTTGCTGATCGAAGACGAGGCGACCATCGCCAAGAGCATCGAACTGATGCTCGGGACGGAGGGCTTCAACGTCTACACCACTGACCTCGGCGAGGAAGGCCTCGATCTGGGCAAGCTCTATGATTACGACATCATCCTGCTCGATCTGAACCTGCCGGACATGCACGGCTATGACGTGCTCAAGAAGCTGCGCACGGCCAAGGTCTCGACGCCGGTGCTGATCCTCTCGGGTATCGGCGAGATGGATTCAAAGGTCCGTGCGCTCGGTTTCGGCGCCGACGACTATGTCACCAAGCCGTTCCACCGCGACGAGCTGGTGGCGCGCATTCACGCAATCGTCCGCCGCTCGAAGGGCCATTCGCAGTCCGTCATCCGGACCGGCAAGCTCGCCGTGAACCTCGACGCCAAGACGGTCGAGGTCGACGGTTCGCGCGTCCACCTCACCGGCAAGGAATATGCGATGCTCGAGCTTCTCTCGCTTCGCAAGGGGACGACCCTCACCAAGGAAATGTTCCTCAACCATCTTTACGGCGGCATGGACGAGCCGGAACTCAAGATCATCGACGTCTTCATCTGCAAGCTGCGCAAGAAACTCAGCCTTGCCTGCGGCGGCGACAATTACATCGAGACGGTGTGGGGACGCGGCTACGTGCTGCGCGACGCCGAATCCGACAGCGAGCAGCAGGTCGCAGTCGCCTGACCCTTTTCAGGGGGTGGAACGAAGCGGCGGGGCGCAGCAGCGCTCCGCCGCTTTCCTTTTTGGGGAAGCAAAGGAGCAGCCGCTCCCGGTCCATTCCGCTTTTCTTTTACTGCTTTGCCAGGGATATGCGGCTGCCGCTCCCTCGAGAAAGGGTCAGGCGTCGACCAGGATCCGCCGCGGGCTTCGGGCCGGGATCTGTGCTGCGACTTCCACGGGCTCGGCCTCCGGCTCGCCCATCGCCCGCCAGCCATCGCGACCAAGCCGCTCCATCGGCCGGAAGCTAGCCTTGTAGGCCATCCGGTCCGATCCCTCGACCCAGTAGCCGAGGTAGACATAGGGAAGACCAGCGCGCGCCGCGCGAACGATATGGTCGAGGATGATATAGGTGCCGAGGCCTTTCCTCGCCCCTTCGCTGACATCGTAGAAGCTGTAGATCATGCTGAGGCCATCGGCCTGCTGATCTGACAGGCAGGCGCCAACCAGCTTGCCCGGTTTCCCGTCGACCGAGGGCTCGCGATATTCGATGACGTAGGTACGAACCGGCGTCTGCTCGATCATGTCGGCATAGTCCTGCTCGTCCATCTCGGCCATTCCGCCGCCCGGGTGCCGGGCCGCCAGATACTGGCGCAGGAGCGCATATTGTTCGGCGGTCGCCCACGGCCTGCAGGCATTTACCTCGAGGTCGGCGTGGCGGCGAAGCAGCTTGCGCTGGGTCGCGCCCGGGGCGAACTGGTCGGCGATCACCCTCACGGAAACGCATGCGGTGCAGTCAACGCAGCTCGGGCGATAGGCCACCGACTGCGATCTCCTGAACCCGATCCGGCCAAGCGCCTCGTTGAGTTCGGCAGCGTTGCGGCCGTTGAGCTCGGTAAAAACCTTCCGTTCGATCTTGCCCGGCAGATATGGGCATGGCGACGGGTTCGTCACGAAGAACTTGGGAAAGCGAAATGGTGCGCTCAACCGGACAGCCTTTCGCAAATGGTTACGAAACTCTTTATGCTCGTCGTAAACGCGGAAGAAAAGGGTTTGGCCCGCAAAAAGAGGGTTAACGGGCCGCGGTGTGCCAAGACTGGACATGCGAGGTCCCTGCGAGGCCGGCCGGGGCGGCCTCCTCTCTTTCATTTTCCTGACGAACGAGCAGCCAATTTCCCGCGGAAAAAGGCGCGTTCCCTACCTAGTCGAGCGAGGCGCGCTCGACGTTGAAACCCGCGGCCTCGAGGCTGTCGACGAGCGTATCGATGGCGCGGGCATCGCGAGCCTCGCACTCTACCTCGATCACCGTGTCCTTGGCGGGGAGCCTGGTAAAGATGCGGTGGTGATTGGTCTCGATGATGTTGACGCCGCACTCGAAGAACTTGGCGGTGATCGCCGCCAGCGCGCCCGGGCGGTCCTGGGCCGCGATCCTTAGCCGGGCGATACGGCCGCAGCGCACCAGCTCGCGCACCAGCACGTTTGCGAGAAGGTGCGTATCGATGTTCCCGCCGCAAAGGATGGTCCCCACCTTCCGGCCGCGGAACCGCTCGGGGTCGGCAAGGAGCGCCGCGAGGCCGGCTGCGCCGGCGCCTTCCACCACCGACTTCTCGATGGTGACAAGCATCGAGACGGCATGCTCGATGTCGCGCTCGGCGACGAGGTCGATACGGTCGACGAGATCGGCGATGATCGCCCGGGTCAGCATGCCCGGTTCCTTCACCGCGATACCCTCGGCGAGCGTGTCCCCGCCGATATTGCCATGGCTGCCCTCGACGACATTTTTCATCGAGGGATAAAGCTCGGCCTCGACGCCGATAATCTGGATTTCCGGGCGAAGCGCCTTGACTGCCGTTGCAACCCCGGAAATCAGCCCACCGCCACCGATCGGGATGACAAGCGTATCGAGGTCGGGCGCGTCGTCCAGCATCTCGAGGCCGATCGTTCCCGCTCCTGCCATGATCGCCACGTCGTCGAACGGATGGACAAATACATAGCCCTTCTTCGCCTCGAGCTCGCGGGCATGGGCATATGCATCGTCGAACCGCTCTCCGTGGAGCACGACATTGGCGCCGTGACCCTCGGTCTGGGTCACCTTGATGATCGGCGTCGACACCGGCATGACGATGGTTACCGGGATGCCGAGCCGGCGCCCGTGATAGGCAACGGCCTGCGCATGGTTTCCAGCGGACGCCGCGACCACGCCGCGCGCGCGTTCCGCATCGTCGAGCTGCAGCAGCTTGTTGAGCGCGCCGCGCTCCTTGTAGGCGGCGGTGAACTGGAGATTTTCGA
>JAJJPO010000104.1:0-18048 GCA_032907585.1 Sphingomonas sp. | reverse complement strand
TTGAAAATGCCGGCCTGACCAGCTTTCCGGTGCCGCTCCTCGGCTCGTTCGACCACGGCTTCCTCGATGTCCCCGAGGAAGTGATCCAGCTTACCGCGCGCATCAACCAGAAATATTTCGTGATGCGCGGTGCCGACGGCCGGCTCGCGCCGCACTTCGTGTGCGTTGCCAATATCGAGGCGAGCGACGGGGGCGAGGCGATCGTCGCCGGCAACGAGCGAGTGCTGGCAGCAAGGCTCGCCGACGCCCGCTTCTTCTGGGAGCAGGACCTGAAGCTTTCGCTCGACGACTATCTCCCGAGGCTGGAATCCATGCTGTTTTACGAGGGCATGGGCTCGCTCCGGGCCAAGGCGGACCGTATCGCCGGCCTCGCCGAATGGCTCGCCAGACAATATTTCCCTCATGTCGATCCCGAGACCGCCCGACGCGCCGGCCTTCTTGCCAAGGCCGACCTCGCAAGCGGCATGGTCGGCGAGTTTCCCGAGCTCCAGGGCGTCATGGGAAGCTATTATGCCGAGCGCCACGGCGAGAAGCCGGGCGTCGTCTCCGCGCTCCGCCAGCAGTATGAAGGCGCGGTCGAAGGCTGCATTCCCGCCTGCGTCGCGCTCGCCGATCGCCTCGATACACTGGTCGCCTTCTTTGCGCGCGGCATCAGGCCAACCGGTTCGAAGGACCCGTTCGCACTCCGCCGCGCTGCGCTCCAGGTAATCCAGACGATCCTTGGGAACGGTATCCGGATGAGCCTGGGGGCTGCGCTCGCCGAGGCAAGGTCGGCGCTTGGAGAGGATTGCGCCGGTCTCGACATCGCCGAGCTCCTCGATTTCTTCGCTGACCGGCTGAAGGTGCAACAACGCGACGCCGGCGTTCGTTACGACCTCATCGACGCGGTGTTCGCGCTCGGCGGCGAAGATGATCTGGTGAGGCTGTTGGCAAGGGTCGAGGCATTGCAGCATTTCGTGGAGACGCCCGAGGGCGCCGACCTTCTGACCGCCTACAAGCGCGCCGCGAACATACTGAAGAAGGAAAAATGGGATCTCCCGAGGGTCATGGCCGGCAGGGGCGAGCAAGGCATCCCCCAGACCGGTGACGAGGACCCACTGGTACTGGTCGAGGAGCCGGCGATCGCCGACGCCGTTGCCGAGATGGCCAGGGGCTCGGCCGATGGCTCTGACAGGCCGTCCGAGGAAGTGGCACTGGTCGAGGCGCTCGACCTCGCCGAGCCCAAGGCAGTCCTGGCAATCTCGAAGGAGGACTTCACTGCCGCCATGGCCGCCCTGGCTACCCTTCGCGGCCCGATCGATGCATTTTTCGACCGGGTGACGGTCAACGTCGAGGACGGGACGGTGAGGGCGCGAAGACTGAACCTCCTAGCCCGTTTCCGGGACGCGGTGAACGCGGTCGCCGACTTTTCGAAGGTCGAGGGCTAGGCCGAACGGGGAGGGACGCTCAAATGTCCCGCTCGTCGACCGCCCTGTCGCTGCCGCGCTCCTTCAGCGCCGCGGCCCGGAGGCTGTCGCGTTCCCGCCATTCCTTTTCGCGCTCGGCATGCAGCCGCTCCAGTTCCGCGCGCCGCTCTGCCTCGCTGTTGTAGCGGTGCTTCCATTTGCGGCCACCACCGGAGAACAGGAAGCCGCCAATGAACAGGCCGAGCAGGAATACCAGGAGGACGATGATCCACTGGTCGGTCGAGAAATTTAACATTCTGCGTGCCCCTCAGATATTGGCTTGAAGGGTTAAACCGTCCGGTCGCGTAACGAGTTCCGCCGCCGTCCCTTGTCGGAACGGCGGCGGTCTCCCAGCCCCCCGCGGGAGAATGGCTATTTGAGGAGGTTGTCGCTGATCGAGCAGGCTGCCGGGCCGAGAATGACGACGAACAGGGTCGGCAGGATGAAGAGGATCAGCGGAACGGTCATGATCGCCGGGAGGCGGGCGGCCTTTTCCTCGGCGCGCATCATGCGCTCGTTGCGGAACTCGGCGGAAAGGACCCGGAGCGCCGAAGCGAGCGGGGTGCCGTATTTTTCCGTCTGGATCATGGTGGTGACGACGCCGCGGATGGCCTCGAGGTCGACGCGGGTCGCGAGGTTCTCGAACGCCTGGCGACGCTCCGAGAGGAAGCCCAGCTCGATGGCGGTCAGTCCAAATTCGTCGCCGAGCTCGGGATAGGCCTTGCCCAGTTCGCGTGCCACGCGGTTGAAGGCGGCGTCGACCGTAAGACCGGCCTCGGCGCAGATGACCAGCAGGTCGAGCGCGTCAGGCAGGCCCTTGCGGACTGCGTCGCTGCGCTTCTTCACCTTGTTGGACAGCCAGAGGTCAGGCGCCTTGTAGCTTCCGACCAGTGTTCCTGCGACCGCGGCATATTTCTTGAACCAGGACCAGTCCGGGAAGAAGTCGATACCGTAGATCAGCACGACGGCCGCAATGCCGAGAACGACCGGCAGGACGAAGCGCGCGAAGATGATGAAGAAGGCGAGGTCCTTGGTCCGGATACCGGCCTGCATCAGGCGGACCTGGGTCTTCTTGATCTGGTCGTCCTGCAGCATCTTGAAGCTGCCGAGGATGCCGCGCACCCGGTCGGCGGCGACATTCTTGTTGGTCAGCTTTTTGCGCTTGTTGGTCGAGGCAACGATGCCGGCCTTGAGCTGCTCCCGCCGCTCGTTGAGCGCCTTGACCCGTCGGGCCATGGGATCGCGCACGGTGGTCGCAGCGTAAATCGCAACGAGCACCGCGAGGCTCGCAACGGCGCTGAGCACCGTCGCGACCCAGATGACGTCGACGCCGAGGAGAGTAGGTCCGGTGGCAGGAGCTTCCATCGTCTCTTGGTCCTAAATCTCGAAATTGACCATCTTGGCCATGATGAACACGCCAATGCCCATCCAGCAGAGGCCGCCAAGTCCGGCGACGATCAGTCGCTGGTCACTGAAAAAGCCGCTCATGTAGCCAGGGTTGATCATGTAAACGAGGCCGAAGACGATGAACGGCAGCGAGCCGACAATGAAGGCCGAGGCCTTGGATTCAGAGCTCATCGCCTTGATCTTCAGCTTCATCTGCGCGCGCTTGCGAAGCACGTCGGCCAGGTTCGAAAGCGTCTCGGCAAGGTTGCCGCCCGTCTCGCGCTGGATGGCGAGCGTAATGACGAAGAACTGGAACTCTGGCGTCCCAAGCCGGTCGGCCGTTTCCTGGAGGGCCGCTTCCATGGTCCGGCCGATCTTCATCTTGTCGGCGACGGCGCGGAACTCTATCCCGACCGGCCCCTGGATCTCGTTGGCGACGACGCCAAGCGTCTCGGTGATCGGCAGGCCCGAGCGAAGGCCGCGAACCATGAGTTCGATGGCATCCGGGAAATTGCTGTTGAACTTGTTGATCCGCCGCTTGATCAGGAAGTTGACCGCGAAGTGCGGGACGGCAATGCCGACGAACAACCCGGCGAACAGCCCGAGGGTGAAGGGCGCCCCGCGCAGCATCAGCAGCGCCGCGACGAACAGCATCAGGCCAAGCGAGGCCATCGCATATTTGCCGAGCGTGATCGGGGTCCCGGTCTGCTCGAGGCGCTGGCGCATCAGGGCCGGCCGCGGGATCAGGGTCGAGAATATGCCCTCGACCCGGCTGGCCCGCTCGGCCATCAGCTTGCGGATCTGCGCCTGGGCATTGGCGGCAAGGACGCCGTCAGCGTGGCGTTCCTTCACCAGTTCCATGCGGCGCTTCAGCGACTTGCGCGGGCTCGGGCCGGAAAGAGCCCTGCTGCCAAGCAGGAGCGTGGCCAAAACGCCGACTGCCAAGATGATGATATAGATCATGACTTGTTCGTACGTCCCTGCTCGTCTGCCTGGCGGGGAGGGGCGAACCCCTCCCGTTCAGAGTTGATGCCTCAGGCGGCCTTGTCCTTGGGCTTGGCCAGCATCGATTTGAGATTGTCGACCAGCGACTTGCCGCCAGCCGACGCACCCTTGATCTCGGCGGCCGCGCCTTCCTCGCTGGCATGGCTCAGCACCATGTTCGACAGCTGGGTGAAGGGCGCTGCCATCTTGCCGGTGGCAATCTCTGCCATCGGCTTGCCGAGCTTCGCGGCCTGGGCGCCGATCTTCCCGTCGAACGGGAAAACGATGTCCACCGGCCGCTCGATCGACTGCTCGAAGTCCTTCTTGCTGATTTCGAGCGCGCCGCCCGAGGGGACTCGGTTGGCAACGACGATGACCTTGGTCTGCGGCGCATGCGACTTGAGCCAGGCAAGCACCCGGATCGTGTCACGTGTCGCCGCGAGGGTGAGCTCGCTCACCACCACCGCGGCATGGGCGTCGTGGACCATGTGCGGATACTGGATGAGCATGTGCCTCGGCAGGTCGAGCACCGTCGATTCAAACGCGTTCTTCATCTCCTCCTGGAGCTGGAAGAAGGCAGTGCCGTCGGTGATCAGCGGCTGGTGAAGCGGTGCCTCGGCCGAAAGGACCGAGAGGCGCTCGTTGGCGCGGATCATCGCCCGCTCGATGAACAGGCCGTCGATGCGGCTCGGGTTCTCGATCGCGTCGGTGAGGCCTCGTCCGGGCTCGAGGTCGAGCGCCAGGGCGCCGGTCCCGAAGTGGACGTCGAGATCGAGCAGCGCCGTCGAACGATGGGCCTTCTCGCCCATCAGCCAGGCGAGGCTGGTCGCGATCGTCGATGCGCCGACGCCGCCGCGAACGCCGATCACCGCGCTCATCACGTGAGGCTTGTCGGCCTGGGCTTCGCCGCGCGGCCCCGACAGGATCGACTGGGCATGCGCGAAGGTGTCACGCAGCTGGTCGACCGTGAAGGGCTTGAGCAGATAGTCGTGGATGCCGCTCGCGACGAGGTCGCGATAGAGGCGGACATCGTTAACCTGCCCCGCGGCGATGACGACCGTACCCGGTTCGCACACTTCCGCGAGCGCGTTGATGTCGTTCAGCGGATCGGCCGATTCCGACAGGTCGACGAACAGGATCGTCGGGCTTGCCGAGACTGACAGCGACTGGACCGCGTTGCGAAGACCACCCTTGTGGACCTTCTCGGGCGACCAGCCGTGCTCGACCGCGACCGGCCGAAGCATGTCTGCAGTCGCGTCGTCACAGACAAAGGCGGTGAAGGGGTCACGCAGACCCGCGCGGGCTTGGAACGGTGCGTTCATCACTAGTTCCCACTCTTCGTATTGATGCTCTGGAGACCCTTGGATCCGGTTGGAGCAGTCTTGCGATAGACTTCGACTGCGCGGGTCGCGGTCTGGGCGTCGCCGACGCCGCCGCCGTCGCGCCCGTGGATCAGGTCCTCGGGATTGGCGACCATCGCCGCGAGGTTGCTGTTCACGCCGCAACCGAAGTTCGACATGCTCGCATTCTCGTTGGTCGGCGCTGCCGGGACGGTCCAGTTCGGGCATCCAGGGACGCTCGCGCGCGTCCGGCTGACGATGACCCGGACGCTGCCCGGGGGAACGGCCCCCTGGCTGACCGGAACGCCGTCGCTGAGCAGCATGCCGTAACGGCCGGCGACCCGTGCCACATCGGCGCGTGCGCCTTCGGCATAGGGACCATCGACGTGGATGGAGTCGCCGTAGCTGAGCTGTAGCGAGCTGAACCAGGCATCCAGGCGCGCTTCCTCGGAAGAGGGGAGCGAGCCGCCCGGGGCAGCAACGTCCAGCGCGTAATCCGTCCGGGTCACGACCGGCTGGTTGACCGCTTCAAGGCCCCGGGCCGGGTTGGGATGCCGGTCCTGTGCTGTAGCGAGGCAAGCCGACAGCGCTGGAACCATGGCGAGAATTACCAATGTACGACGCATCGTCTGTTCCTTCCTTTGCGCGGGGCCGTTCACAGCTTGAAGCCCGGGCTGACCGCGCTGGCCGAGGTTGCGCTGGTGATTGCCGGTACCGCGGTCGGCGGGACCGTTGCGGGACCCGACACGCCGTGGAAGTTCTGGCCCTCGATGATCTGCTGACCATCCGTCGGCGCGCGATAGCCGTCCGTCGGAAGCGCGAGATGGTTCGAGACCGGCCGTACCAGGTACGGCGTGACCACGATCACCAGCTCGGTTTCCGCCCGCCGGTAGCGGGTGGAGCGGAACAGCATGCCGAGGATCGGCAGGTCGCCGAGGAACGGCGCCTTGTCGATGCTGTTGGTGTTGGTGTTCTTGAGCAGGCCGGCGATCATGAAGCTCTGGCCGGAGCCCAGCTCCACCGTGGTCTCGGCGCGCCGGGTGGTCAGCGCTGGGACCTCGAAGCCGTTCAGCCTGATCGAGCCCTCGTTCGAAAGTTCGCTGACTTCCGGGCGGACCCGCATCGAGATGCGCCCGTCGGCAAGAACGATCGGGGTGAAGGCGAGGCCGACACCATATTGCTTATATTCGACCGTCACGGTTCCAAGGCTCTGCGAGATCGGAACCGGGAATTCGCCGCCGGCAAGGAAGCTTGCCGTCTCGCCCGAGAGGGCGGTGAGGTTCGGCTCGGCAAGCACCGAGACGAGCCCGTCAACCTCGGCAAGGTCGAGCGAGGAGAGAATGTCGAGACCGAACAGCTTGCCGCCACCCGTCAGCGTCGAGCCGATCGTGTTGCGGATAACCCGTGCGGGCGCGCAGTCCTCGGTGCAGTCGACGTCGGGCAGGTTGATGCCCTGGCCCTGCGCCAGTCCGAACTGGAAGCCGCTCGTCGTGTCGGTCGCCAGGAGGTTGAAGCCCCACTGCTTCAGCAGCGAGCGATTGACCTCGGCGATCTTGACCTTGAGCGTGACCTGGAGCGGGGTCGCAGTCTTCAGACGGCTGACGACCTGCGTTCCGTCGCCGACATAGGCCTGGACGAGGCGCTGGGCCTCTTCCACGTCTTCCGGAGCGGCGACCGTGCCGGTCAGGAGTACCAGGTTGTTCATCGGCGTGGCCTGGATGCTCGCCTCGGGCATTGCGAGCCGAAGCATTTCACCAACCGAGCCAGCGTTGTTTCCGACGCGGACGTTCGCGGCATAGACCACCCGGCCAGCACGGTCGGTCGCATAGACCGTCGTCTCGCCGGCCGACTTGCCGAAGATGTAAAGCTGCGTCGAGGACCGGACCTGGACGTCGGCAATCCCCGGGTTGGCAACGAAGACATCGGCCATCGGCGAGGACATGCGGACCAGCGATCCGGCATTCTGCGACAGGGTCAGGGTCTCCGAGGGAGTGGCGGCCCGTGACTGGGCCACCGCCGGAGTTGCGACGGCGACTGGGCCGAGGCTGAGGGCCAGCGCGGCGAGGGCGGTACCCAGGCGAGCGCGGCGGCGGATCGTGTTACGGGTCATCTTAGCGAGCTCCCACCGGAACGACGGTGACACTGTTGCCACGGGCAACGCGGACCACCGGACCATTCGAGATTATGCCGGCAGTCGCCTCGCCCCCCGCGGCCTTGCCGCTGGCCTGCTCGCTGGGGGCACGGGCCGGGACGCTGCTGCGCTGGAAGCGCGACACGTCACCGCCGGTGACATAGGTTGTATTGCTGTCCGCCGGGCGGTTGGCGATTGCCAGCAGCATCCGGCGCTCGTCGGCCGGCGTGGCGCCCGAGGGAACCTTGACGTCGCCGGCAGCGATGGCCCGCTCCAGCTCGGCCGTATTGTCGGCGATCGAGCGAAGGGCGAGGCTCAAAGTGCCGAGCGACTGCGCGACCGCGATCTTCTCGGCGATCCGCGGCGTGGTCTCGAGCGTGATGGTGTTGAACGTCTTGACGACGGTCTTGCCTTCTTCGTTCTTGCTGTCGATCCGCTGGTCGGTAGCGAGCACGCGCAGGTTGCGGATGATCGTTTCAGAGACCTTCAGCGGCGGACCGTCACCGCCGCCGGCAACGTCCTGGGTGAGGACGAGATCGACGCGGTCTCCCGGGAAGACGAAGCCGGCGACGCCGGTTGTCGCCGAGACGGGGACGGTGATCGCGCGCATGCCCGGGCCGAGCGCCGCTGCGAGGAAGCCGCGGTCATTGGGACCGACCAGCGCGCCCTTGGTCAGCGGCTGACCGGCCGTGATCGGGTTGCGAACAACCGTGCCGAGCAGCTTGCTGACATCGGCGTCAGGCGCACCCTCGGTATAATAGGCGTTCTGCACCAGCTCCTTCGGCCATGCCTGGAAGGCGAGGCTTTCGGCATCGATGATCGTGCCGACCGGAAGCGCCTTGCGGGCAACAAGGACCTTGGGCCCCGCTGGAACCACCGGCGCCGCATTGGCCTTCTCGGCCCCGGCCCCGGTGAACATGTTCTTGGCCATGACGGCGGTGACCACCGCTATGACCAGCGCTCCGATGAGCAATGCGACTTTCTTGACGTCCATGGCGAACTCGCCTCCCCTGAGGGTAATTCAGTTACCGGCCGACATTCCGGCAAAATGGTTAAGAAAGCGTTGGGCGAGTAACCACATTCCGCCCGCTGCTATTGCGACACCGTACGGCACCTCCGGACGGCCCTCTTTTCGGCGTGCCCGGTGAAGCCCCGCGACGATGAGCGTGAGCAATCCGCCGACCAGCGACATGATGATAATGAGCTGCAGCGTCTCGACCGGCGTGAACCAGAGCGCGAGGGCCCCGGCGAGCTTCACGTCGCCTCCGCCCATTGCGTTGAGGTAAAACGCCCCCGCGAAGAGCAGGAAGACAAGCACCCCGACTCCCAGGCGGATCGCTGCGTCCGGCCAGAGCTCGACGCCCGCCTGCCACCAATAGACCGGCGCAAGCACCGCGACCGCGATGTTGAGCCGGTCCGAAATGGTGTAGGTTCTGACGTCCTCGACCGCGATCCAGGCGAGAATCGCGGCCAGCAGTCCCAGGAGTAAAAGGGTGAATTCGGCGTTCATCATGCCGTCACCACTAGACGCCGCGCCTTTCCAAACCGTAACCAGCCGTCGAAATGGAAAATCCGGACGTCCTCATTGTCGGCGGAGGCATCGCCGGAGCGAGCCTCGGCGCCCGCCTTGCCGACAGCGTCCGGGTCATGATCATCGAGGCGGAGGATCTTTGCGGTCGCCATGCCACCGGTCGCTCGGCAGCCTTCTGGCAAGCCAGCCTCGGCGGAGATCGGCCCGAGCGAAAGCTGAGCATCGCCTCCCGGCCGATGTTCGATTCGCGGTGGCCGGGGAGCGATGTGCCGCTGCTTCGCCAGCGCGGCGCGCTCCACCTGACAGGCCCATGCGGCGACGGTGTCGACGAATGGGTGGGCCTTGCGCCGAAGGACCTGCCCCGGCGCCTGGACCGGGCCGAGCTCGACCGGATGGTCGGCGGATTGAGATCGAAGTGGACCGGCGCCTGGCTGGAGGAGAGCTGCGCCGATATCGAGGTGGCTTCCTTTCACCATGCCTGCCTCGCGCAGGTCAGGCGGCTGGGCGGGCTGGTCAGGACCGCCTCGAGTTTCGAGGGTGCCACCTGGCAGGCGGGGCGCTGGCGGGTCGAGACCAGCGCCGGCACCATCGATGCCGGGCTCATCGTCAACGCCGCCGGGGCCTGGGGCGATGAGGTGGCCCGCCGGGCGGCGGTGGCGCCAATTGGCCTGGAGCCGCGCCGGCGAACGGTCGTCCAGCTGCGGGTAGGCCGTTCCGGGCTGGGCGACCTCCCGCTCGTTACCGACCTCCACCAGAGCTTCTATTTCAAGGGCGAGGGGGACCGGACGATCTGGGTGTGCCCGCTCGACGAGACATTGGTCGATCCCTGCGACGCGGCGCCCGAGGAGATTGACGTCGCGATCGCGATCGACCGGTTCGAGAAGGCGGTCGACTGGCCGGTCGAGGCGGTCGAGCGGAAATGGGCAGGACTTCGAACCTTCGCGCCGGACCGGGGCATGAAGTTCGGCCTGGATCCCGACGCCCCGCGCTTCTTCTGGTGTGTCGGCCAGGGCGGAATGGGCATCCAGACCGCGCCCGCGGCTTCGTTGCTTTGCGCGGCCTTGATCAGGGGTGAGCAATTGCCTGGCGAGCTCGACGGCATCGACCCCGCCGATTTTGCGCCCCGTTCCCCGCGCGCCTAGCGGCGCTTCTCGGCCTCGGCGCAGGCGAGTGCGTCGGCCCGCTCATTCTCGGGATGGCCGGCATGGCCCTTGACCCAGTGCCAGTCGACCCGGTGCGGCTCGGCGGCGTCCAGCAGCGCCTGCCACAGCTCGGCATTCTTGACCGGCTTGCGGTCGGCAGTCTTCCAGCCATTCCGGCGCCAGCCGTGAATCCAGCGGGTGATCCCGTCGCGGACATAATTGCTGTCGGTATAGAGCTGGACATGGCAGGGCCGTTTCAGCGCGTTCAGCGCTTCGATCGCGGCCATCAGCTCCATCCGGTTGTTGGTCGTCAGCTGTTCGCCGCCCGCCAACTCCCGTTCCTTGCCATTCGAGCGCAGGATCGCACCCCAGCCGCCAGGTCCGGGATTTCCCTTGCACGCACCGTCAGTGAATATCTCGACGTCCGGAAGCTCCATGCTCAGGCAACGAGCTCGCGCGGAAGCTTGAAGGTCATTCGTTCAGGTTCGTGCTCGGCGAGCTCTTCGGAGACATCGAACCTGCCAGCAAGCGCCTCGACGACTTCGCGAACCAGGACCTCGGGCGCCGAGGCGCCCGCGGTGATCCCGACCGTCGAGGGCCTGCCGAGCCAGTCCCAGTCGATGTCGCTGGCCCGCTGGATGAGCCGGGCAGGGGAGCCGCTTCGCTCGGCGACCTCGGCAAGCCTTAGCGAGTTGCTGCTGTTCGGCGCGCCGATCACCAGCAGTCTGTCGCACCGCGGCGCGATCGCCTTCACGGCAGCCTGGCGGTTGGACGTCGCATAGCAGATGTCCTCGCTGCGCGGCGCGAGAATCTCTGGAAAGCGCCGTTGCAGCGCCGCAACGATCTGGGCGGTGTCGTCGACCGAGAGCGTCGTTTGGGTGAGGAAGGATAGGTTGGCCGGATCGGCCGGGTCGAGCCGGTCGACATCCTCCACCGTCTCAACCAGGGTCATGCTTCCCGCCGGCACCTGCCCGAAGGTCCCAATGACCTCGGGATGCCCGGCGTGGCCGATGAAAATGATATGACGCCCGGCTTCGATCAGCCGCTCGGCCTGGCGGTGGACCTTGCTGACCAGCGGGCAGGTTGCATCGAGATAGTCGAGGCCGCGGGCCTGGGCTGCCGCCGGCACGAGCTTCGGAACGCCGTGGGCGGAAAAGACAACCGGGCGGCCGTCGGGAACCTCGTCCAGCTCCTTTACGAAAACGGCGCCGAGGCCGCGCAGCCGATCGACGACAAAGCGGTTGTGAACTATCTCGTGGCGGACATAGACCGGCGGCCCAAAGCGCTCGATCGCCAGCTCGACAATCTTGATGGCGCGATCGACACCCGCGCAAAAGCCGCGCGGCGCAGCGATCAGGACGTGGAGCGGAGGCTTGGGAAGCGTCATCGCGGGCGATGTAAGGCCTTGCTTGCAGCATTGCTAGGCGCTTCCTATGACGTGCCGCACCGGAGCGTTCGACAAAGGAAGATCTTATCGTGAAGCGTAGCCTTACAGCCCTTGCCATGGTCTTTCTTATCGCCGCCTGCTCGCGCGAGGGCCAGATTACGCAAGGCGGTATCTATATTACGCGCTCCGCCTGCCCGCAGGTCGGGATCCCGGCCGCGACCGGCGACATCACGCTGTTCAACCCGGCGAATCGGACGGACGCCGCGGCGCTCGATGTCACTGCGGCGATCACCAACGTCCGATCGACCTGCGACGAGAGCGGCGCGAACATCGTTTCAACGGTGAACTTCGACGTGGTGGCGACTCGCCGCGACATCGCCGAGGCGCGCACCGTCGTGCTTCCCTATTTCACGGTGGCGATGCAGGGCGGGACCCAGGTGGTTGCAAAGCAGGTCGGCAACGTCGGCCTCAACTTTGCTGCCGGCAGCCAGCGGGCTCAGCCCTCGGCGCAGGCGACGATCCAGGTGTCGCGAGCGGCTGCGACCCTGCCTGAGGATGTACGCAAGGAGCTGACCCGCGAGCGCAAGCCGAACGACCCCGATGCCTCGATCGACCCATTGTCGCGCCCGCAGGTCCGCGACGCGGTTGCCCGGGCAACTTTCGAGCATCTCATCGGCTTCCAGCTGACCCAGGACCAGCTCGTCTACAACGCCACTCGCTGATTGACTCCGCCGGCGAGCGCGGCCACAGCGGCGGCGTCATTCGCGGGCCGGAAATCGGGCCGGGAAGGCAAGCGCGGGAGAGACCCCGGGACGGCCTTGCCGTGCCGGGGCGCCGAAGGAGCAACCGCCCCCGGAATCTCTCAGGCACAAGGGACCGCGCTCGCCTGGACAGTCTGGAAAGAGGCCCCGTCAAAAGCGAGGCCCACCGAAGGGGCAAAGCTCTCAGGTTGCTGCGACAGAAGGGGGCCCGGATCAAAAGGCACGCGGAATCGCTTTGCTTTTCGCGTGACGGGCTTCGAAGGATGGGCGGCGTGACGGACACAGGCAAAACTCTGGACAGGCTGCCGCTCGACGGCTGGCACCGGGCGCGCGGCGCCCGGATGGTGCCCTTCGCGGGCTATGAAATGCCGGTCCAGTATGAAGGCATCATGGCCGAGCACCAGTGGACCCGCTCGCACGCCGGCCTGTTCGACGTGAGCCACATGGGCCAGCTGCTGTTTCATGGCACCGATGTCGACAAGGCACTGGAAAGCCTGCTTCCCGGCGACCTGCTCTCGCTGAAGGACGGGCGGCTCCGCTACTCGATGCTCCTCGACGAGGATGGCGGGATCATCGACGACCTGATGGCGACGCGCCGCGGTGACCATTTCTACCTGGTGGTAAACGGCGCCACCAAGCATGGCGACATCGAGGAATTCAGCCGGCGGTTGCCGCGCAGCATAACGCTCGATCACATGAAGGAGCAGGCACTCCTCGCGCTGCAGGGACCAGAGGCCGCGGCGGTGATGGAGCAGCTCTTGCCGGGCGTCGGCGAACTCGGCTTCATGCAGGCAGGGCTGTTCCAGTGGGATGGAAAGCCGCTGTGGATCAGCCGCTCGGGCTACACCGGGGAAGACGGATTCGAGATTTCGGTTTCCAGCCGCGACGTCGAGGCGCTCGCCGATGCGCTCACCGCTGACGCGCGGGTGAAGCCGATCGGCCTTGGAGCGCGCGATTCGCTCCGGCTCGAGGCGGGCCTGCCGCTTTATGGGCACGACCTTGACCGCGGAACGACGCCGGTAATGGCCGGCCTTCTCTTCGCGATCAGCAAGAGGCGCAGGGCAGAGGGCGGCTTTCCCGGCGCGCCGCGGATCATGGCCGAGATCGAGACTGGAGCGGTCCAGAAGCGGGTCGGGCTTTCGATCGAGGGACGCCAGCCGGTTCGCGAGGGTGCCCTCATCCTTGATGCAGAAGGGAGCGAGATCGGACGGGTCACGTCCGGGGGCCATTCGCCGACGCTCGGGAAGCCGATCGCCATGGGCTATGTCGCGTCGGTCCACGCCGAGCCTGGTACCGGCCTTACGCTCGAGCAGCGGGGGAAGCTGTTCCAGGCGACCGTCAGCCCGATGCCCTTCGTCCCACATCGCTATCACCGCAAGCAGGGAGCAGTTGCATGAGCCTTTATTTCACCAAGGACCATGAATGGGTCCGCGTCGACGGCGACGTGGCGACGGTCGGCATCTCGGACCACGCCCAGGAAGCGCTGGGCGACATTGTTTTTGCCGAGGCTCCCGAGACCGGCAGGGTCCTTGCCAAGGGCCAGGAAGCAGCGGTGGTGGAATCGGTCAAGGCGGCCAGCGATGTCTACGCGCCGGTCGGGGGCGAAGTGATCGAGGCCAACGCCGGGATCGCTGACGATCCCGCGCTGATCAACCGCGACGCGGAAGGCGAGGGCTGGTTCTTCAAGCTCAGGCTCAGCGATCCTTCCGAGCTCGAGGGCATGATGGACGAGAACGCCTACCGCGAGTGGGTGAAGACCCTCTGAGCGGCACTCCCGCCTCGACCAGCATGTGGGATGCAGCAGACTATGTCCGCCACGGCGGTTTCGTGCCTGCCCTGGGTCAGGCTGCGCTCGACCTTCTCGATCCGAAGCCCGGCGAACATATTCTCGACGTCGGCTGCGGCGACGGGACGCTGACCCTGAAGATCAAGGAGGCGGGCGCCGAGGTGGTCGGCATCGACAATAGCCTCAGCATGATCGCCGCGGCCCGGGCAAAAGGGCTGGACGCCCGGCTGATGGACGCGGCGGACCTGCGCTTTTCCGAGGCGTTCGACGCGGTGTTTTCCAACGCGACGCTCCACTGGGTGCTCGACAAGGAGCGCGCGGCCAGGGCCATCTGGTTCGCGCTGAAGGCCGGCGGGCGCTTTGCCGGGGAAATGGGCGGCGCTGGCAATCTGGAACGGTTGCGCGAAGCGCTCGATGACGTTCTGGTCGCCCGTGGCTTTGGCCCGCCGACCTTTGCCGCCAACTGGCGCCGGGATGGGCGGCATGATGATCGGCGAGGAGGAGTTCACCCGCCTCTACGAGGAGGTGGGCTTTACCGGCATTGACGCGCGCCTCATCGAGCGGCCGACGCCGCTCGAGCACGGGGTCGCCGCCTGGGTCACTACATTCCGTGCCGGGTGGCTGGACCGTGCCGGCGTCCCGCCCGAGGAGCGCCAGTCAATTGCCGAGGCGGTCGCCGACCGCGTCGGCACCGATACCGCGGATTATGTCCGCCTCCGCTTCATTATGAGGAAGCCAAGCTAATGCGTTACTTGCCGCTGAGTGATGGCGATCGCTCTGCAATGCTTAAGACGATCGGCGCCGGATCCGTAGACCAGCTGTTCCGGGACGTGCCGTCCGACCTGCTGCACCGCGAGCCGATAAGGGGGCTGCCGCTGCACGCCAGCGAAATGGCGGTGGAGCGCGAGCTCACGGCAATGGCGCGCAAGAACATGGTTGCCGGGGAAGTCCCGTTTTTCCTCGGCTGCGGCGCCTACAGGCACCATGTCCCGGCGTCGGTCGACCACGTCATCCAGCGCGGCGAGTTCCTCACCGCCTACACGCCCTACCAGCCGGAAATCGCGCAGGGGACGCTCCAGGTCCTGTTCGAATTCCAGACCCAGGTTGCGCGCCTGCTTGGCTGCGAGGTCGCGAATGCCTCGATGTACGACGGTTCGACGGCCTGCTGGGAAGCGATCGGCATGGCGCGGCGGATCACTCGCCGGTCCAGGGCCATCCTCTCGTCCGGCCTTCACCCCCATTATGTGTCGGTCTGTCGGACAATGGCGAAGTTCACCGGCGACCTGCTGGACACCAGCCTTCCCTCGCTCGAGTCTGCCACCGACACGGAGCGGCTGATCGCGTCGATCGACGATGAAACGAGCTGCGTCGTTGTCCAGTATCCCGATATCCTTGGGCGGATCACCGACCTCGAGCCGATCGCAAGGGCCGCCCAGGAGCGCGGCGCCCTGCTGATCGCGGTTGTGACCGAGCCAGTGGCGCTCGGGCTCATTCGCTCGCCCGGCGAGATGGGCGCGGACATCGTCGTTGGCGAGGGCCAGTCGATCGGCGTCGGGCTGCAGTTTGGCGGCCCCTATGTCGGCCTGTTCGCTACCCGCGAGAAATATGTCCGGCAGATGCCCGGCCGGCTTGCCGGCGAAACGGTCGACGCAGAAGGAAAGCGCGGCTTCGTCCTAACCCTTTCCACCCGCGAGCAGCACATCCGGCGCGAAAAGGCGACATCGAACATCTGCACCAATTCAGGGCTTTGCGCTCTGGCATTCTCGGTCCACCTGACCTTGCTTGGCGAGAAGGGCCTGACGGAACTTGCCAGATTGAATCACGCGCGCGCGTGCGAGGCCGCGGAACGGCTTTCGGCCATTCCAGGCGTGCGGCTGGTCAATGACAGCTTCTTCAACGAGTTCACGCTCGAGCTGCCGGTCGAGGCCCGCCCGGCTGTCCATGCAATGGTCGAGAAGGGCATTCTCGGCGGCGTGTCGCTCGGCCGGCTCTATCCCGGCGCCGGGGAGCTTGAGAAGGGGTTGGTGATTGCGGTTACCGAGACCGCGAGCCGCGAGGATATCGATGCGCTGGAGGCAGCGCTGAAGGAGATCTGCAAGTGACCGCCGTCAACCCGTCGGGCTGGCGCCCGACCGCTCCATCAGGGGCTGGCGACCCGGACGCGGTAGCCACCGTTACCGGCAACCGGGCCCTCATGCTGGAAGAGCCGCTGCTGTTCGAGATCGGCAGCAGGGGACAGACCGGCGTCGACATCGAGGCCGCCGACAAGACGAGGTCCCGCCTTGGCGGTCTTGAACGGGCCGGCCTCGACCTGCCGGGGCTCAGCGAACCGGAGGCCGTGCGCCACTATACCCGCCTGTCGCGCCAGAATTACGCCATCGACCTTGGCCTGTTCCCGCTTGGCTCTTGCACGATGAAGCATAACCCTCGGCTCAACGAGAAGATGGCGAGGCTGCCGGGCTTTGCCGACATCCACCCGCTGCAGCCCCAGGAAACCGTGCAGGGCGCTCTGGAGCTCATCAACCGGCTGGCCTTCTGGCTGCTCGACCTTACGGGCATGCACGGCGTCGCGATGAGCCCCAAGGCCGGCGCCCATGGCGAGCTTTGCGGCCTCCTTTGCATTCGCTCCGCGCTGGAGGCGAGGGGAGACCCTCGCGAGGTCGTGCTGGTGCCCGAGAGCGCCCACGGCACCAACCCCGCGACCGCGGCCTTCTGCGGCTACCGCGTCGAGAACATCCCCGCGACCCGCGCCGGCCGCGTCGACCTCGAGGCGCTCAAGGCGCGGCTCGGGCCCGACGTCGCCGCCGTCATGATCACCAATCCCAACACCTGCGGCCTGTTCGAGCCGCAGATGAAGGAGATCAGTGACGCGGTCCACGCGGCCGGCGGCTTCGTCTATTGCGATGGCGCCAATTTCAACGCGATCGTCGGCAAGGTTCGCCCGGGCGACCTTGGCATCGACCCTGTCGGAGGCGCTGTCACCCTTTGGCCCGCTTCCCTACGCAGCCAGATATGCCGACGGAAGCTACCGGCTGGTAGAGGAGGAAACGGCCTCCGAAGAGCATCCGGATGCCTTCGGACGGATGACGGCCTTCCATGGCCAGATGGGCATGTTCACCCGGGCCCTGAGCTACATATTGTCGCACGGTGCCGACGGGCTGGCCCAGGTGGCCGAGGATAGCGTCCTCAACGCCAATTACCTTCTGAGGAGCCTCGAGGACGCGCTCGATGCGCCCTTCGCCGGATCGGGTCCCTGCATGCACGAGGCGATCTTCAGCGACCGCGGCTTTGCCGAGGGCTTCTCGACAATCGACGTCGCCAAGGCGCTGATCGACGAGGGCTTCCACCCGATGACCATGTACTTCCCGCTGGTTGTCCATGGTGCCATGCTGATCGAGCCGACCGAGACGGAATCGAAGGCCAGTCTCGACCAGTTCATCGCAGCGCTTCGCTCGATTGCCGAGCGCGCCCGTTCGGGCGACGGGACCCTCAAGGAAGCACCGGTTTACGCACCCAGGCGCAGGCTCGACGAGACGCTCGCGGCGAGGAAGCCGATCCTCGCCTACAAGACGCCCGCGCCCGATGGCTCTTCGACCGGCCTCGGGGCCCATTTCGGCGGCGGTTGATGGTAGAGCCGAGCCAGCCCTACGAGATGAAAGATCTCGGCCGCGACGTTCGCCGCCGGGCTCCCGCCGCGGGGCGAAACATGGAGCCGATCGGCGATGTCCTGGCCGACTGGCTCCCGCGCTGGTCCTTGAAATCGCGAGCGGCACCGGTGAGCATGCCCTGGCCTTTGCGCGGCGTTTTCCCGGGCTCGAATGGCAACCATCCGATCCCGATCCGGCAGCGCTTGCCTCGATCGCCTCGTGGCGGGAGGAAGGCCCGCCGAATCTTCTTGAACCCGTCGGGCTCGACGTGCGGGCAGTCCATTGGCCGATCCGCCGGGCCGACGCGATGCTTTGCATCAAAATGGACTCGGACAGTTGTGGTGAGCGAAAAACCTCAGAAACGGGCGGTTTTGATGTCGTGCTCAATCTGAACATGGTCCACATCTCCCCGTGGAGCGCAGCTCTTGGGCTGCTTGACGGCGCGGCCAGGGTTCTCAAGCCCGGCGGTGCGCTAATCCTATATGGTCCGTGGCTCCAGGCCGGCGTG
>JAJJPO010000103.1:0-4107 GCA_032907585.1 Sphingomonas sp. | reverse complement strand
GCCACGACCGCCCCGGTTGGACTGATGCCAGTAGAGGTGACCGCTTCGGCCGAAACCGAGCCGGTAGGAACCTCCAATGCCGATGCGGCGGACGATCCGGCCATCTGGCGCAATGCGGCGAATCCCCCTGCCAGCCTGATCGTCGGGGTCGCGGCGTCCGACGCGGGCCGCTCCGCGGGGATAGTCTCCGCGGTGGGGGCCCTAATTGCCGGCGCAATGTCTCTGGCTGCGGGCGAATATGTCTCGGTCAGTTCGCAGGCCGATACCGAAAAGGCCGATCTCGCCCGTGAAACCCGGGAGCTTGAACAGCAGCCGGACATGGAACGCGAGGAGCTGATCCGGATCTATGAGGCACGGGGAGTGGACCGTGAGACAGCCGAGTCCGTCGCAGGCCAGATGATGGCCAAGGACGCGCTCGCCGCGCATGCCCGCGATGAACTGGGACTATCTTCTGCCACCAGTGCGCGGCCGCTCCAGGCAGCGATGACGTCGGCACTGACATTTGCAGTCGGTGCAGCCGCACCGCTTCTCGTTGTCGCCCTGGTCCCGGAGGAGGTACTGATTCCGGCGGTCAGCCTGGTATCCCTGGCCTGCCTCGCAGTACTTGGAGCGCTGGGTGCCCATGCCGGCAAAGCCCCTTATGGGCCATCCCTGCTTCGAGTCACTTTCTGGGGAGCGCTGGCGATGGCGATAACCGCCGGCGTGGGTCGATTATCCGGAGGCGTGGTCGGATAGTGGAAGGAATAGGCCGTTGCCGAGAGGATCGGCCATGAACTCGCCGCATCCTGGGTTCGAAGGGCGGCGGCGTTCGGCGGCCATCGCCATCGGGGCAAGCGATGCTATCCAGGTGCCGCGGCCTTTTCAGTCGGCCACGACGCGCGCCCACAGCCGCCGCAGCAGCCCGACCATCGCGAGGGTCCAGCCAGCAAGGGCCACGTAAAGCAGCAGCTGGGGGAGCGGGTCGAGAAAATTATAGCCCATGGCCCTGTCGAACTGCAGCGTCGATGTCGTGTACATGCCGAGCGGAAAGATCATTCCCCAGACCGCCGGCTCATAGCGGACCTGGTCCCGCTTCCAGACATAGCGCCACAGCATCAAGGAAAAGAGGAAGGGTATCCACCAGCTGGCGACGGCCCAGAAGAAGAAGGTGAAACCGCGAATGAAGGGAAGGAGCGGGCCGAGCATCGGCCATACCGAGCCGCGCTGGATCAGCATCGAGCCGGCAAGGGTGCTGATCGCCACAGCGCCCATATTGATCCAGTAGGGCGGGCTGAAATCCTCACGGCGCAATGGCACGAAGGTGAGCCGGTAAAAAATGAGCGGAATGATAGCGAGATAGAGCATCGCGCCGATCAGGAACATCGCGATGACCTGGAACTGGACAGCTTCGACCGGTGGCGCGCTCGTGTCGAGCATGGTTCGAAGAACCACGACTGACTGGGTCGCGACGGCCGCGATCAGCCATGCACCATTAATACCTTGAGCAAGCGTTGGTTTGCGAACCCGCACGGTCACCGCGGTGAAGAAGGTGTACATGATGGCGAACCACAGGCCCAGCCCGAGCCACCAGAGGAGGTTCCCCACCCCGGTTGCTCCCAGGACGACCACATTCTGGGTGCCAAGGACGCAGGTCCCGGCGATGATCGTGAAAAATCCGGGGGATCGTTGATGGTCCGACAGGTCGCGCAGCAGCTCGGTGCGAAAGCGCAATGCGCGGATGGTCGTGAGAAGCCAGAGCAGCGCATATGCGATCCAGTTCACGACGACGAGCGCGAGCGCCACCGGTTTGAGGCCCAGGAGCTGACAGGCTATCGAAACCACGCCGGTCGCCATCACCAGCGCGAAATAGCCGGGAAACAGCGAGGCGGCGCCGCCAAGCATTGCAGCGCCGATACCGGTCCTTTCACGGCTGGAAGGGGCTAGCCCGTCTGAATGCACGGGTTCACCGGCACGAGTTGGACAAGCAGGCGAATAACCATCATAACCGAAAGCTCCAGGCGATTATCAGCCACCCTGCGAGCGCCGCTCGAAGTCGATCATCGTTCGCTCAAGCCAGCGCCAGATCGCCGCCATGATCCTCGCGGTCTACCGGAGATTTGCGCGGATCGCCAGATTTGCAGCCCAGCATCCGGGAGGGGCCGTGGCCGGTGCCTCGAATGTTGATCTGCCTCATTTGCCGCTTCGCGTCCGGCCCATAAGCAGCCGCTCGACATCGAAGCCGGTAGCAATTGGAGGATTAGGTTATGAGCCTCGTGGAAATGAACAAGCCGCTCGGTCAGCGAAATGTCGGTGAGATTGCCGCCAACCTGCCGGGGGCGACCGCCGTCTTCCGGCGGCTGGGCATCGACTTTTGCTGTCACGGCGAGCTTCCCCTCGACGAGGCAGCCCGGGCGCGCGGGATCGACATCGACGCGATTGTCGAGGAACTTTCCAGGCTTGATGAAGGCCCGTCCCTGGACCTTCCCGAGGACACGGCCGCGCTCACCAATCATATCTACACGCGCTATCACGAGGTTCATCGCCAGCAGGTGCCCGAACTCATCGCCCTCGCCCGCAAGGTCGAGCAGGTCCATGCCGGAAAGCCGGGCGTTCCCGCTGGCCTTGCCGACGCACTGCAGGACGCGATCGGGGAACTGGAAGTGCATATGAGGAAGGAGGAGCTGATCCTCTTTCCTGCGATGCGCCGCCAGGACGCTGGACCCCTGGACGGTCCGATCAGCCAGATGCGACACGATCATCTCGACCATGGCGCCTTGCTGGAGCGCATGGCCGAGCTGACCGACGATTTCACCGCTCCGCCTGGAGCCTGCGGCACGTGGCGAGCACTTTACGCCGGCGCCGCCCAGTTCAGGGACGACCTCATCGAGCATATCCACATCGAGAACAATATCCTCTTTCCGCGCTTCGAGAGCTAGGCGGGCAGAGCTAGGGGAAGACCCTGATGGACCCGGTGTCCGCAGCTTGCTAATGCGAGCCAATCGCAGCAAATTGCGGAGCAGCGGTCATGGAATATGGCGATGCGATCACGTCGCGAAACCTCGAGGAGGCGGTTGCACTGGCTCTCGAGGAATGGAGGCTGCATCCTGACCTGCCGCTGGCGAAGGTGGCCGTCGATGCGGTCGGCCAGGCCTATTGCGCTTGCGTCACCGCCGGGAAGGGCGCGGCACCAGGCCAATTTCCTGACCTGCAACGGATGCTCGCCGAGCAGGTGAGTTCGCAGCTGCGCAAGATATTGGCGTCGGTTTCCGGGCGGCGACGCGCGCTGTCAAAAGGCGAGGAGAGCCAAGAATGATCTGCCCTCAATGTGGTGAAGTGACGCCGCCGGGACCGCTTGATGTCCGCTCTGCGGCGCGGTTGACGAAGGCCAGGCCCGGATGGGCAATCCTTGGACGAATGATGGCGAGTATCGCCAGGAGCGCCAATTTCAGGGGAAAATGATGGTCACGAGGACCGACGTGTCCTCGAGGGCTTCCAATGCGTGCGGTTCGCCCGGATCGAGATGCACCCAGTCGTCGGCTTCCATGGTGATATTGCCGGCCTTGCGGGCGAGGGTGAATTTCCCTTCAAGGCAATGCAGCGTGACAGGCCCTTCGACCAAATGCTCGGCGATCCTTGTCCCGGCTGGAATGACAAGGCGCACGGTCTCGAAGCAATTCGTCTTCACCAGGGCGTAGGTGCGGATATTCTGCAGGTCCTTTCCGAGCGGCGAAAGCCGGGCGATCTCTCCTGCTTCTACGTGGTGAAGAGCCATTTGATCGATCCTTATGCGTAGCGGGGCATGCAGGCAAAGGGACCATAGAGCCGGGTGACCAGCGTCGCAAACGAGGCGTGCCCCGGCTGGCCAGGCACCCGGGTACGAAAGGCGCGTGCGGGCCATTTGGCCGCCATCGCGGCAAATGTTTCCGAGCCCATTTCCGCGGAGGGAGCAGACGCTTGAGTAAAAATTATAAGGAGCCCTTATCGTGAATGGGCCAACATTGATTTCCAGGAGACATTCGGGCCGCTTAGGAAGCCAGAATGACGATCGCGAACGGCAAAACTCCCTCTCTCGTTGATCCCCTGGCGCTAAGTCGAGCGGTGCTCAAGGCGTACCAGAATGACCAGCTC
>JAJJPO010000102.1:0-4142 GCA_032907585.1 Sphingomonas sp. | reverse complement strand
TCCTGAGGGCCCTCAGGCATACCGACCTCGTCGCCGGACATCCGCGACTGGCCGACCTCGTCAGGCGGGGCGAAGCACGCCCCGCCTTCCAGGCAGCGCTTGAGGACCAGCTGGCAACCTTCAGGGAGAACCAGCCGAAAGCGGCGTGAGCAAGCGAAAGGGAGAGCTTAAGATGACCTACTTCGAAGGATTTGTCCTGGCCGTGCCAGAAAGCCGCAAGGAAGAATTTCGGCGTCATGCCGGAAGCATGTCCGAGATGCTTCGGGAGATGGGCGTCAGGCGCCACGTCGAGACCTGGGACAGCGACGTCGCCGAGGGCAAGGTGACCGACTTTCGAAAGGCAGTGGACGCCAAACCCGACGAGAAAGTCGCTTTCTCCTGGTTCGAGTATCCGGACCGGGCTGCCCGCGATGCCGCCAATGAGAAAATGATGGCCGACCCGCGCATGCAGGAGATGGGAAGCGACGCGCCGTTCGACGGCAAGCGCATGATAATCGGCGGGTTCGACGCCATCGTCGAGGAAGGAAGCGGACATGGCGGCTATACCGACGGCTTTGTCGTCCCGGTGCCCAGGGACAAGACCGATGCCTACCGGGACCTTGCTGCCCGCATGGCAAAGAAATTCCGCGAGTTCGGCGCAACCCGGGTAGTGGAAGCCCGCCAGGACGATGTTCCGAGGGGCGAAGTCACCGACTTCTATCGCGCCGTGAAGGCGGAAGACAATGAAGAGATCGTCTTCTCGTTCATCGAATGGCCCGACAAGAATGTCCGCGACGAGGCCTGGCAGAAGATAATGAGCGACGAGAGCATGAAGCCCGAGGGCGACATGCCGTTTTCGGGACAACGCATGTTCTGGGGCGGGTTCGAGCCAATCTACGACACGGCAAAGGCGAAAGAAGCCGCCGAGGCCTGAGCGCAAGACAGGCAAGAAATGACCGGCAGGGCGCCGCGCGCCGTGCCGGCCGGCCCGATCCATCAATCGACCATCCAGCAGGAGGGCAAAAAACCCATGACCGACACCATCACCCAGCCAACGCCAGCGCAGCCCGCAGAGACACGGCGCAATCCGCATGGCAGCCATATCTGGTACGAACTGCTGACCACGAACGCCGAGGCCGCGAAGTCCTTTTACGAGGCGGTCGTCCCGGGATGGGAGGTGAGCCCGCCAATGGTGGACCACAATGGCTACCGCCAGATTGCCATTAGCGACGGCGCCTATTCCGGTGGCCTGATGGAGCTCAACGCGGAGATGATTGCCGGAGGGGCAAGGCCGCTCTGGCTCGGCTATGTCGGCGTCGACGACGTCGATGCCTGCGTCTCGAAAATAAAGGAGCGTGGCGGCGAGATTCACCTGGCGCCCTTCGACATTCCAGGTGTCGGGCGGATTGCCATGGTGGCCGACCCGCAAGGCAATCCTTTCTATGTGATGCGAGGCGCGAGCGACGAGGAAAGCCTCGCCTTTTCCGAGAATGCCCCGGGTCATGTCGCCTGGAACGAGCTCACGACCAGCGACCCGGCGGCTGCCCGCCAGTTCTATGGCGAGCTTTTCGGCTGGACCAGCGAGGAGTTCATGCCGATGGGCGAACTGGGCGAATATCGCTTCTTTGCCCACCATGGCACGACGATCGGCGCCGTAAGCGGCTGCACGCAAGGCGCTGAAGCCGGCTGGCGCTACTATATCCGCGTTCCATCGATCAGCCGAGCGGCCGAGGCGGTGACTGCGAACGGCGGGACCATCGCCATGGGGCCAATGGAGGTTCCCGGGGGCGACCACATCATCATCGGCCGCGATCCCGTCGGCGCGGAGTTCGCGCTGGTAGGCCAATCCTGAGGAGCGGTAACATGGACAGGAAATTCGCAAATTGCCTCTGGTTCGACCATGGCGAGGCACGAAAGGCGGCGGAATTCTACGCCTCGGTTTTCCCGGATAGCTCGGTCGGCCGGGTCCAGAACGCGTCCGCAGATTACCCCGGCGGCAAGGAAGGAACCGAGCTCACGGTCGAATTCACCCTCCTTGGCCAGCAGTTCCTCGGCCTCAACGGAGGCCCGAACTTCAAGCCGAACGAGGCGGTCAGCTTCATGGTGTTCACGGACAACCAGGAGGAAACCGACCGCTACTGGAACGCGATTACCCAAAATGGCGGCGAGGAAAGCGAGTGCGGCTGGTGCCGCGACAGGTGGGGCTTTTCCTGGCAGATCACTCCCCGCGCACTGATGAAGGCGATGGCCAACCCGGACAAGGAGGCGGCCAGGCGGACGATGGAAGCGATGATGACGATGAAGAAGATCGACATCGCGGCGATCGAAGCGGCCGAGCGCGGCAAGCCCGTCGATGCCTAGGCTGACGGGTGCCTTCTTCCAGTCGCTTGACGGGGTCATCCAGGGGCCCGGCGCCCCGATGGAGGACCCCTCGGGCGGCTTTCGCTTCGGCGGCTGGACTGCTCCCTACTGGGACCAGAGCCTGGAAGAACCGGTCGGCCGGATCCTCGAGGAGCCGGAATATGATCTCCTCCTCGCAAAGCGGACCTATGACATCTTCGCAGCCTACTGGCCCTATAACGTCGACATCCCGATCGGGGCGAAGTTCGAGCGGATCAATAAATATGTGCTGACCCATGCAGTCGAGCCGCTCGAATGGGCCAACAGCCGGAAACTTTGCGGCGATACCGCCGAAATGGTCTCCGGGGCCCTTGCAAGCGGAAGCCGCGACCTCTTGATCCAGGGGAGCAGCAGCCTTTACGCGCCGCTACTCGCAGCGGGCCTGATTGACCGGCTCATTGTCATGACGTTCCCGCTGCTGCTCGGCAAGGGAAAGCGCATATTCGATGGCTCGCTCGAGCCCGGCGCCCTCCTTCTTGTCGACCAGTTCGTGTCGGACAGGGGCGTCGTCGTCGCCACCTATGAGCCGGCGGGCAAAGTGGAGGTCGGGAGTCTCGAGACCAGGGAGCCAAGCGCGGCGGAATTGAAGCGGCGCAGGCAGCTCGCCCAGGAGGAGGCATGATCTCGACAATCGCGGCGGCCAGCGAGCTCCAGCTATTCGCTCACCCGTTCAGCAGCTACTGCCAGAAGGTGCTCATCGCGCTGTGGGTCGACGAGACGCCGTTCGAATATCGCCTGCTCGACGACGAGCATCCCGAAAACATCGAAGAACTGGAACGCCACTGGCCATTCAGGCTCTTCCCGCTGCTGCTCGACCTTGGAAAGCCCGTCGTCGAGACGAGCTGCATCATCGAGCATCTCCAGGCCCGCAAGCCTGGCGGCAATGAATGGATCCCCGACGGCGAGACTGGCCGGCACGTGCGTTTCCTCGACCGCTTCTTCGACCTTCACGTCATGAACAACATGACCGTCCCGGTGTTCAATGCCATCCGGCCGGAAGGGAAGAAGGACCCCTATGGGGTCGAACAGGCAATGGCCCGGCTCCGAACCGCCTATGACTGGCTGGAGACCAGCCTCGGGGAAGGTCCATGGGCCGCCGGCGAGCGCTTCACCCTCGCCGACTGCGCTGCAGCGCCCGCGCTTTTCTACGCGGACTGGGTCCAGGAAATCGGCCCATCCCGCCCCCGGCTGGCGGCCTATCGCGAAAGACTGCTCGGCCATCACGCCGTCGCCCGGGCCGTCGACGAGGCCCGCCCCTATCGCCATTTTTTCCCGCTCGGTGCCCCGGATCGCGACTGATCCCATAATGGGAGCTTGCGTTTCGGGGGCGAATCGAGCCTGATGCCATCATGCCCCGCCGCTCCCACCTGCGCGATGCCCGCGAACAGGCGGACCATAGCGTAAGCCCGCTCGAGCTCTTCTTCGACCTCGTTTTCGTCTTCGCGGTCACCCAGCTTTCCCATCGCCTCCTGCACCACCATGACCTCCTCGGGGCGCTGCAGACGCTGGTCATGTTCCTCGCCGTCTGGTGGGCATGGGTGTTTACTGCCTGGGCCACCAACTGGCTGGATCCCGAACGAACGCCGGTGCGGCTCGCACTCATCCTCATCATGGTTTCGAGCCTGGTATTGTCGAGCTCCATCCCCGAGGCCTTCGGAAAGCACGGCCTGGCCTTCGCGCTCTCCTATGTCGCGATCCAGGTGGGAAGAACCGCCTATACGGCCTGGGCGCGCGAGGGTTTCCCGGGCGGAAGCTCGACCAAC
>JAJJPO010000101.1:0-4142 GCA_032907585.1 Sphingomonas sp. | reverse complement strand
GACGAGCGCAGGTTCCGGCCCGCCGAGCCGATCCCAGCCTTCCTGGACCCGCTCCTTGACCACGCCGCGGCCTTCTCCGGCATCCCGCGCGGCGAATTCGCCCATGCGCTCGTCACGCGCTATGACCCTGGCGCCGGGATTGGCTGGCATCGCGACCGGCCGCAGTTCGGGAAGGTGGTCGGCATTTCCCTGGCCGGGGCGGCGGTCCTGCGCTTTCGCAAGAGGGCCGAAGGCCGGTTTCGCCGCGCGCAGCTCGAACTCCCGCGGCGTTCGGCCTATCTCCTTTCCGGCGAGGTCCGCGAAGACTGGGAGCATGGCATCGCAGCGCATGACGAGCTGCGCTTTTCCATTACCTTGCGCACCCTTTCCAGGCGCGGGGCGATGGCTGCTAGCGCGCCGCCGGGCTGATCGAAGCCGAGGCCATCGCGCTCGTCGGTATCAGCGGCTTGGCCCCGTCGCCAAGGATGATGAACGCAGCCCAATAGAATGGATGCGACGTCCTCGGGTCATCCATGAGACCTTGCTGGGCCTTCTCCAGCGCATCGGCCAGCGGCTGACCCGGCTGGGCGCCGACAATGCCGCTGACCAGGCGCTTGGTGGCATCATAGTCGTCGGGGACCGGCCAATGGCTGGCGACGACCGAGCGGGCACCGGCGCCGACGAAGGCCCGGACCAGCCCGTCGAGCGCATAGTTGCCGCCGGTTGCTATGCCGGCTTCCCTGCTGACCGCGGCGGTTGCCGAGCCGGCGGTGTCGCAGGCCGAGAGGATCACGACGTCGGCATCGAGCTTGAGGTCAAAGATCTCGCGGAAGCTCAGCAGCCCGTCCGAGCCGTCCGGGGCAAAGCTGGTGACCAGCGCCGGCCGCGCCGGGCAGTCGGGCCGCGGCGCCGTGACCAGCCCGTGCGTCGCGAAGTGAAGGACGCGATACTGGTCCAGCCTTTCACTATTGGTGAGAAGGGCGGCGTCGGTGAAGCTTGCTCCCGTCAAGAGATCCGACTGCGCCTCGCCAAACCTCGCCTCGGCAATCCGCAGTTCCTCGGCCGAGATCGGCGTCTGCCACATCGCGATCGGCCAGTCGCATTCGCTGGCCACCGCGCCCACCGGACGGGTCAGCGCCACCTCGTTCTCGCCGAGCCCGAGATATGCCTGTCGTGCCCGGCTGGGGGCGATGGCGCGCATGTCGAGGAAGCTGCGCGGACTGACCGAGATGGACAGTTCGCGGCCACGGCCAAGCCAGTCGACCCCGGTGAAGTCGAAGGGATCGGCGTTCGGCCTCGAGGCCCGGGCGCGATAGGCATCGACGCCCGCCTGGCTCGCTGGAAGGAGGTAGGGCGGGAGCTGGAGCATTGGGCCGTCCGGCTCGAAGATGAGGTGGGCAAGCCCGCGGACCTCGGCATCGACCGCGCCGAACAGGCCAAGATACATTGCCCGGGCTCGCTCGAGGTCGAACGGCTCGGTGACCGCTTCTCCATTCTCGTAGCGGACGATCGTGTTGCGCAGCGCCGTCACGTCCGCCGCCATCGCGCCAGCGCTTGTCACGAGCTTCAGCGCTCTTGCCGTCTGCTGCCCGGCGGTGATCGCATAGACCGAATCCCCGACGACCATCATCTTGTAATAGCCTTCGCCCGGCCGAAGCGCCGACTGGAGCTCGGCCAAGTCGACCATCGCGGGCGAGAGCGCCTTGTAGCGCGGATAGTCGTTCAGCCTTGCCTGGAGCCGGACCTGTTCGGCGCGGAGCGCCTCGAGGCTCGCCCTGCCCGCGGCCAGCGCCTGTTCCGCGCTCGCCGAACGCTCGGTCAGCGCTTCCAGCCGCCTGATCTCGGCATCCTGGCGGACGATCTCGCGGGTCCGGGCGACTGCCAGCCGGAAGAGGGCGCTGCCCTCGTCATTTCCGGCGGCATATTGCCGGGCGAGGATGGCCTGTGTCTGGGCGACGCCAGGTCGCTGAAGCAATTGTGCTGCGCGGAACATCGCCGAGGCCGCATCGCTTCCCCCGTCGGCCGCCAGCAGGTCGAAATAGGGGCCCAGCAGGTTGCGAAGCGCCGAGCCGCTGTCGGCCGTGTTGCTGCCCCCGTCTATCACCTCGGAATAAAGGGCACGCGCAGCGCTGCTGTCGCCGGAGCGAACGAGGAAACCCGCCTTTCGCGCCTTTGCCGAGAGAAGAGCCGGGCTGTCGGGATAGCTATCGGCAAGTGCGGCAATGCCAGCGTCAAAGGCGCCGATTGCGCCCGAGCGGTCACCCCTTGCCTCGGCGACGAGCGCGCGCTCCACCTCGATTTCGCTAAGAAGCCATCGCGCCGAGTGAACCCGGCCTTCGCGGACCGCGAGGATCTGCGCCCTTGCCTCGACCAGCGCCGCGTCCGCTTCTGCCAGCCGTCCCTCCTGCCTCAGCGCGATGCCGGAGAGCTCTGATGCCTGGGCATCGAGGATGGCGGCACGCTCGGCTGGCGTCAGGTTATTGGCGATCTCGGCCACCTCCTGGGCGCTGCCACTCTCGCGATTGATGGCGAGGCTGAGCGGCGGCGTGATGAGGCCCTGCCGGATCCGCTCGGCTTCCTCGAGCTCGACAACCGGCGGGACTGCCACCGCGAGTGCCTCGGAGGCCGCGGCCGGGCGATGCTGGTTCAGCTCGTTGATCGCCCGATAGTTGCGAACCAGCCTCTGGAGGACGCCATTGCTTTGCGGGCTAGCTGCAGACGCGCGCGCTAAGCGCCTGTCGGCGGCAGCGAAATTCCCGAGGTTCGACTGCTGCAGTCCCTGGTTGGCGAGCGCTTCGGCCAGCGATGCCGGATCGTCCGAGGAGCGCTGCGCCATGCTGTCGAAGAACTCGGCGCTCTCGGCGAACCGGCCCGCATTGTTGCGACTATAGGCTTCCGCCCGCGCACCGGCGGGGTCGAGGGCACCGGCCTGGATCCTTGCAAAGGCAGCCGGATCGCTGACCTCGGTGGTCGCGACCTGCACCGCCCCCTGCTGGGGCCTGTCAGTGACGACCGAGGCAAGCGCCAGCTTCAGCGCCGGGTCATATCCTGCAAGCCCTTCGGCAAGGTAGAAGTTGCGCCCCGACTGGACAGCATAGCGCCGGTAATCGAGGCCCGCCGCCTCGTCGCGGCAGCTCATCGATCGAACGAGCCCGACATTGGCGATCTCGGTGGCCTGCTCGGCAGCGCATGCCAGCGTTCCGACCGGGAGGGCGCTTGGCGTCGTCGCGAGGTCCAGCGCCCGGCGAACCGCGAGCACGCTACCGACCGGCGCAGCCGCGTCGCGGCAGGTAAGCTGGTAGGAACGGTCGAACATGCCGCCGAGGCGCGGATCAAGCGACTGGATCTGGGCGGTGCAAAGCACGCCCGCGTCGCCGATCCTGAAGGCTGGCCTTACCGACAGCGGGGTTTCCGCGCTGGCGATGCCGGGCATGATCGCCGAGCCGGCGAGAAGGAGCATTGCAAGACGGGTCATGGCTGCTTCTCCTGGTTCGGGGCCGGTGGGGCGGGCGGGTTGGGCACGCCTCCCATGAGCGCCGGGTTGCCACTGCCGGAAACCGGGTCATCGACATCGCCCCTTGCGCCGAGGGCGGTGGTATCGAACAGCGGGTGGGGCGGTTCGATCGGGCTAGTCGCACCCTCGTCGGTGGTCTCGTCATTGTCGTCGATGAACTGCTCGTTGCCGAACTCGGGCGGTGGCAGGATGTTCTGAGTGACCAGCAATATTTCCTGCTGGATGCCCGGCGAGGGCTGGAAGCCAGGCGGCACCGGGCTTTCGGGTTGCGGCTCGGAACATGGCCCGGTCAGCTGGCAACCATTGACGCTGCTGTTGGCGGTGAAGGGCGCGAGGTCACGGCCCTCGACCAGGAGGTCGCGGACCTCGACACCGGTCACCGTCCCTTCCGCCGTGACGACCTGCCCGTTGATGATGAGGTCGAGCGAGCCCGGGGCAAGGCCGCTTTCGCCGTCATCGGCAAGGTCGATGTCGCTGATGACGAAGCCGGCAGGTGTCTCGGCGGTGCCGGTGTTCTGGACATAAAGGCTGTAGGAATCGGCCGGCGTGTCCCCAAACTCGATCGTAACGATCCCGGCCCGGACCACGCCTTCCGGCCGCTGCACGGCTGCCGGCCCATTGAGATCCTCCTGATAGCCTTCGTAGCGCG
>JAJJPO010000100.1:0-4146 GCA_032907585.1 Sphingomonas sp. | reverse complement strand
GACATCATTCCCGACGACGTCCTGGGAGGTGTCGAGCTCATGCTGAGCGTCTTCATCCGTAACCCGCATTTCCAGAGCCAAACCAAGGACAGGCTTACCAGCCTCGAGGCCGCCCGATTTGTCGAGGCGGCCGTCCGGGACCATTTCGACCACTATCTGGCCGACAACATGGACCGTGGCCGGGCACTGCTCGGTGCCATTCTCGAGCGGATGGACGAGCGGATGAAGCGGCGCGCGGAGCGCGAGGTGAAGCGCAAGACCGCGACCTCGGCACGCAAGCTCCGGCTCCCCGGAAAGCTCACCGACTGCGCCAATGACGACCCCGACGGCACCGAGCTGTTCATCGTCGAGGGCGATAGCGCCGGCGGCTCGGCGAAGCAGGCGCGCGACCGCAAGACCCAGGCGATCCTGCCGATCCGCGGCAAGATCCTGAACGTCGCGTCGGCGAGCGCGGACAAGATCCGCTCCAACCAGGAAATTGCCGACCTCATCCAGGCGCTGGGCTGCGGGACGCGAGACAAGTGGGATGAATCCTCGCTCCGTTACGAGCGGGTCATCATCATGACCGACGCCGACGTCGACGGCGCGCATATCGCGACCCTGCTCATGACCTTCTTCTTCCAGGAGATGCCCGAGCTTGTACGGCGCGGTCACCTGTTCCTCGCGCAACCGCCGCTCTACAGACTGACGGCAGGCTCGAAATCTGCCTATGCGCGCGACGATGCGCATCGGGCCGAGCTCGAGCGAACGGAGTTCAAGGGCAAGAAGGTCGAGGTCGCTCGCTTCAAGGGTCTCGGGGAAATGAATCCCCAGCAGCTCAAGGAAACAACCATGGACCCGGCGAGCCGGTCGCTTATCCGGATCACTCTCCCTTCGGAATATCAGGATCGCCAACCTGTCCGCGACCTCGTCGACCGGCTGATGGGAAAGCATCCCGAGCACCGCTTCGCCTTCATCCAGAGCCGCGCATCTGCGCTCTCGGGTGACGAAATCGACGCATGAGCCCGGCCCTCGCCGGGCGGCTCGCCTGACGCCATTTTCCCAGGGCCCAGCTTCCAGGAAAAGGCGTTTCGCACCCAGGGCATCGGGTGTTTTATTTACGCGGCGTTTACCCCCTTCCAGCTAAGATGGTGCCCTTGGGGGTGCGATGGGTAAAAGCGTAACGAATGGCGAAGAATCTAGCTACCGGCTGGCAAGGAGCCACCTGGTAACGACCTGTGCCACGCTTGCGGCATTGATCCTCTTCGTGATGCTCGGAGCCGCTGTCCTTCCGAGCGCCATAGGCGTTGGCCAAGCGGTCAAGCCTGCGCTGACGGCGGCATTCCTGCTCAACATCGCGATCATCCTGTTCGGCTGGCGAAGGGCAAATGACCTCGACCAGACCCTGAGCGCGCTCAAGGCCGCGGAGCGTGAAGCACTGGCCAACGCCTTTACCGACCATATCACGGGACTCTCCAACCGGCGGGCTCTCCTGCTCGAACTGGAACGGGTGGCGCGCGAGGGCCCGAACGGACAGGCGCTGGTTCTCCTCGATCTCGACCAGTTCAAGAAGGTCAACGATCTTTACGGCCACATGGTTGGTGACCAGCTGCTCAAATGGGTGGCAGACCAGCTCGTCGTCAGCCTCCCGGCCAACGCATTCATCGCCCGTCTCGGCGGCGACGAGTTTGCAGCACTGCTGCCCGACGTCCGTGACGCAGAGAAGCTGGTCGGAAACCTGGTCGCGGCGCTAGCCGACCCCGTCAGGCTCGGTGATGTGACGACCCAGATCTCTGCCTCGGCCGGCATCACGCCCTTTGAAAGCTCGGTACTGCCGCTCGACACGCTACGCCGCGCCGACGTCGCCATGTATTCGGTCAAGCGCTCGGGGCGTAACGGCTTTGCCTGGTTCGACGGGGAGATGGAGCGGCAGCTCCAGAGCCGCGTCGCTCTGGAGGAGGAAATCCGCCGTGCGATCGAGGCCGACGAGTTCGTCCCCTATTTCCAGCCGCTGATCAGCCTCGACAGCGGTGAGCTTAATGGATTTGAGGTCCTTGCCCGCTGGCGTTCGCCGACGCGCGGCATCGTCGAGCCGGCCGATTTCATCCCGATCGCCGAGCAGTCTGGGCAGATTTCCGCGCTCTCGATGCGGGTGATGGAAAAGGCCCTGCTGGAGGCAAAGGACTGGCCGGCCGAGCTGAAGCTCGCGGTCAATATCTCGCCGGTTCAGTTCCGCGATGCCCAGCTTGCAGAGCGCATCGTCAAGGTGCTGACCGAGACCGGCTTTCCCGCGAAGCGCCTCGAGATCGAGATCACCGAGAGCACGCTGATGGAGGACCGCGAGCAGGCGCTGACCATCGTCCAGAGCCTGCGCAACAGCGGTATCAGCATCGCGCTCGATGATTTTGGGACCGGCTATGCGTCGCTGAGCCAGCTCCACTCGCTTCCGTTCGACAGGATCAAGATCGACAAGAGCTTCATCAACGCTCTCGGGTCCGACGAGCAGAGCGCTGCGATCGTCGAGACCATCACGGCCCTCGGACGCTCGCTCCACGTCCCGATCACCGCCGAGGGCGTCGAGAGCGGCACGATCCGCGAGCAGCTGGCCGCGCTCGGCTGCTCTGACGCGCAAGGCTGGTATTTCGGCAAGGCCGTTGCTGGCCATGTCGCGAGCAGCAAATTCGCGCGTCCCGCCGCGGCCACCGGGCCAGTCGAACAGTCCGAGCCCCGTGCCGCGGGCAAGAAATGGTAGCGCCCGCCCCTGCGGGCTGAACTTCGCCAAAGACAAGATCCAGAAGCTGCGCCACGCAGCGATGTTTCTGCGTGGGCGCAGCATTCGACGCCTATCGTGTGAGCTCGAACTGCATCGAGATATTGACTGTAATGCCAAGCTCGCCGGGCGACACGGGGGTCGGCGGTGCCGGCGCCGCGACACCGGAACGATAGCCGGAAACCACGATGGCGTCGCGCACGGGATAACGCCCTCCCGCCTCGCGGATCGAGATGATTCGAGCGACGCGCATTCCAGTCTCACGGGCGTATAGTTCCGCCCTCTCCCGGCCCAGCGCGACCGCTTCCTTTCGTGCTTCGTCCTGGGCAGCGCGTGGCTCGTCGAGCGTGAACGTCGGCCCGTTTACCTGGTTGGCACCCGCGGCAACGAGCATGTCGATGATTTTCCCCATTTCAGAGAGCTGCCGAACGCGCACCTGGACGGTGTTTCTTGCCTCGTAGCCGATGATCTTGGCCGGCCCGGTCGGTGGAACATAAGGTTGGCGATTCTGGCGGGCCAGCTCCCGCGCCTCGCGCTCAGGGTCGTTGTAACGCGGCTGCAGGCTGATCGCCGAGGTCCGGATATCGCGTTCGCTTATGCCGCCCTTTTTCAGCGCTGCAACTACGCGGTCCATGCGCGCGCCATTCTCCCCAAGGGCTTCCGAGGCAGTCGCTGCGGTCGTGACGACGCCAGCGGAAAACATGGCAAGGTCAGGAACCTGCCGGCTTTCACCCTCGGCAGTCAGGCTAAGCAGCGCGCTATTGGGGCCAAGAGGTGTTAGCCCGACCTCCGAATTTGTCTGTGCAAGCGCGCTGGACGCGGTCAGGCCCAGGATTGCCAGGGCGGTTACATGCTTCATCGCGATCTCCTTTTCGGGATCTCACGACGATGTCAGCTACATATTGCCGGGTCCAGTGGCGCCCGCGCCCTCGGCACGGATGGTCTCTTCGCCGTCAGGAAGTCTACCAGCCGGGATACCAGTAATAGTCGGGATAATCGGGGAGCCTCTGGGTCCCAAGCGAGATGACTGCGGATCCGCTTCCGGGAAGGCCGATAATCGCCGTCCCATGAGCGGCCCGGTAGCCGTCCGTTCCGACGGAAATTCCGAATTCGCCATGGATTGGGATCGAAGGCGTCTCGGACTCGGGGACGGTTGCAGCGCCAGGGGCGCCGGCGCCGTCGCGCTGACGGGCAGCGTCAGCAAGAACGGCCTCGATCTCGTCGGGGGTAAGTCGATGCTCCGAAGGCATCGCAGGTTGCGGGGCAGGCTCGCTCGCGATCGCTGCGCCCGGCAAGAAGGCGGCTACCGCCAGTGAAAGGAATCGCGCGCTCGCCATTTGGCGATCCTAGACCCGGGGTGCCAGGCGCACAAACGAAAGCGGCGGCGTCTTTCGACG
>JAJJPO010000099.1:0-4099 GCA_032907585.1 Sphingomonas sp. | reverse complement strand
GTGAGACAAAAATCTCCTCCATGGTATCGTCACCCTCTCGGGCAATGACGCCTCGGTGGTTCTTGCCGAGTGCATCGCGGGGACCGAGGAGGCCTTCGCCAATGTGATGAACGAAAATGCAAGGAAGCTGGGGCTGACGAACAGCCGGTTCGGCAATTCGAACGGCTGGCCGGACGAGGGGCGCACCTATGTCACCGCGCGCGACCTTGCGACCCTGGCCAGGGCCGAAATCGAGAACCATCCCGACCTTTACAAGAAATTCTACGGCCAGCGTGAGTTCACCGGGGGCAAGACGCTTGGCTCGGGGCAGGCAATCACCCAGGGCAACCGCAACCCGCTGCTTGGCCGCGTTCCGGGCGCCGACGGCCTCAAGACCGGTCATACCGAGGAGGCGGGCTATGGCTTTACCGGCTCGGCCGAGCAGAACGGGCGGCGCCTCATCATGGTCGTCGCCGGCCTCGACAGCTACAACCAGCGGATCGAGGAATCCGTCAAGCTGATGCAGTGGGGCTTCAACGCCTGGCAGTCGAAGCCGCTCTACAAGGCGGGGACCAAGGTCGGATCGGCATCGGTGCAGCTTGGAAGCGACGACGAGGTCGGGCTGGTCGCTCCGCGCGACCTTGCGGTCACTATCCCTGCCGGCATCCTCTCGAAGGTCACGGCCACCAAGATCCGCTACCGGGGACCGGTAAAAGCGCCGATCGCCAAGGGCCAGCACATCGCCGATCTCGTCGTGACGACTACCGAGGGCGAGCAGATAACGCCGCTGGTCGCGGCCGAGGCGGTGGACGAGGCAGGGTTCTTCACCCGCGCCTGGATCGGCCTCAAGCAATTGCTCGGGATGGCGTGAGCCGCGGCCGCTTCATCAGCCTCGAGGGCGGGGAAGGGGTCGGCAAGTCGACGCAGATCGAAGGGCTGGCCGAGGCACTTCGCGGACGGGGCCTCACCGTGCTGGTCACGCGCGAGCCGGGCGGTAGCCCCGGTGCGGAAGCGATCCGGGACCTTCTCCTGCAAGGCGACGAGGCGCGGTGGAGCCCCCGGGCAGAGGCTCTTCTCTTTGCAGCAGCGCGTTCTGACCATGTCGAGAAGACGATCGAACCTGCACTCGAGCGCGGCGAATGGGTGTTGAGCGACCGCTTCGTCGACAGTTCGCTTGCCTACCAGGGCGAGGCAGGAGGGCTCGGTATCGAGGCGGTCAGGGAACTGCACCGATTCGGGAGCCTCGATTTCCTGCCCGACCGCTCGCTCGTGCTGATGCTTGGGGAGACGGAAGGCGCACTTCGTGCAAGAGCAAGGGACGGCAACCTCGGTGACCGGATCGGCTCGAGGCCGCCAAGCTACCATGCCGCGGTCGACGCAGGCTTCAGGGCAATCGCGGAAAGCGAGCCCGACCGGGTGCGGCTGATCGACGCCAGCGGCACGCCTCAGACCGTCACAGCACGGCTGCTCTACGCTCTCGGGGACCTGCTGCCATGATCCTTGGCCAGGACCGGGCGGTCGAGGCATTTTCCTTCGGCTGGAGATCCCGCCGGCTTCACCATGGATGGCTTCTCGCGGGACCCCGCGGTGTCGGCAAGGCAAGCTTCGCCCTTGCGGCAGCGACCCGCGTCCTTGCCGATGCTGCCGGACCGCCAGCCAGCCTCCCGGGCCTCGAGACGCCGGATGAACATCCGGTTGCCCGCCTCCTTGCCGCCGGAAGCCATCCCGATTTCAGGATGCTCGAGCGGCTCGAGCGACCGACGGGAGGGCTTGCCCGCAACATCAGCGTCGACCAGGTCCGCTCGCTCGGCGAACTGCTCTCCGTGACCCCGTCGATGAGCCCGTGGCGGGCGATCGTCATCGACTCGGCCGACGATCTTGAAGCCTCGGCGGCCAACGCGCTTCTGAAGATGCTCGAAGAGCCGCCGGCCAATACATTGTTCTTCCTCGTCAGCCATGCGCCCGGCCGACTCCTGCCAACAATTCGCTCCCGCTGCCGCCGGCTGGACTTTGCGCGGCTGCCCGCCGACGCCATGACGTCACTCCTAAGTGCTTCAGTTCCCGATGCAAATCCGGACACGGTCCGGCATCTCGTCGATCGGGCCGAAGGTTCCATGGGTCGTGCCCTTGCTATCGCCAGGCTCGAGCTCGGGCAGCTCGAAGACGAGGCCCGGGCAATCCTTCGCGAGGGCGATCCGGACAATAGCAGGCGTTCAAGGCTTGCATCGTCACTCGGACCCAAGTCGGCGGCAGATCGCTATGCCGCGTTTCTCGAGCTGGTGCCCGGGCTGATCGCGAGGGAAGCACAGCGGCTCGAGGGGGATGCGAGGGGAAGGGCCCTCGATGCCTATGAGAAGGCAAGGGAGATGGTCGCCGTTGCGCCGCGCCTTTCGCTCGACCCTGCTGCCACCGTGTTCCAGCTCGGTACCATTCTCGCGTCGGTTCCTGCCTGAAATTTCCCCCACTGTTGCTCACAAAAGTCCATCCCGTTAGGGGCAGGCCAATGTCAGAGCCATTCTACATCACCACCGCGATCAGCTATCCCAATGGCAAGCCCCATATCGGCCATGCCTATGAAGCGATTGCCGCCGACGCCATGGCGCGCTTCCGGCGCTTGCAGGGGCGCGACGTGAGGCTCGTGACGGGGACCGACGAACATGGCCTGAAGATGGTCCAGACGGCACGCGCCGCGGGCCGCGACACGCTGGAATTCGCCGACGAAATGTCGGGATATTTCCGCAAGATGTGCGATGAACTTAATATTTCATATGATGCGTTCGTGCGAACCACAGAGCCGCGTCATTATGAGGCCAGCCAGAAGATCTGGAAGGCCATGGAAGCCAATGGCGACCTTTACCTCGACCGCTACGAGGGCTGGTACTCGGTCCGGGACGAGGCCTTTTACGACGAGAGCGAGCTTCACACGGGGGAAAACGGGGAGAAGCTCTCCCCCCAGGACACGCCGGTGGAGTGGACCGTCGAGGAAACCTGGTTTTTCCGGCTTTCGCGCTACCAGGACAGGCTCCTCCAGCTTTATCGGGACAATCCCGAGTTCATCAGGCCCGAGAGCCGTCGCAACGAGGTGATCCGCTTCGTCGAGGGCGGCCTTAAGGATCTCAGCGTCTCGCGGACCAGCTTCGACTGGGGCGTCCCGGTGCCAGGGTCTCCAGGCCACGTCATGTATGTCTGGGTCGATGCCCTCACCACTTACATGACCGGAGTTGGCTATTGCGACGATCAGGAGAGCTATGACCGCTTCTGGCCGGCCAATGTGCATCTCATCGGCAAGGACATCGTCCGGTTCCACGCGGTTTACTGGCCGGCATTCCTGATGTCAGCCGGGCTGAGGCTGCCCGACCAGGTGTTCGGCCATGGCTTTCTCCTCGCCCGGGGCGAGAAAATGTCGAAGTCGCTCGGCAATGTCGTCGATCCAATGGATCTCGCGGCACGCTACGGGGTCGATGCACTTCGCTATTTCCTGCTTCGCGAGGTGAGTTTCGGGCAGGATGGAAGCTATAGCAGCGAGGCAATCGTCCACCGGGTCAACAGCGAGCTCGCCAATAGCTTCGGCAACCTCGCCCAGCGCAGTCTCTCGATGATTTTCAAGAACCTCGGCGGCATTCTTCCCGCCGCCGGCCAGGCGATCGACGACGAAGCGCTCCTCGAGGAGGTCCGCCAGGCCTGCGCAACGCTGGAAAGCGAGTTCGACCGCTTTGCCTTTTCCTCTGGCCTCGAGGCCTGGATGAATGCGGTCTTTGCCTGCAACGCCTATGTCGACACCATGGCCCCCTGGGCACTCAGGAAGACCGACCCGGAAAGAATGGCCGAGGTACTCGGTACCCTGGTCGTTGCGGTAAGGATGCTCGCGGTGTCCGTTTTGCCGATCATTCCCGCTTCCGCCGAAAAGCTGATCGCGTTCATCGACAGCGGCCGTGATGGCGCGCCTATCGCGCAGCCAGTTCCGATTTTTCCGCGGCTGGAGCTGCCGGAGGGCGGAGAGGAGGCAGCATGAGGCTGATCGATAGCCATTGCCACCTCAATTACGAGGGATTGGCCGAGCGGCAGGAGGAAGTACTGGCCAATGCCCGCGACCGCGGCGTCTCGGGCTTTCTCAACATCT
>JAJJPO010000098.1:0-18644 GCA_032907585.1 Sphingomonas sp. | reverse complement strand
CCGTCGATATGCACGGTGCACGCGCCGCAATCGCCAGTGCCGCAGCCATATTTGGTGCCGGTAAGGTTCGAGGCGTCCCGTAGCGCCCAGAGCAGGGGCGTCTCCGGGTCCATCCGGTAATGGACGGGCTGGCCGTTTACGGTGAAGCGGGTCATGGTCCCGGCTTTAGGTCTCGCCAGCCGATCGGGGAAGAGGCGAGCATTGCCGCTTGAAATGCGCCTCGGCCGCTGGTATCGGGCCGCTCACGACGGCGCGGAAGAATGTTTCGCGACGACCCTGTTCTATCGCTTCTATTGGGTTTGTGTCGGGCGATTCATGACGATCGCCACATGGCCTTTTGAAATCGGAGAGTGACGACCGCTTATGCAAATCATCGTTCGCGACAACAATGTCGACCAAGCGCTGCGAGCGCTCAAGAAGAAGCTGCAGCGTGAGGGCGTCTACCGCGAGATGAAGCTGCGCCGTCACTATGAGAAGCCGTCGGAGAAGCGCGCTCGCGAGCGCGCCGCTGCGATCCGCCGCGCGCGAAAGCTCGAGCGCAAGCGGATGGAGCGCGAAGGCGCCCGCTAGACTTCTCTTGAAACCCGTTTCCAGTCGCTAACCGTTTCGCGAGGGTCGACATGTCGGTTTCCCAGGTTCCGCTTCGTCCCGTCGCAAAGGGGACGCTGCCCAGGCTCTGGCTGGCGATCTTCGCCCTCGTCGCGATTGCCTTTGGCCTTGCCTATTGGGGCGCGGGCCAGTTCAGGAGCGTCGCAGTCGAGACGGTTACTGCCGGAAGCGGCCCGCTGATCACCGAGATGGACGGGGTGATCATCGAATATACCGGCAAGACCGAGAACGGCACGGTCTTCGATACGACCGATGGCCGCGGTCCCGCGCCATTTCTCGTAATGCAGGTCGTTCCCGGCTTCCGCCAGGCGCTCGTCCAGATGCAGAAGGGCGGCCGATACAAGGTCGTCATCCCGGGACGCCTGGCCTATGGCCGCAACCCGCCGCAGGGAAGCCCGATCGGCGTCAACGAGGAACTGACGTTTGACGTCCATGTGCTCGAGGTGGCGCCGAACGCGGCCGTGACCCTCGGCGGTCCCCAGCAGGGCCAGTAAGCTACTTCTTCGGCGAGGGCTTCTTTCGAAGGCCCTTCTGGCCGCTCATGTCCTCTAGCGCTGTCTTGATCGTCGCGACGATCGGGTCGGCAAGCAGCAGGCCGAGAAAGCCGAACAGCGCGCCGAACAGGAGCTGCGCTGCAAGCACCAGGGCCGGGGCGAGATCGACGGTCCTCTTTGCAACGTAAGGCACGATGAGGTTGCCATCGATGGTCTGGACCAGGAAATAGGTGAGGATCGCCCAGAGACCGGCATCCGTGCCGGCCGAAAAGCCCACCGCGACCATCAACAGCCCGGAAATGATCGCGCCGATGTTGGGGATGAAGGCCAATAGGCCGGTGATGAGGCCGAGCAGCGCCGCCATCGGAACGCCGCCCCAGAGCAGCATCAGCCAGGTGCCGATGCCCTCGACGAACATCCCGAGGATGCGCCCGGCCATCAGCCTTCGAAGGACAAAGCTCACATGATCGCTGATGGCGTAGAAGTCGGGGCGCCGCTCCATCGGCAGCATCCAGGCGAAGCCGCGGTCGTAGAGCCGTGGTTCGATCGCGATGAATATCCCGATCACCAGCACCGCGACCGCCGATGAAAGCACGCCGGCGACGGTATTGAGAGCACTTGCCAGCCGGCCAACGCCGCCCAGCAGCTGGTTCCCGAGGCTTGACATGCCCTCGGAGGGAAGCAGCCCCGTCGCCGTCAGCCGGGCAACCAGCTCGTTCCACTGATCGGTGATGACGTCCCTCAAGGTCCCGGCCTGCTCGGCGAGCGTGGTCCCGGCGAAATAAAGCACCCAGGCGATAAAGCCGAACCCCGCGATGGTGACGATCGCCAGGCGCCAGCCCCTTGGAATCGGGAGAACCCGCCCGAGCAGGCGCGTCCCGCCGTCCAGTATCACCGCGAACATCATCCCGCCTATGATCAGCAGGATCGGCTGGGCGAGAACGATCACGCCGGCAATGGCCAGCGCCATTCCCAGCCAGACGGCGGCCTTTCGCGCTTCCTCCCTGACGCTCCTGCTCGACAGGTCCGCCGGTCCGGGACTCTCGGGAGGGCGCCTGGTGTCCGCCATCAATTTTCCTTGTCGGGTCTCAGTGAATTGCCTGACCGGCCACCACGGAATGCCGGGAACCAGCTCAAGGGGTTGAGCGTGGTGGTGCCGTCGAGGCTGAAGGTGATGAATTCCGCCCGGCCACCGATATTCTCCCAGGGAACCGGGCCTCCAAGGCCCTGCTCGGCAAGGCTGAACCGGCTGTCAGCACTGTGGTCCCGGTTGTCTCCCATCAGGAAGACATGGCCCGCGGGCACTCGCACCGGGGCATAATCGTCCCCCTGGCTGCGGCCGTCGTCGACCGTGTCGTAGCTCGCGCCGTTCGGGAGCGTCTCTCGAATGATCGGCAGCCGGCAGAATGCGCCCTGGGGGGTCTCGACGCGACGTCCCCAGAACTGGTTCATGCCGCAGGGCGAATTGGCGTCGACCGGGATCATGACCGGCGGGCGAGGCTCCGAGTGAACCGCCTTGCCGTTTAGGATCAGCCGACCCGAGCGCATCTCGATCGTGTCGCCCGGGAGCCCGATCACCCGCTTGATATAATCCTGGTTGCCTCCCGGCGGCGTCACGATGACGACATCGCCGCGCTCGGGAAGAGAGCCCATGACCCGCCCGTTGGTGAAGGGCAGGGTAACGCTCCAGGGCTCGCTAGAGCCAAGGGCAAGGTTGCGCACGATCGCCAGCGGATTTGGAATGGTCGGCGAGACATAGGACCAGCCATAGGGATATTTGGTGACCACCAGCCGGTCGCCGGTGAGCAGGCTCGGCATCATCGATTCCGACGGGATGTAGAAGGGCTTCGCGATGAAGCTGTGAAAGGCAAGTACCGCGAGAAGGACCCAGCCAATTCCCTTGACCTCGCGCCAGATTGCCTGGCCGCGGCTTTCCTTGTTCAATTCTTCTTCCTGCTCGACCGCCGCACCGGAAATAGCGGCCGGTTGCTCGGGACTTTCAGACAATCAGGACTCCATCTTGCGCGCGTAAAGGATGACGAAGGCCTGGGCCCAGGGATGGTCGTCGGTCATCGTCAGATGCACCTCGATGGCGTGGCCTGCCGGAGCAAGCGCGTCAAGCCGCGCCCTCGCACCGCCGGTGAGACAGAGGGTCGGCGCTCCCGACGCCGTGTTGCCGACCCCCGTTCCAACCGCCTTTGAAAATGCCTCCTTGGCCGCGAAGCGCTTGGCAAGGGTCCCGGCCATCGTGTGCGGGCGCGAAGCGGCCTTGGCCCGTTCGATATCGGTGAATACCCGGTTGAGGAAACGCTCGCCGAAGCGATCGACCGACGCCTGGATCCGCTCGATGTTGCACAGGTCCGAGCCGATGCCGACAATCATGGCCGTCGCTTCCGGTTGGTGGCGACCGGAATGTTCACCTTGCCTCGTCCATCAGGCGGCGCATCGTTCGGACGCTTTCCTCCAGCCCGGTAAACAATGCTTCGCCGACGAGGAAATGACCGATGTTGAGCTCCGCGAGCTGGGGTATGGCTGCAATCGGCGCGACATTCTCATAGGTAAGGCCGTGGCCGGCGTGGGGCTCGATGCCATTCTTGGCTGCAAGGGCGGCGGCGTCGGCAATGCGCTTCAGCTCCGCAGCCCGCAGATCGCCGGCAAGATTGGCATAGCGGCCGGTGTGGAATTCCACGACAGGCGCCCCGAGCCTGACGGCAGCAGTCACCTGCTCGGCGGCGGGTTCGATGAACAGGCTCACCCGGATGCCCGCGCTGGCAAGCCGGTCGACGAAGCCGGCCAGCCGCTCCTGCTGTCCCGCGGCATCGAGGCCGCCCTCGGTCGTGCGCTCCTCGCGCCGCTCGGGAACGATGCATGCTGCATGCGGCCGGTGGCGAAGCGCGATCCCAAGCATCTCCTCGGTCGCTGCCATTTCCAGATTGAGTGGCAGGTCGATCCTCGCCATCAGCCGCTCGATATCCTCGTCGGTTATATGCCGACGGTCTTCGCGCAGGTGGGCGGTGATTCCATCGGCCCCCGCCCGGGCGGCATCGACCGCCGCTCGAAGCGGGTCGGGATGCGAGCCTCCGCGCGCGTTGCGAATGGTCGCAACATGGTCGATGTTGACTCCGAGGCGAAGCTTGCCCGTCACGCCGCCGTCCGGCTTCCAGGCTTGACCGCAGGTATCTTCGCCAGTTCCTCCGGCAGCCGGTTCGCGTCATAGGTCGGTACGTCGATCCGGATCAGCGGGAAGAATGGAACTCCAAGATCCGCGGTTCCACCGGAACGGTCGACCAGCGAGGCGGCAGCGATCACCCTTGCACCGGATTTCTCGACGGCAGCTATCGCCTCGCGCGAGGAAAGGCCCGTCGTCACCACGTCTTCCACCATGAGGACGCGCTCGCCTTTTGCGAGCGAGAATCCGCGGCGAAGCTCGAACGTCCCTCCTGGGCGCTCGACGAACATGGCCCGCTTGCCAAGCGCCCGGCCCATCTCGTGGCCGATGATGACCCCGCCCATCGCCGGCGACACGACGACGTCGATGGAATCGCGGATGCCCGGCTCCACCTTCTGGGCAAGCGCCCGGGCCAGCCGCTCGGCCCTTGCCGGGTCCATGAGGACCCTTGCGCACTGGAGATAGCGCGGGCTGCGGAGCCCGGACGAGAGTATGAAATGACCCTCCAGCAGTGCGTCTGCTGCGCGAAATTCCGCCAAAATCTCGTCGTCGGTCATTCGCGCCTCCTGGTAATTCGCGGCTCGAAATAGGCCCGGGACCGGCTCGCCGCAACTGGCCGCGCAATCATCACGGATCACCGTCTTGAGGGACTGAAATGTCCCGCCTATAAGGCCGGCAAACTTCGGACCCGCCCGACGTGGCGGGCCCTTCCTTGCAACCGAACCAATCGGGGTGACGATGAAATTGATGGGATGGGCGATTGCCCTGGCGGCAGCCGGACTTACACCCGCAGCGGTTGCCCAGGCACCGGCGGCGAGCGCACCAGAGGTGACTGCGGCGCCTGCTCCGGCAACCCCGGCCCCGGCCGGCGTCGCGGCCGACGCCGCTGCGCCTGCACCGGCTGCTGCCCCGGCGACCGCCATTGATCATGCCGCCCCCACGCCGGGCATTGGCGTTCCCGACGGGCGCATGGGCGTCCAGGACCAGGTTACCGAGGTTGGCCAGCAGGCCGCGAACTTCCACAACAACTGGCTGCTGACGCTGTGCATCGGGATCAGCCTCTTCGTCCTCGGGCTCCTCGTCTACACGATCATCCGCTACCGGCGCGGCGCCAACCCCACCCCGTCACGCACCAGCCACAATACCGCGATCGAGGTTGTCTGGACCCTGGTGCCGGTGCTGATCCTGGTGGCGATCGCGATTCCCTCGATCCGGCTGATCCGGGCACAGTACACGCCGCCGCCCGCCGATCTCACCGTCAAGGTGGTCGGCAACCAGTGGTACTGGACCTACCAGTATCCGGACAATGGCGGGTTCGAGATCGTCTCGAACCTCCTGAAGGAAAAGGCCGACGTGAAGCCCGGCGACCGCTACCGGACGGACGCCGACGGTCCGCCGCTCCTCGCCGTCGACGAACGGCTGGTCATTCCCGCCGGGAAGGTCGTGAAGTTCCTCGTCACGTCCAATGACGTGATCCACGCCTTCGCTCTTCCCGCCTTCTGGATCAAGATCGACGCCAACCCGGGCAGGCTCAACGAGACCTGGGTGAAGGTCGACCGCCCGGGCGTCTATTTTGGCCAGTGCAGCGAGCTTTGCGGTGCCCGCCACGGCTATATGCCGATCGCCATCGAGGTGGTTCCCGAAGCAACCTTCAATGCCTGGGTCGCTTCCAAGGGCGGCACGCCGACCGGCGCATCTCCTGCCGTCGAGCCCGGCGCTCCCGCGGCCGAGCCAGCGGCGGAAGTCGAGGCCCCGGCAGTCGAGCAGCCTGCCACCAACCAGGCCGCAACGGCCCAGAATTAAGATCGAAGCGGAAACGAGAGAATCATGAGCACAATCCCCGCCGACGCGCTTCCGCTAAAGTCCCATGAGGCGCATGACGCGCACCATGACGCGGACCACAAGCCGGGCTTTTTCACCCGCTGGTTCATGTCGACCAACCACAAGGACATCGGCACGCTTTACCTCATCTTCGCGATCACCGCGGGGATCATCGGCGGCGCCATCTCGGGCATCATGCGTGCCGAGCTTGCCGCGCCGGGCATCCAGTACCTGACCCAGGCCTGGCCGATCGGCTCCGGTACGGCGAACTTCGACGAGGCGCTTCACCACTGGAACGTCCTCATTACCGCCCATGGCCTCATCATGGTCTTCTTCATGGTCATGCCGGCGATGATCGGCGGCTTTGGCAACTGGTTCGTGCCGCTGATGATCGGCGCGCCGGACATGGCCTTCCCGCGCATGAACAATATTTCCTTCTGGCTGCTCGTTCCGGCCTTCCTCCTGCTCCTCGGCTCGGCGCTCGTCAGCGGCGGGACGGGGCTTGGAGCCGGTACCGGCTGGACGGTCTACGCACCCCTGTCGACCGCCGGCTCGAGTGGCCCCGCGGTCGACATGGTGATCTTCTCGCTGCACCTCGCGGGCGCGAGCTCGATCCTCGGAGCGATCAACTTCATCACCACCATCTTCAACATGCGTGCGCCGGGGATGACGCTGCACAAGATGCCGCTGTTCGTCTGGTCGGTGCTGATCACCGCCTTCCTCTTGCTGCTGGCCCTTCCGGTTCTCGCCGGCGGGATCACCATGCTGCTCACCGACCGCAACTTCGGCACGGCCTTCTTCGATGCCAGCGGCGGCGGCGACCCGGTCCTCTACCAGCACCTGTTCTGGTTCTTCGGTCACCCCGAGGTCTACATCATGATCCTGCCGGCGTTCGGCATGGTCAGCCAGATCGTCGCGACGTTCAGCCGCAAGCCGGTCTTCGGCTATCTCGGCATGGCCTATGCGATGGTGGCGATCGGCGTGGTCGGCTTCATCGTCTGGGCGCACCACATGTTCACCGTCGGCATGGACGTGAACACCAAGATGTACTTCACCGCGGCGACGATGATCATCGCCGTTCCGACCGGCGTGAAGATCTTCAGCTGGATTGCCACCATGTGGAGCGGCTCGATCAGCTTCGAGACGCCCATGCTCTGGGCAATCGGCTTCATCTTCCTGTTCACCGTCGGTGGCGTGACCGGCGTCGTGCTCGCCAATGGCGGCGTCGACAACTACATGCACGACACCTACTACGTCATTGCCCACTTCCACTATGTGCTGAGCCTCGGCGCGGTGTTCGCACTGTTCGCCGGATGGTATTACTGGTTCGGCAAGATGTTCGGGAAGATGTACAACGAGTTCCTGGGCAAGCTCCACTTCTTCATCATGTTCATCGGCGTGAACCTGATCTTCTTCCCGCAGCACTTCCTTGGCCTTGACGGCATGCCGCGGCGCATCCCCGACTATTCGCCGGCCTATGCGGAGTGGAACCAGATCTCGACCATCGGCTACATGGTGATGGCAACGGGCATGCTGGTGTTCTTCATCAACATGATCTGGTCGCTTGCGGCCGGGAAGAAGGCTCCCGACAATTACTGGGGTGCCGGCGCGACCACGCTCGAGTGGACGCTTTCAAGCCCGCCGCCCTACCACCAGTTCGAGACGCTTCCCAAGATCGACTAGCAACCGGTCAGTAAAAACCGTTCGAAAACATGCGCCCCGGGCCCTTGTGTCCGGGGCGTTTTTCGTCGCGCTCCGAGCTGCAGGACCGCGAAGTGCCAAGCGCCTAACATTGCGGGCCTTTCTTCTCGGTGCGGGACTGCCTATAGGCCCTCATCGTGACCAGCGTACCCATCCTCCATGACCAGGATATCCCGGCCGACTGGCGCGACCTCTTCGCGCTGACCAAGCCCCGGGTAATGAGCCTCGTCGTCTTCACCGGCCTCTGCGGCCTGCTTGCAGCGCCCGGCTCCGTTCACCCGGTGCTCGGCTTTACCGCGGTGCTTTGCATCGCCCTTGGAGCGGGCGCCGCCGGGGCGCTCAACCAATGGTATGAGGCGGACCTCGACGCCAAGATGAAGCGCACGAGGAGCAGGCCACTTCCGGCCGGCCGGATGAGCCGCCAGGCGGCGCTCCACTTCGGCGTCGGGCTGGCGATCTTCTCCGTGATCCTCATGGACCTCGCCGCCAATCACCTCGCCGCGGGCGTGCTTGCGCTCTCGATCCTTTTCTACGTCCTTGTCTACACGGTCTGGCTGAAGCGAAGGACGGCGCAGAACATCGTGATCGGTGGTGCTGCAGGGGCCTTTCCGCCGCTGATCGGCTGGGCCGCCGTGACCGGCGACGTCACCATGCTCCCGGTCCTGCTCTTCGCGATCATCTTCCTGTGGACCCCGCCGCATTTCTGGGCGCTCTCGCTGTTCGTGCGAAGCGACTATGCCAATGCCGGCGTGCCGATGCTCCCGGTGGTCGCAGGCCCGAAGAGCACCCGCCGCCACATCCTCCTTTACACTTTTCCGATGGTGGCGGCGGCGCTCGCTCCATGGGCGCTCGGTCTTGCCGGCTGGATCTATGGCCTGGCCTCGCTCGTCCTCAATGGCATCTTCCTCGCCCTCGCCGTGGCAGTGAACTGGAACGAGGCGACCGAACCTTCGGAAATGGGGCCCGAAAAACGCCTGTTCGGATTTTCGGTCCTTTACCTCTTTGCGATCTTTTCGGCACTGGTGATTGACCGGTGGGTGATCTGATGCCGCACGAGGAAGAGGAGATCATCCGCAAGCGCCAGCGCGAACGTTCGCGCCTTCTGGCGATCCTTCTTGCGCTGTTTGTCATCCTGATGTTCGCGATCACCATCGCCAAGATGAGCTTGAACCAATGAACAGCCTTGCCCAGAAGAACCGCTCGGTCGGGATCAGGGCAGCCCTTTTCGGCCTCGCCATGCTCGGCCTCGCCTTCGCATCCGTCCCGCTTTACCGGATCTTCTGCCAGGTGACCGGCTTTGGCGGCACGACCATGAAGGCCGAGGCTGCACCAGGCGCAGTCGCGGGAGAAATCGGTGTCCGGTGCGACGCCAATATCTCGCCCGCGCGCCCCTGGAAATTAGAGCCGGAACAGACGACCGTCAGGATCCATCCCGGCGGGAGAACCACCATCTATTACAAGGCCAGCAACTACACGGCGCGGCGGACGGTCGGCACCGCTAGCTTCAACGTCTCGCCCGCCCAGGCCGGCCAGTATTTCAGCAAGATCGAGTGCTTCTGCTTCACCGAGCAGGAGCTGAAAGGCGGCGAGAGCGTGCGCATGCCCGTGGTCTTCTACGTCGACCCCAGGCTGCGCGAGGATCCGGACACCCGCGACATCGACGAGATCACGCTCAGCTACACATTTTATCCGGTGGAAAATCCCGGTACGGCCGGCTAGAGCCGCCGCAAGGAATAAAGGGAACCCGTAGATGGCCGCGACCAAGAATCACGATTATCACATCCTGCCGCCCGACCAGTGGCCGATAATCGGCTCTTTTTCCGCGCTCGCCCTCACCGGCGGCGGCGTGATGTGGATGCACGACAATCCCTATGGGAAGTTCGTCTTCCTGCTTGGCCTCCTCGGCGTCTTGGTGACGATGTTCAGCTGGTGGGGCAATGTCATCCGCGAAAGCCACGAGGGCCATCACACCCCGGTCGTCCAGCTGCACCTTCGCTATGGAATGATCCTGTTCATCGCCTCCGAGGTGATGTTCTTCGTCGCCTGGTTCTGGGCCTTCTTCAACGCCGCGCTGTTCCCGGCGCCGATCGAAGTGGTCGACGGGGCGACCCAGGTGATCAGCGATGCAACCGTCGCTGCGACCTGGCCCCCTAAGGGCCTCGAGGTACTCGACCCGTTCGGCTTCCCGCTGCTCAACACGCTTATCCTGCTCTGCTCGGGAACCACCGTCACCTGGGCACACCACGCGCTGATCCACGGTGATCGCGAGGGCCTCAAGAAGGGCCTTTGGTGCACGATCCTTCTCGGCCTGCTGTTCAGCTCGATCCAGGCCTATGAATATGTCCACGCCCCGTTCGACTTTAAGGGCAATATCTACGGCGCGACCTTCTTCATGGCGACCGGTTTCCACGGCTTCCATGTCATCGTCGGCACCATCTTCCTTAGCGTCTGCCTGCTCCGCGCCTACAAGGGCGACTTCACGCCCAAGCAGCACTTCGGGTTCGAGGCGGCCGCCTGGTACTGGCACTTCGTCGACGTCGTTTGGCTGTTCCTCTTCGTCTCAATCTATGTCTGGGGCGGCTGGGGCGCGCCGACACACGGCTGATGGTCGAGGCGCCGTCCAGCGGCGCCGCGCCGTCGCTGGCGGCGGCGTCATTCCAGGGCCTTTGCCCGGCGTGCGGGGCGAGGACGCTGTTTAGCGGCGCGGCACGCTTCTCGCCGGCCTGCGCATCGTGCGGCCTCGATTTCCAGGGCTACAATGTCGGTGACGGCCCGGCGGCCTTTCTCATTCTCATCGTCGGGGCGATCGTTGCGGGCGGCGCAATCCTGCTCGACCAGCTCGTCTCGCCGCCCTGGTGGCTCCACCTCGTCTGGCTCCCGATTGGCGCTGCGCTAACGCTTTACGGCCTGAGGGTCGGCAAGGCCGCGCTGCTCTACCAGGAACATCGCCACCATGCCCGCGAGGGGAAGCGTTCCAGATGATCCGGAAACTGCCGCTCATCCCGACGATCCTTGTCGGTCTCGCCGTCGCAGTGATGATCGGGCTTGGTATCTGGCAGCTCGAGCGACGGGACCAGAAGGAGGCGCTGCTCGCAACCTACCGCGCCGCGGCGGGCAAGCCCCCGATCGGCTGGCCGGTGGTGCCTCCAAAGGAACCCCTGCCGCTGTTCCGCTCGGCAACCGGCAACTGCCTCGAGGTCACCGGCTTCAGGACCGGTGCCGGCCGGAATCGCCAGGGCGAGCCGGGCTTCCTGATCATCGCCGATTGCCGCACGGGCGCCGAAGGCCCGGGCCTCGCCGTCGAACTTGGCTGGTCCAAGAATCCCAATGCCGGCCGGGCCTATCGTGGCGGGCTGGTCAGCGGCATCATCGCCCCGGACCGGCTGAACCGGATGCGCCTGGTTGCCGCAACGCCGGGGCCCGGGCTCATGGCAAGCGCCCCGCCATCGCCGGCAACCATCCCCAACAACCACCTGAGCTACGCGGTGCAATGGTTCCTGTTCGCCGCGATCGCACTCGTCATCTACGCTCTTGCCTTGCGGCAGCGCTGGCGCCGGGACGAAGCCGATGGCTGAAATCTCCCGTCTCGCCAATGGCATCACCGTTGCCGTCGACCCGATGCCCGGGGCGCAGTCGGCGGCGGTCGGGCTCCATGCCTTTGTCGGGTCGCGCTCCGAGCCCGATGGCAAGGGCGGCCTCGCCCATCTCGTCGAGCACATGGTGTTCAAGGGCGCCGGCGGCAGGGACGCGCGGGCCATCGCGGAGGCGATCGAGGACGTCGGCGGTTCGCTCAACGCCTGGACCTCGCGCGACCAGACATTGTTCCATGCGCGCACGCTAGCCGCGGATGTCGGGCTTGCACTCGAGCTGATCGCCGAGCTGGTTCGCTCGCCCCGGTTCGACCCCGCCGAGATGGAACGGGAGAAGCTGGTCATCCTTTCCGAGCTCGGGGAATGCCTCGATGCGCCGGATGATCTCATCCACGACCATCTGTTCGAGGCGGCCTTTGGCGACCAGCCACTGGCACGCCCGGTTCTTGGCAGGGCGGCGACCATCACCGGGCTGACCCGCGAGGACTGCCTTGGCTGGCTCGAAGACCAATATCGTCCGGAACGGCTGGTGATCTCGGCGGCCGGAAAGGTCGACCCGGCCCACGTGCTGCACTTCGCCGAGGCATTGTTCGGCGACATCGAGCGGCGGGCCGCGCCCGCTGTCGAGCCTGCCCGCTTCTGCGGCGGAGCCCACTCTGACCGGCGATCCGCCGAGCAGACCCATGTCGCGCTGGCCTATGCGGGCATCCCCGCCGCGGACCCGTCGGCGCCCGCCCTGTCGCTGTTCGCGCAGGCGGTAGGCGGCGGCATGTCATCCCGGCTGTTCCAGGAACTGCGCGAGGAGCGCGGGCTTGCCTATTCCATCTATGCCTGGACCCAGGGATTTGCGGATACCGGCATCTTCGCCGTCAATCTCTCGGCCGACAGGTCGCGGGCCGCCGAGGCCCTGGCGCTTGCCCGCGAGACCATCGAGCGCGCTGCAGCCGAGCTTAGCGAGGCGGAGCTAAGGCGCGCCCGGGCCCAGCTCGAGGCAGGGATATTGATGGCGCTGGAAACGCCGCAGGGCCGGGCCGATGCAATGGCCCGGTCGATCGAGATTTTCGGGCGCATCATGACATTGGACGAGATGCTCGACGAACTTCGCGCGGTGGAGCTTGGCGCCGCCCGCGCCGCGGGGGCCGCGATGCTCAAGGGGCCGCGTGCCATTGCCTCCATCGGCGGCAAGCTCGCGATCGCGGCCTAGGAGCCTTGCCATGGGCTTTGAGCTGAAAACTATTGTCGCCGAGCCCTGGGAAGACTGGGGGCTGATCGATAGCGGCGGCGGGCGCAAGTGGGAGCGTTATGGCCCGGTGACGGTGGTCCGGCCCGAGCCGCAGGCCATGTGGGAGCCGGCGCTTTCCGAATGGGCTCCGGACGCAAGTTTCGTTCCAGGCTCGGACGAGGAAGGGGGCGGGCGATGGGTCCGCCACCGCGACCTGCCGAGAGACTGGCCGCTCTCGCGTGGCAAGGTCCGGTTTCACGCCAGCCTTACGCCGTTCCGCCACCTCGCCTTCTTTCCCGACATGGCGCCCCAGTGGGACTGGATGCAGAGCCGGGCGTTTGATGCCGAGGTCCTGAACCTGTTCGGCTACACCGGCGTTGGAACGCTCCTGCTTTCCGAGGCCGGAGCAAGAATGGTCCATGTCGACGCTTCCAAGAAATCGGTCGAGGGCGGAAGGACCAATGCCAGGCTCTCCGGCCTTGCCGAGCGGCCCATTCGCTGGATCGTCGATGATGCCGCGAAGTTCACCGCGCGCGAGGTGCGGCGTTCGAGGCGCTACGATGGCATCCTGCTCGACCCGCCGAAGTTCGGGCGGGGACCGGACGGGGAAATCTGGCGGCTGGAGGAGCATCTTGCTCCGCTGCTCGCCGATTGCCGCCGGCTTCTCGACGCCGACAGCCGGTTCCTCGTGCTCACCGTCTATGCGGTTCGCATGTCGGCGCTGGCCATCGGCGAATTATTGCTGCAGGTGACCCGGGACCTGGGCGGGACGGTCGAATGCGGCGAGATGGCGGTTCGTGAAGAAGCCCGGGGACTACTTCTCCCGACGGCCATCTTCGCAAGGTGGAGCAACGACTAGGTCCGGCTCGAGCGGATCGCGGCACCGGTCACGAACGGCGATCCTGCTACCAGGAGCAGCGCGACGGCCGCTTCGAGCTTCAGCGCCGAGCTTTCGCCGTCGCCGGTCGCCGCTGCTCCGAAGATGACCAGCGGGACCGCGAGCGGCATCATCAGGAGACCGGCGAGCGCCCCGGCGCGCGGGAGACCCGCGGTAAGCGCCGCGACGCTGACCGCGATCGCCGCGAGGGCCGGCGTTCCAACCGCGAGCGAGACAAGCGCCCGGACGAGGTCGCCGCCGCCGAGCCCGACGAGAAAACTGGCAGGTACCGCGGCGACCAGCAGCAGCGGTCCGAAGGCCAGCCAGTGGCCGAGGATCTTTGCCGCTCCAATCGCCTCCTCGGTACTCCCGCCAAGTGCCAGCTGGTCGAGAAACCCGTCGGCCCGGTCCGGCTCGACCAGCCGTTCTACCGGGAGCATCGCCGCTGTCAGCGCAGCAATCCACAGGGCCCCGCCGCCGATCCGCGCAAGCAGCCTTGCGTCCGGGCCGACTGCGAAGGGGACGATGGTTGCAACGAGAAGGAAGAAGGCCACGGGGAGCCAGGCACTGCCCTGTAGCCCGCGGCGAAGCTCGCGAAGGATGAGCCTTGAGGTCATGACGACAGGCTGAGGGTGCCCCAGCGTCCTGGCAGGGCGACGTGGCTCGCGGCGAGCACTGCGCCGCCCGATTCCCGGTGGGCCTCGAGGGCCCGGCCAAGCTCGTCGAAGCCTTTCTGGTCAAGGCCGTTCAGCGGCTCGTCGAGCAACCACAGCGGGGCTCCGCTTGCAGCGACGCGTGCCAGGCGCGCCCGCTTCGCCTGCCCGGTCGAAAGGAGCCGCACGGGAACGTGGCGAAGCTCGTCCAGCTCGAAAGCTCCAATTGCCTCCTTCAGCCGCGGCCCGTTCCAGAACGCCAGCGCCCGCTCCAGCGGAAGCTCGCGGTCGAGCGCAAGTCCCTCGTCGGCAAGCGCTGCGGCGGAGCGCTCTATCCGCCCGGCCAGGGGCCGGAGCAGGCCGGCAACCAGCCGGATGAGGCTCGACTTCCCGCTGCCATTGGCTCCCGTGACGTGCAATGCCTCGCCGGATTCGAGCCTTATGCCGAGATTTTCGAACAGGAGACGTCCGCCGCGAACGAGCGCGAGCCCTTCACCTTTCAGCAGGACGCTCATCCCTCGTCCTCGATCGCGTGCATATCCTCGTCGGAATAGCCGAAATGATGGCCTACCTCGTGGATCAATATGTGGCGGACGAGATGTTCAAGCTGTTCGCCTTCCTCGACCCATTCGGCGAGGATCGGCTGGCGGAACAGGCGTATCCGGTCGGGAAGCGTTCCGCTTGTCTCGACGCTGCGCAGGCTGATCGGGATGCCTTCATAGACACCGGTGAGTTCGAGCGGGTGGTCGATGCCCATCTCGGCGAGCAGCCGTTCTTCTGCATATTCATCGACCTGCAGGACGACATGCCTGAGGTGCGATGAAAAAGGCTCCGGCAGATTTTGCATTTCGCGGCGCGCGATCGTCTCGATTTCTTCGGCGGATGGGGGATGATCGAAACGCCGTGCCATGGGTAGATGCAATAGAGGCGCACAAGGGCGCGCGGCAAGCTTGCTCCAGCGCCAACTCGCCTCTACATGGGCGGCCTTTCATGGCATGCGGAGCGGTGGCCGAGTGGTCGAAGGCGCTCGCCTGGAAAGTGAGTATACGGCAAAACCGTATCGAGGGTTCGAATCCCTCCCGCTCCGCCAGTTTTCACCGGTTTTCCAAACATTAGCGCGCTGGCCATTAGAGTCCCCTTTATAGCCCCCCAATTGGGATGGCACTGGGATGGCTTAGATACCGGCGAGGGACGGATGCTGCCCGCCGGCTGTCGTCCTTAATTCGGGTCATTCCAATGAACGATGCCCTCGGCCCTGCTGATCACGCCCGTCCGTCAACAGAATAGGCGCTTGCGCCGGCAGCCGGACCGTTGTCTGTCGGCGTCTCAGCGACATCAGGCGCGCCTTCCTGTCCGGCGTGCGCTTGGACTTCTGTTGCGCGTTCCTCAATCTCTTTCGCAAAGATGTCGATCATCGCTGAACCCGCAGGCATAGCTTCGACCTCTTTGACCGCAGCTGGCAATTCGCGCAGCAGCCGTGCCGTCACCTGTTGAACGCGCTGGATCGTACCCCGCGTAGCAATCCCGGCAGTTTCGGCCATGCGGCGCCAGTGGCGGCCGTAGATGTGGCGGCCGCGGCGCTGGCCACCAATCGCCTGGGCATGGTTTTGGGTGATGTTGGCCCAGGCGAGGCCGGACATGAGATCGTAGAGCGGTGCCAGACGTGGTGGGCCCGGGCCTAGTAGGATCGAGTAGTTCTTGGCGTGGGAATCGACGTTGCCGATGGCAATGTTGAGGATCACGGCATCGAGCAGGCGCGTGATGTCGAGCGCGGTCATGTGCCGGCTGACGAGAGCGAACATATCGGCGATGGAGGGGCCGCGGGTGCCGGTGCCGTTAAATTCGTATTTGGCGACAGGCGGGCGGGCCAGCGCCTGGCAGAAGTCCTCCTGGTGCAGTCGACGGATGTCGTTGGCGGTTCTCGTCCGGTCATAGCGCTCCACGAGCAGGTAGCTTCGTTCTTCGGCAACCCCGGACGTGACCGGGGCAACCATGCGACTGGCGAGAACCATGCACAGCGCCTCGTTCTGGACGCTGCCAGGTAGGCGTGGATTGTCGGGCTTGAGTATGTGGGTTGATGGTGCCCCGTTGATTGGCACGGCAATTTCGCCGTCGATGACTGCTACCGGCAGTTTTTCCTGCGCGCCGGCGAGGCTCATCGAGACGCCGTCCTCGCCGACCAGAAACGGCCGCGCTGGCAATTCCTCGATGATCCGCCTCAGGGAATCGGCGTTCGGGATCACGCGATAGCCGGGCTCGCCGCGGGGCTGCTGCTGTGCGATGCTGAGAGCACCGGCCAGGTCATTGCCAGTCTGCGCGATTAGGCCGACTGCGTCTTCAGGCGCGGCACCGAGCGCGCGCGTCATGGCACGCAGCGGTTCGCCTTCCGGTAGAAGGTTCATGAGCCAGGGAAGGACCAGTTCTCCGTCGAAGGGCTCCGGTCGGATCGGCATTGCCAGCGAGACCGGGAATCTCTCGGGAGATGACAGCCAGCCATCATCATAGGCAAGGCGGGTTGCCTGTGCGTCCGCGCTGATGGTTGCAACCTTACGGTCCCCGTAATGAACCGGAAGTTCCACCGTCAGGTCTGCGGGCTGCCAGTGAGGCGCAGGCCAACGGCCCTAGCGGCGGCAAGGGCCTTGCCGAGTTGCGCCGTGGGTTTTCCAGCCTCAAGGTCGACAATGAAGCGTTCACCGCTATTGATGGCAAGCGCCAGCTCGCGCTGGGTAAGGCCGAGGGCCCTGCGGGCGGAGGCGACTGCTGCGCCGAACTGAGTTGCGTCTTCAATCATCTTACCGAGCGGGAAGATTGCACGCACGCGATTGAATTTCAAGGACCTTTCTTACCGAACGGGAAGAATCACGTGTGGGGGGCAGGCAACCGATGTGAATCTTACCGATCGGTAAGTAGAAAGTGGCAGCGAACAGCGTCCAAGGATCTCTTTTCCGGACACATTGGCAACACTTGGCTCTGAAAAATGACTTAGCCATGTTCGGCGCTTTCGGCCGAGTATCGCTTCAGAAACTGTAGATGAGGCTGGCCAGGAGGGAGCGTTCCCGGAACTCGCCTTCGATCTGCGGTGTAAGGCTAAGGGCAACCGACTGGTTGATCTCCGTCCCGCCAACGGAAAGGCGGCGGGGGTTTCCGGCGAATGATAGGGGGTCGCTGGTGAGCGTGACGATGCCCGAATTGAAATAGCGATGCTTCAGGCCGAGCTCGACCCTGGGGCCGATCTTGTAGCGGGCCCCGACGAGATATTGCCACGACTGGGCACTGTCGCGTGATCCGAGCGCCTTCACGATGGAAGCACCCGCGCCGCCACCGGCAAAAATCGTCCAGCGGTCGGTCAGGTCGACATCGAACAGACCGTTCACCATGGCTGACTTCACCCGGAGATTTCCGTCCAGGCCGAAGTCCTCGATGGCCAGGGCCGGAAGCCCGGGCCCGACCGGCTCTGGCGAAGCCGAAGGTCGGTTCAACTGGGCATTGATGGTAGTCAAAAATTCGCTGGTGATATCGTCGGGGCCGATATTGCCCAGGCCGACACGCTTGTAGCCAAGCTCAAGTTCCAGCCTGAACCTGCCGAAATCATAGCCGCCGAGGAGGCCCAGGTCGAAGCCCGGTCTCCTGTATTTCGTGCTGAATACATCGTCGAACTCGAGGCTCGCGGGAGGCGGAGGGCCGATGGGCGAGCCCGGGACCTGGCTCGTCGTGTAGCTGGCGGGCTCGTCGATATCGTTGTCTCGGGCGATAATGACGCCGGTCTCGAGCCCGACATAGGCCGATCCGCCCTTGGCTGCGACGGGCTGTGCCAGGAACAGGCCGCCAGCCGCGGCAAAAAGGACATGGAAGGGTTTCAGCTCGCTGGCCGCCATGAACATTTCCTCAAACTGGGTTACTCAAGAAACTGGCGCCAAATGCCCAAGGTCTGCGAGCCGGGCAATCCCAACTCGCACTGGCGCCTGGCTCCTTCGCCATATCCCATTGAAACGCCGCGCCTTTCTCGCCGGACCGATCGGCTTGAGCATGGGTGTAAGGCTAGTTCGGCGAAGCAGTGGGCAACAGGCAGGTTGGAACCGGGAGGTCCCGATTGCCGTTGCAGGGGCGTGAATGACGATCCACTGCAGAATATGCGGGACCGAATTGAGCGTTGCCGCCGACTGGCGGAATATGTGAACGACCCCCGCACGACCGAAGCCCTGCTGCAGATGGCCGAGCAGGGGGAAGCCGATCTCGCACGCCTCCTGGAAGAGCGCGCGAAGCACGAGGGCCAGTAGATTTTCGCAAGCGAGACCAATGCTATTGCCCGGTCGTTGGCAACTTGCCCGCCGGGAACTTTATGACGTTTCCAGGCTGGCCCGCAAAACGCGCCAGGGCGGCAGCTACGCCGGCTTGTCCGAATGGCTTTGAAAGCCGCGGAAGCTGAAGCTCCTCGTCGCGGGCGCCGGTGTACCCGGTGATCAGCAGGATGCCCGTCTCGGGCCGGATTTCACGGACCCGCTCCGCAA
>JAJJPO010000097.1:0-4263 GCA_032907585.1 Sphingomonas sp. | reverse complement strand
ACCGGCGATGTTCGTCAACGACGACGCCCTCGCTACCGCGCTCGAGGCCGCCTCGAGCGCGGTCACTGACCCCGTCTGGCGGATGCCGCTGTGGGATGGCTATGACGAGATGCTGAAATCCGATCTTGCCGACCTCAGCAACGCAGCGGATTCGCCGATGGCCGGCTCGATCACCGCTGCCCTGTTTCTCCGCCGCTTCGTTCCAGCCACCATCCCATGGGCCCATTTCGATACTTTCGCATGGCGCCCGGCCGCAAAGCCGGGCCGGCCCAAGGGCGGCGAAGCCTTGGGATTGAGGACCGTCTTCGCCATGCTGAAGGAACGTTACGGCGCCTAATCTAGCCGCTCCGAACGCAGAATTGATCGACGAATTTTCGCTACGGGGCAAGGTCGTTACGCAACCAAAGTGCCCTTTCTCGGTTACTTCATCGCTACGCTACGACGGGAGTGATCGAACCAATGGCCGATGCTTCGCTATCGGGCTGGATGCGGGCACTGATTGAGTATGTCCGGTCGGGTGAGCCTGATCTTACCAATCGGCAGATGGCCTTGCTGATGCTCGTTTACCTGACGCCTGGCCCTCACACGGTGCGCGGGCTTGCACGCCTCCTCGGCGTGTCCAAGCCGGTCGTAACGCGCGCCTTGAATACTTTGGGAGGCCTCGGCTATCTGCGCCGTGAGCGGGATCAGGACGACCGCCGCAACGTGTTTGTCGTCCGCACCAATGACGGGGCCGAGTTTCTTGAAGGGTTCAAAAAATATCTCCGCGCCGGCGAGGACGACCAGCGCCGCGCGATCGACCTGCGATCAAGGGAGCCGGCGTTCGCGGACCGCTGACGGCTTCGCGCTGACGGGCGTTTCCGACCTCCCCGATCCAGTAACCCACGCCTACCGCAAGGACCTTGCCGACGTCGCCCTCGCCGGGCGGGTCATCGCGTCCCATTATGCGGAACCGCTTGCCCGGCACCTTGTCGAGGACGCGGTCCTGCTTTGCGAGCCCAGTTTCGATTCTGCGCCGATCACTGCCCTAAGCAAGGGCGACGAGATCCGCATGCTGGACAACAGCCTCGGCTGGGCATGGGGCTATGGGCCCGACGGTCGGGTCGGCTACGTCCCTGCCGAGGCGATCGGGGGCTAGGCTACATCTCGCCGCGCGCGCGGCGGATCGCATACCATTTGGCGACATTGGCCTGGTGCTCTTCGAGGGTCCTCGCGAACACATGGCCGCCCGTGCCGTCGGCGACAAAATAGAGGGCGTCGGTCTCGGCCGGATCGAGGACCGCTGCGATGCTTTCACGCCCGGGGTTGGCGATCGGGCCCTCGGGAAGGCCGGGCTCGCGATAGGTATTGTAGCCGGTGATCGCGTTGAGCTCGGACCGGCGAATTCGCCGGCCGAGCGGCTTCCCCCTGGTGATCGGGTAGATGACCGTGGGGTCGGCATCGAGCTTCATTCCTACCCGCAGCCGGTTGCAGTAGACGCCCGCGACCATGCGTCGCTCGGAAGGCTTGCTGGTCTCCTTCTCGACGATCGAGGCCAGCGTGACGGCCTCCCGGGGGGTGGTAACCGGGCAGGCCGGCTTGCGGTTCGCCCAGAGCCTTTCCAGCTCCTTTTCCATGGCAGCCGTCATGCGCTGGAGAACGGCAGCCCGGCTCTCGCCCTTCTGCCAGTCGTAGCTGTCGGGAAGGACCGACCCTTCCGGCGGAAGCGGCGCCGGCCCTGACAGTTCCGGGATCGCGGCCAGCTTTTCCTGGACGAGGACAGAAGGCATGCCCTCGGGGATGGTAACCAGCCTGACGACCGGCCTCCCGTGCTGGAGAATATCAAGGACCTTCGCCCCGCTCGTCCCGGCCGGGATCTCGAACTCGCCTGCCTGGACCGGGTCGCCCGAGCCGAACAGCCGGGCCATCGCCCTGTAGCTCCTGGCGTTTCCCGGTATTACCCCCTGCTCTTCGAGCTGGCTCGCGACGGTGGCGAGAGTCGAGCCTTCCTCCACGACCACGCGGTGCGGGCCCTCGCCGGGGCCAGGCGATCCCCATAGCAGCCAGACGGCAGCAACGGCCGCCACCAGGCCAATCACCGCCGTGACGAGGATCGCTCGGCGCATCAGGTGGGGCCTAGCTGACTGCCTTGACGATCAGCGAGGCGTTGGTTCCGCCAAAGCCGAAGCTGTTGTTGAGCGCGGCCCGCACCGTGCGCTTCTTCGCCTGGTGAGGAACGAGGTCGACCCCGGCGGTGCCTTCGCTCGGGTTGTCGAGATTGAGCGTCGGCGGAACCACCTGGTCGCGAATGGCAAGGATGCAGAAGATTGTTTCAACCGCGCCCGCGCCGCCCAGCAGGTGGCCGATCGCCGACTTGGTCGAGCTCATCGAGATGTTGGCGACCTCGTTGCCGAACAATCGCCTGACCGCGCCCAGCTCCAGCTCGTCGCCGAGCGGGGTCGAGGTGCCATGGGCATTGATATAGTCGATGTCGCCAGGCGTCATCCCGGCCTTCTTCAGCGCCATTTCCATCGAGCGATAGGCGCCTGAGCCCTCCGGGTGCGGCGCGGTGACGTGATAGGCATCACCGGACAGGCCATAGCCCACCACCTCGGCATAGATCTTGGCGCCCCGGGCCTTGGCATGCTCATATTCCTCGAGCACGACGACTCCTGCGCCCTCGCCCATGACGAAGCCGTCGCGATCGCGGTCATAAGGCCGCGAGGCCTTTTCCGGCTGGTCGTTGAACGCGGTCGAAAGTGCGCGGGCCTGGGCAAAGCCGGCGATTCCGATCGGGCAGATCGTCGCCTCGGCACCACCGGCAAGCATGATGTCGGCATCGCCGTCCTTGATCATCCGGGCAGCGTCGCCGATCGAATGGGCGCCGGTCGAGCAGGCGGTGACCACGGCATGGTTCGGGCCCATCAGGCCATATTTGATCGAGACCTGGCCGGAGATGAGGTTGATCAGCCGGCCGTGCACGAAATGCGGGCTGACCCGGCCCGGCCCCTTTTCATGGAGAACGAGGCTCTCGCTCTCGATTCCGGGGAGGCCGCCGATGCCCGAGCCGATCGAGCAGCCGGCACGAAGCCTCGTCGCCTCGTCCATTTCGGTAAGCCCGGCGTCTTCGACTGCCTGGCCGGCGGCATCGAGCCCGTAAATGATGAACGGGTCCACCTGGCGCTGGATCTTGTGGTCGATGCGCTTGGCGGGATCGAACCCATAGGGATGGTCCGCGGGCTTGACCTCGCAGGCGATGCGGCATTTCTGGTCCGACGCGTCAAAGCGGGTGATGGTCCCCGCGCCCGACTTGCCGGCTATGATATTCGCCCAGCTGGTTTCGACACTGCCTCCAAGCGGCGTGACCAGACCAAGACCTGTCACCACGACACGGCGCATGAACTAATTCCCTTCAATGCCACTTAAATGCAAACGGCCTCCCGAAGTTCACGGGAAGCCGTTCGAGCCGCCTCTGCTGGCGGGCGGCAGGCAATCGCTCCCGATCAGCCCTTGTTGCTGTCAATATAGACGATCGCGTCCTTGACCGTGGTGATCTTCTCGGCGGCATCGTCCGGAATCTCCACGCCAAATTCTTCCTCGAACGCCATTACCAGCTCGACGATGTCGAGGCTGTCGGCGCCCAGATCGTCGATGAAGCTCGCCTCTTCGTTGACCTTGTCGGCCTCGACACCGAGATGTTCGACGACGATCTTCTTTACCCGATCGGCGGTCTCGCTCATGTGGACTTTCCTCCGTTTGATTTTGCGCTGCCCTAGCGGCGGGCGCAGCGATCGGCAAGTAAGAACGCCCCTTTTCCAGCAGTTCTGCTTGCCTGCGGTGCGATGCGCCCGCAATGAATGTCCGCGTGAAATCGTCAAGGCCACTTACAGAAGGCGAAATCGCGCTCGCCCGGTCCGTTTTTGGCGACGCCATCGACTTCGGACGGGTCCGGATCGTACGCGGAAAATGGTGGCCGTTCCAGCCCCGCGGCGTGGTCATGGCCCCGACCGGCAATATTCACTTCCACCCCGACAGCAGGCTCTGGTCCGAAGATTTCTCGACGGAGCGCCTCGGCCGCCAGGGGCTGTTCATCCATGAAATGACCCACGTCCTTCAGTCGCAAAGGGGTGGACGATTCTACCTGCCGCTGATGAGGCATCCCTTCTGCCGCTATTCCTATGACGTGGTGCCCGGCAAACCCTTTGGCCGCTACGGGCTCGAACAGCAGGCCGAGATCATGCGGCACATCTTCTTCAACTGGCAGGCCGTGACCCGCGGCATGGA
>JAJJPO010000096.1:0-4300 GCA_032907585.1 Sphingomonas sp. | reverse complement strand
ATGACGCCCTACTACGCCTACAGCGCGTTCGCCGACGGCACGACGGACCACGTCCAGCTGCCGGGCCCGAACCACTTCTGGGGCGCGACGCCACCCAAGCCGACCGCCCCGAGCCACCTCGCGGTGTCGGGCGGGCCCTCCACGGCCTCAGGCAGCTCGGGTTCGGTCGAAGGCCTGCTCTCGACCAGGCTGTCGCCGCGAAGCGATGCGACGAAGGCCGCCACTTCCCTGCTCGCTGCTGAAAGGACCGTTGCCCAGCCCGCCTCGTCGAGGGGAGCAGCGGCAAGCAGCGGCGCCGCGACCTCGAGCCGGTCGGCGGCGAAGACGGCGACCAGCCGTGGTTCGGCGGCCCTGCCGGCGATGCTTCGGACGGTCGCTGCGCGGACCGCCTTTGGAACGTCGCGAAGGCCAGACTGGACCATGGTCAGCGCGGCCTCGAGCAGGGCGGGATCAATGTCGTCGTGCGGGCGGGAGAGGAGATCGACAAGCTGGCGCCAGCGAACGGTCCGGTCGTGGGCGTCCGCGACCGGTTGCATCATCACCGTTCTCAGCCGGTCGTCGAACCGCACCTTATTCCCATCCCCAAGCCAAATGCGACCAAGCCTTGCGGCCTCACGCGCGGGCGTGACAGTGGGGGAGCGTTAACCATCCCAATTCGGGACAGGAAAAAGGGCGCCGGGCGATAACCGCCCGGCGCCCCCGATCCTGCCCTAATTCACTCTCAGCTTTTGGTCGCGAGATAGGTGAGCCACAGCTTGGCAACGGCTGACTGGGCGCCGCCCGCGGCATTGAGCGCGGCCGTGGCGCCTGCCTTGTCGCCGGCACCGGCCAGCGCCATCCCGAGACGAAGGTTGGCAAGGTCCTTGTCGACGCCGTTCTTGGTGAGCGCCACGCGATAAAGTGCAGCGGCCTCGGCATAATCGCCATAGCCAAGATAGGCATCGGCAGTGGTCATCGCCCTCTTGGCGTCGGCAGCGGCCTTTGCGGCAGTTGCCGAGGCACCGAGCGAAGCGCGGTCTCCCTGGGACCGGCTCGACGCGAGCGTATAGAGCTGGCTGAAGGTCGCACGGCTCTTGTCGATCGCCTTGGAAGCAAAGCCCTCTTCGAGAACTGCCTTGGCCTCGCCGGCATAGCCTTTCGCCACGAGTGCATTGGTGTAGCGGAAATAGTCGCTCTCACCCTGCAGCGCGCCGGCGGCACGAGCGAGCCGCATCGAATCGATCAGATCAGCATCGTCGGCCTGGCTGCCGATCTGGTAGAGGCGGATGACCTCGCGCCAGTTGGAGGCGGTCGGGAATGCCGTCGCCCACTGCAGCGCGACGTCGGTGGTGGTGGGAAGCTTGGCGTCATAGGCCAGCTTCACTGCGCGCTTGTACCAATTCTCCTCGGGCTTCCGTCCGGCGGCGAGCTCGGTCGCGATCGCTTTCTGGATGAGGGTTACGCCCTCTGCGGCCCGGCCCTGCGAATTGCGGCTCTCGGCGAGAACGACCATCGCGTCGACATTGTTCGGATCGAGGCGAAGCGCCTGCTCGAGCGATGCGCTCGCCTGGTCGAAGGCCTTCGCATTATACTGAAGCTTGCCGAGGCTGGTGTAGAGCGGGAGCAGCTCCGAGGGCTGCGCAAAGCCCGATGAGATGACGGCGCTGATCGCCTGCTGCATTGCCGCCGTGTCATTGGCGTCGACCGCGGCCTTCAGCTGCAGCTTGCCAATGACGTAGCGATCGTCACTGCTCTTGGCCTTGGCCTGGGCTGCCGCCAGCGCCGTGGAAATGGCCGCGGCATCCTTGGCGTTGACCGCCGTCTGGAGCGCAACGATATCCTTGTGGGCGTCCTTGGAAACCTTGGGCTGCTTGGCGTCGTCTCCGGCAGGTGCAGCCGGCGCTGCGGTGGCCGGGGTCTTCGGCGCCGGGGCGGCCGAGCCATATTGAGCCGCGGCGGGGCCTGCGAGCATGACGCTGCCCGAAAGGGCCAGCAGGCCAGCAACGGTGGGGGTTAGTTTCATTCCAGTCTCCTAATGCCGGCCCCGGGTGGTCTAGGACCGACGGCAATTGGCTTGGGATGCCGGCGTGCCCCATAATCCCGAAGCCGCCTCACGAAAAGCGCCAATGACGTCAACGCCCTGAACCCTGTTTGAACCACCAGAATCCTCACGCGCGCGCGTGCGCGGGGGTGGCGCTTGCCGGCTTCATGGGCTAGCAGTGGCCCTAAGGGGGCTTCTCCTGCTTTGGCAGGCGATTCTCCACTGCATCTTTCAAAATCAGAAAACGACTGGAATCTCCTTGGCTACCCAGCCTCCCTCCGACGAACATCCGACGCCCCCGGCAGGCGAAATCGCTCCGATCTCCATCGTTGAGGAGATGAAGACCAGCTATCTCGACTATGCCATGTCGGTCATCGTCAGCCGGGCCCTGCCCGACGTGCGCGACGGGCTGAAGCCGGTTCACCGCCGCATCCTGCATGCCTGCCAGGAAGCCGGCTATGTCGCCGGGAAGCCCTACCGCAAGTCCAGCCGCATCGTCGGTGACGTCATGGGTAAATATCACCCTCACGGCGACCAGGCGATCTACGACGCGCTTGCCCGGATGACGCAGGACTGGTCGATGCGCGTCCCGCTGATCGACGGACAGGGCAATTTCGGCTCGATGGACCCGGATCCGCCCGCCGCGATGCGTTACACCGAGGCGCGCCTTGCCAAGGTCAGCAACTTCCTGCGCGGGGACATCGACAAGGACACCGTCGATTTCCAGCCCAACTATGATGCGAGCGAACGCGAGCCGCAGGTCCTGCCGGCGCGCTTCCCCAACCTCCTGGTCAATGGCGCCGGCGGCATCGCGGTCGGCATGGCAACCAACATACCGCCACACAATCTTGGCGAGGTGCTGGCCGCCTGCCGTGCCTATATCGACGACCCGACGATCAGCTCCGAGGGGCTGATGGAGCACGTCAAGGGCCCCGACTTTCCCACCGGTGCACTGATCCTCGGGACCTCGGGCATCCGCTCGGCCTATACGACCGGCCGCGGGTCGATCCTCATGCGCAGCCGCGCCCATGTCGAGGAAGGCCGCGGCGATCGCCGCTCCATCGTTCTTACCGAGATCCCCTACCAGGTCGGCAAGTCGGGCCTCGTCGAGAAGATCGCCGAGGCAGCGAAGGAAAAGCGGATCGAGGGCGTCTCCGACATCCGGGACGAGTCCAACCGCCAGGGCGTGAGGATCGTCATCGACCTCAAGCGCGACGCCACGCCCGAAGTGGTGCTGAACCAGCTGTGGCGGCACACCCCTGCCCAGTCGAGCTTCCCGGCCAACATGCTCGCCATCCGCGGCGGCAGGCCGGAAACGCTGGCGCTTCGCGACATCATCGAAAGCTTCGTGGGATTCCGCGAGGTGGTCATCACCCGCCGCTCCAAGCACGAGCTGCTCAAGGCCCGCGAACGCGCCCACATCCTGCTCGGGCTGGTGGTCGCAGTCACCAACCTCGACGAGGTGGTAAAGCTGATCCGCGGGTCGGCGAGCCCGGCCGAGGCCCGCGGGAAGCTGCTCGCCCGGGAATGGCCAGGCGACCAGATACGTCCCTACATCGCGCTGGTCGAGGCGGTCGAGCCTCAGGCTGCAGGCGAAAGCTACCGGCTGAGCGAGGCCCAGGTCCGCGCGATCCTGGAACTGCGCCTGCACAGGCTCACGGCCCTTGGTCGCGACGAAATCGGCGGAGAGCTGGAGGGCCTTGCGAAGAACATTGGCGAGCTGCTTGAAATCCTGGGCAATCGCGCCCGTCTCTACGAAGTGATGCGCGAGGAGTTCGACGAGGTCGAGGCGGAATTCGCCACCCCGCGCAAGACCGAGCTTGCCCCCGCTGCCGATGGCATCGAGGACGAGGACCTGATCGAGCGCGAGGAAATGGTCGTGACCGTGACCATGACCGGCTACATCAAGCGCACGCCGCTTTCACTTTTCCGGGAGCAGAAGCGCGGCGGCAAGGGCCGCTCGGGCATGAACACCAAGGAAGAGGATGTCGTCACCGAGCTGTTCGTCACCTCGACGCATAACCCCGTGCTGTTCTTCTCCAACATCGGCCGGGTCTACCGGATGAAGGTCTGGCGCCTTCCCGAGGGCGGCCCGAACGCGCGCGGTCGGCCGATGGTCAACCTGCTGCCACTGTCGGAGGGCGAGACGATCTCGACGGTCCTCCCGCTTCCCGAGGACGAGGCCGAGTGGGGCGGACTTCACATCATGTTCGCGACGGCCCGTGGAACGGTGCGTCGCAACTCGATGGACGCTTTCACCAACATCCCGACCGCCGGCAA
>JAJJPO010000095.1:0-4315 GCA_032907585.1 Sphingomonas sp. | reverse complement strand
GATGTCGGTGCTTCGCGGTGGCGACGTGCTGGCCCGCACCGGCGGCAATGAATTTGGAATCCTGGTCGGGTTGAAGCGGGGGGTCGAGGACGCGCTGGCTGCCGCCGACCGTATCCAGCAGGTGATGGCCGCGCCGTTCAATCTCTCAGAGCTCGAAATCAAGGTCGAATGTGCCATCGGCGTCGCCCTGATGCAGGGTGGGCGCGACGCGGAGGAACTGTTCAGGAACGCCCAGTTCGCGGTCAAGCAGGCGAAGACGGCCGGCGGCCCGCAGGTCTATGAACCGGGCGAGGCCAGCGCGGCGCGGCGGCGCTTCTCGATCGAGACCGAGCTCCGGCGTGCACTGGAGCGCGACCAGCTCAAGCTGTTTTACCAGCCGCTCATCGACCTCAAGTCGGGCGAGGTCGCCGGTTTCGAGGCCCTGGCCCGGTGGCATCACGAGGACCGCGGCGAGATAAGCCCGACCGAGTTTATCCCGGTTGCCGAGGAAAGCGGGCTCATCCTCCAGCTGGGCCGCTGGGCAATGGACAAGGCGGCGCATACGGTCGCCGGCTGGGATGCCAGCGTGGGGGCGCCGCTGCCCGTCTATGTCGGGGTCAACCTTTCCGCCATCCAGGTCGCCCGAGACAATATTGCCGAGGTGGTGGAGAGCGCACTCCGCTCGGCCGGCCTCCAGGGCAATCGGCTGACACTTGAACTGACCGAGAGCTCGATCGTCCAGGATCCACGCCGGGCGATGCGCGTGTTCGAGGCACTGAAGGCGCTCGATGCAACCGTGGCAATGGATGACTTCGGGACCGGATATTCCAGCCTTGCCTATCTCCAGCGCCTGCCCATCGACGTCCTCAAGATCGACAAGAGCTTCGTCACCGGGATGATGCGCGATCCCGACGCCGTGGCCATCGTCCGGGCAGTGCTGAGCCTTGCCGATGCACTTGGCATGTCGACGACGGCAGAAGGCATCGAGACGGTCGAACTGGCGACGACGCTTGCAACGCTAGGCTGTGCCTCGGGGCAGGGCTTCTACTTCGCACGGCCGCTCGAATCCGACGCGGCGCTTGAATATTGGAAAAGCCGCCGGCGCACCGCCATCGGATCGTCAACCGGCTGAAGCGCAATGCTTTTCCGGGTTGATGATTGATGTTAGTTTTCCTCATGTTGCGTAGGGCGGGGGGAGAAGATGAGAGATGCGGGAATTGTGAAACGCGCGCCGCGAGTCGACACGAGGTTCAAGGCTTCACTGGTCGATGACGCTGGCAACACGATGTCTGTCATTGTGATGGACATCAGTCGCGAAGGCTGCCGACTGCAGTCGGACGAAATGCTCAGGATCGGCGAAAAAGTCTTCATCGAGGTACCGAAATATGGGCGGTTTCCGGCTCAGATCCGCTGGGCGCTCGGCAACGAGGCCGGTGCGGTCTTCCTGGAACCCATATTCCTGCCCTAGCCGAGCACCTGTTCGACCAGGCGGTCGAACTCGTCACCCTGCGGGAAACCCGCCGCTTCCCACAAATCCTCTATCCGCCGCAGCGTCCGGGCGATGTCCGGGCCCTCGGCGATCCCGCGGGCCATCAGCTGGCTTCCCCCGACGGGGAGCCTCGGAGGGGTCCACCCAGCGATTGCCGCCGCGCCCTTTGGGTCGCCCGAGAGAAGCAGCCTGTCGACGGCGCTTTCCGGCCCGATGCGGTAGGCGAGTGCCCGGGGGTTGAGGCCGAGCGAGGTTTCGGCCGCGCTTGCAAGGCGCTTCTTCGCCTTGTTCGAGAGCTTGAGGCGCGCCGCCACCCGGGAGACCGTGTCGGGGTCGCGGGGAAGGAGCCCGGCCAGGCGACGAAGCGGATCGGGCGGTATCGCCGCACTCCGCTCGGCCGCGACCAGCCGGACCAGTCGATCGACGCCATCGATTTCCGGAACAACCGGCGCAAATATCCCGCGGTCATGCATCAGTTGGACGGTCGCGCTCGGGTCGTCGAGCCGGAGTAGTTTCAGCAGCTCGTCGGCGATTCGCTCGCGTGAAAGCGCCATCAGGTCGTTTGCCCGCCTGGTGCATGCCTCGAGCGCGGCTGGATCCGGGTCGCCGTGGCCATAACGGGCGTGAAACCGGAAATAGCGAAGGATGCGCAGGTGATCCTCGGCGATGCGCTGGAGCGGCTCGCCGATGAACCGCACGGTACGGGACTCAAGGTCGGCGAGCCCACCGAAATAGTCGAAAAGCTCGCCGCTATAGGGGTCGGCGAACAGCGCGTTGATCGTGAAATCTCTCCGCCCGGCATCCTGCTTCCAGTCGCTGGTGAAAGCGACCGTCGCGCGCCGTCCATCGGTGGAGACATCGGAACGCAGCGTAGTCACCTCGACCACCGTCCCCGACGAGACGGCGGTAATGGTTCCGTGCTCGATGCCGGTCGGAACGGCCTTGATCCCCGCAGCCTCGAGCCGCTCGATGACCTCGTGCGGCTTGAAGACGGTAGCAAGGTCCAGATCCTCGTGGGGGACGCCAAGCAGATGATCGCGCACCGCGCCGCCAACGAAGCGCGAGGTGCCCGACGTCGCATCGAGGGCCTTCAGCAGCCTATGGATGCCGGGGCGGTCGAGAAAGCGCCTGGTGTCGAGCTTCACGCGATGCGCCTTGCAAGATTGACGAGCATCGCCGCAGTGGCGCCCCAGATCTGTCGCCCCTCCCAGTCAATCTGATAATAATGCCGCGTGCGGCCGCGATATTCGGCGGTCATCTGCCGCTGGTTGATTGGATCGAGAACAAAATCAAGCGGTGCCTCGAACCAGTCCGCAACTTCGGCGGGGTTGGGGGCAAGGTCGAGGTCCGGCGGGACGAGCGCGACGACCGGCAGCACCGAGTAGCCGGTAACGGTGACATAGGGATCGGCTGCGCCAAGCGGAGTGACGAGCGCCGGGTCGAGTCCAAGCTCTTCATTTGCCTCGCGCAGGGCGGCCGATACCGCGTCTTCCCCTTCGTCTATCCTGCCGCCCGGAAAGGCGACCTGGCCAGCGTGGGTCCGAAGTCCCTCGTGACGGACGGTAAGGATGAGCCCCGGCCGGGACCGCTGGGTGATCGCGACCAGGACCGCGGCCTGGCGGCTCTCGCCTTCGTTTCCCTCGACGAGGTCGCCACGGAGAAGCCCCGCGGGGGGTGCGGCAGAAAGCGCCGTCCTGATCCGCTCCCGGAGCGGTTGCTCGGCGTTGGTTGCAGCTGGGCCGGGTGAACTTTTCATGGTTCGAGCGGGAAGAATTGATTGCATGACCAGACGCCCGGCGGCTCGTGACCCTCCGCGATCGCGATTTCGGCAAGCTCATAATAGAGCGCTCTTGAAAGCTCGGCCTCGAGCCCGAAGCGAACCGCGACACGCGGTGACGGGCCAGACGGCGTGTCCTCGACGGTAAGCGGATGATCCGGCCCGATCACCAGCCCGTCGCCGCTATCGAGGGTAAGGCCTATGCGGCGGGCAGGCCCTTCTCCTTCCATGGTCATCTGGGTTGCACGAAAGGCCGTGGTCTCGACATCGATTGCCAGTTTTTCCACCGGCGTCACCAGCACATGGCTTCCGTCGGGTTCGCGCCGGAGAACGGTGGAGAATAGCCTGACCATTGCCGGTCGGTTGATCGGCCTTCCCTCGTGGAACCAGCGACCGTCGCGGGCAATCCGCATTCCCGAATGGCCGCAGTGGGGTGGATCCCAGCGATCGACGGGCGGCGAATCCCCGCGCTCGCGGATCGCTTCGGCCAGCGCTGCGAAACTAAGCTGCTGGGCTTCGATCGGTGTGCGGCGTTCCGGCATTTTTCAGCCTGTAGGCGAGCGGGCGAGGGGATGGTAGTGGCAGCCCGATGATGGAAAGGGGTTCAACCGCGATCGTGACCGGCGGCGGCAAGCGCGTCGGCGAGGTGATCGCCCGGGCGCTGGTCGATGATGGCTGGACGGTCATCGCGCATGTCCATCGCGAGGAGGACCCGGTTCCCGAGGGAGCTAGCCGGGTAGTGGCCGACCTTGCCGAGGCCGATTGTGCCGAGCGCATCTTTGCTGCCTCGGCCGGGAAGCCGCCGGTGCGGCTACTGGTCAATAACGCCGCGAGATTCGCCTATGACGCGTTCGGAAGGGCCGACGCGGACGAGTTCGATGCCCACATGCACGTCAATGCAAGGGCGCCGATGCTCCTCAGCGACGAGTTTTTCAGCCGGCACACCGGCGGCGATGCGCTGATCGTCAACATGCTCGACGCCAAGCTTTCGGCACCAAACCCGGACTATCTCAGCTACACATTGTCCAAATATGCGCTTGCCGGGCTGACCGAGCTCGCTGCCCGGGCGA
>JAJJPO010000094.1:0-4325 GCA_032907585.1 Sphingomonas sp. | reverse complement strand
GTGAAGATGCCGCCGCCGAGGCGGGCGAAGATCGATACCAGCGAAGCGCCGAGCGCAAGTGCGGTAAGCGCAGTCACCACCTGGCGGTCATTGGCAGGAAGCTCCATCGGCCCGGTGAGGACATAGAAGAGGATGGCGATCGCGAGCAGTGCGAGGCCTGCAACCAGAAGACCAGTCACTGCGCCGGCGCGGAAGGCGACGGTGAGGCCGTTCTGCAGCCCCGTCCTGGCCGCTTCGGCGGTCCGCACATTGGCACGGACCGAGATATTCATGCCGATGAAACCGGCCGCTCCCGACAATATGGCACCGACGAGGAAGCCGGCGGCGCTGAGACTGCCAAGGAACACATAGATGAGAACAGCAACGATTACGCCGACGATGGCGATGGTCGTGTACTGCCGGCGAAGATAGGCGCGTGCGCCCTCCTGAATTGCGCCGGCCACCTCGACCATGCGCTGGTTGCCTGGCGAGGCGCGAAGCACCTGCTGGCTGGTAAGGATGCCGTAGAGCAGCGCAATGACGCCGCAGGCAATCGCTAGAATGACCAGGTTCATGTAATGAAAATCCCCTCGTTGAGCCAAGGCGCGGCCACCCCGGGTGCCCCGGGTCGCGCCAGATCGGCACGGACGGTGTAACGGGGATTATGGCGGAGGCAAGTCGCCTGTTGTGAAGGATTTTTCGACTGTTAGTGGAGCGGCAGTGCGGCAGCGGTCCCCGGGGCGAGGCCGATCAGCGCGATCATCCATTGCCGGGCGCTAAGCGCGATGTTCATAGCCAAGCCGCTCCGGCAGTGGCACGCTTCCCCTTGAATCGTGGAGGCGGATGCCCCCGGACTCGGTAAGGGTGCCGATCCGCTCAAGGATCGTCCCTGCTGGTAAAGAAAGTGCTAATGGATCGAACTTGTCCGGAAGTGCCGCGAGAAGCGCATAGTCGTCCCCGGCGCTGGCGGCCCTGATCCGCGACTGGCGCCCGGCGCCCCGCACCTCGATATATTCCCTGGATAGAGGGATCGACCCGAGGTTCACCTTAGCGCCGCAATTGCTGGCACGGCAAAGCCTGGCGAGGTCGAGCAGCAGGCCGTCCGAAATGTCCATCATGGCCGTGACGTGAGGGGCGAGAAGCCGGCCGACGGCAAGCTGGGGTACCGGGCGGCGATAGGCCTCGACCAGCGGGCCCTCGGCTTCTTCGTCGTCGCGGGCAAGCTCGAGACCGACAGCAGCGTCGCCGAGAGTGCCGACCACCCACAGCGCGTCTCCCGGGTGGCCGCCCGACCGAGCCGGGATATTCGGGCCACCACGGCCGAGGGCAGTCAGGCCAAGCACTCGAGGAGCGCTCTCTGGCAGCGCGATCGTGTCACCCCCGACGAGCACCACGCCATAGGCCTCGCAGGCGGCGGCCATGCCGGCGAGGAACTTGGTTTCCCATTTCCCGTCACCCATGATGCTCATGCCCATCAGTGCTGCAATCGGCTCGGCCCCCTTGGCGGCAAGGTCGCTTAAGTTGATGGCGACCAGCTTCCAGCCAACCGACGCGGGGGGATCGGACGCGAGGAAATGAACGCCCTGGGCGATCATGTCATGGGTAAGGACAAGGTCACCGATCACGGCAACGTCGTCATCAAGGCCGCGGGCCGCCGGATGGCTTGCGAGCAGGCGTAGTTGATCGAGGAACTCGAGCTCGCCGATGCTCATTGCAATCGGGTGAGTCTGCTGCTGAACATGGCCTGCCTTATAGACCGGGGGGAGGAGCAGAATGAAAGCCCTGATGGCCATTTTTGCACTGCTTGTTGCAGCGCCGCTGATGGCTGCCGGCCCTGGCCGAATGATGCCGCAAGCCAGCGAAGGAAAGGTCATTTCCTGGCCCGGGCTCGATGGCGGCGCCGCCGGGCCGATGACGGTCTGGATCTGGCTTCCGCCCGGCTATGACGCGGACGTCTCCCGGCGGTTCCCGGTGCTTTACATGCACGACGGGCAGAACCTCTTCGACGCCAGGCTCACCGCCTACGACCAGGAGTGGCAGATGGACGAGGCCATTTCCCGACTGCACCGGCAGGGGGACCTGCGCCGCTGGATCGTCGTCGGGGTGCAGAGCCCGACGTCCCGCTATCGCGCTCTTTTCCCGGAAAAGATCCTTGGGCTGCTTCCACCTGGCCTGAAGAAGCGGGTGATCGATCTCGATATCGGCGAACCAAGAAGCGAATTCGCCGGCGATGCCTATGCGCGTTTCCTGGCGCTTACCGTGAAACCGCGGGTCGACCGCGAGTTCCGGACGCTTGCAGGGCCGGGCGACACGGCCGTCATGGGCAGTTCAATGGGCGGTCTCATGGCTTTTTACGTCATGGCCGAATATCCGCACCTGTTCGGCCAGGCGGCTGCCGTGTCGATGCATGTCGCGCTCGCCCAGGCGAGCGAAGAGGGCGTGGACCATGAAGCGGCTGCTGGCGAAGTGGCCGAGGCGTTCCGCCGCTATCTTGCGACCTCGGCCATGAGACCTGGAACCAACCGTCTCTACATCGACCATGGGACCGGGACGAATGACGGTAGCTATGGCCCCTATTCAACCGCGCTGGTGAAGCTTCTGAATGGCGCTGGCTGGGCCGCTCCAGACCTTGTTTTTCGCACTTTCGCAGGGGCCGAGCATAACGAGACCGCCTGGGCCCAGCGTGTCGACATCCCGCTCGCCTTCCTCGACGCCCGGGATCCCTGAGCCCCTACTGCTGCGAAGGCCGGGCCGACTTTGCAACGGCGTCGAGCAGGCCGTTGACGAAGCCTTTCTCGCGAGCATCGTAAAATGCGTCGGCGACGTCGACATATTCGCTGATGACGCTCGCCACGGGCACGTCCTTGCGCGCGAGCAGCTCATAGGTGCCTACGCGCAGAATGGCCTTCATCGGCTTGTCCAGCCGTTCCAGCGTCCAGCCCTCGGCCAGCCGGCCGGCGATCAGCTGGTCGATTTCACCGCAGCGCGCCAGCGTGCCCGCCACCAGGTCGTCGAAGAAGCTCGTTTCCGCGTCGGCATAGGTTTCGCCCTCGATGGTCGCGCCCAGGCGATGGTCGTGGAATTCATGGATGAGCCGCGCAGTCGGCGTTCCTTCCATTTCCTGCTGGTAAAGCGCCTGCACGGCTGCAAGCCGGGCGGCGGAACGCGAGAGGGAGCGAGTCATGATGGCCGCGGCCTGTAGCCGCTCAAGCTTCGAGGAGGAAGGGCTTCAGCGCATCGGCAACCTGCCGGGGGGCCTCCCAGGGCGCGAAATGGCCTACGCCCTTCAGCGCGAAAAGCTCGAGATCTTCCGCGACTTCGCCGATCCCGTTCAGCTGAACCGGCAGGAGTGCCTTGTCCTCGAGCCCCCAGATGACCCGCACGGGCACCTGGATCTTTGCGGCGGCAATGGGGACGTCCGGCAGGTCGACGGTAATACCGGGCGGCGGGACCACCATTTTCGAGGCCCGGTACCAGTTGAGCATCGCGGTAAGTGCGCCAGGTCTCTCCCACTGGGCTATGTAGGTGGCCCGCTCCTCCTTCGAGATTATCGAGAGGTCGACGTGGGGGCGGAAGCTCTTGTCAAAGAAGGCCTCGAACCCCATCGCCTCGACGAACTTTTCGAAACCTGGCTGGCGAAAGGCGCGCATATATTGCGAGGCCTGCCGTTGCTCGGCGTCCTCGACCAGGCTCTTCTGGAAGATATAGGGATGCGGCGAATTGATGATGGCGAGCCGGTTCAGCCGCGGTTCGCGGCGGATTGCCGCTGCCCATGCAATGGCACCGCCCCAGTCATGGCCGACCAGAGCAAATCGCTCGATCGAAAGCGAGTCCGCGAGCGCCATGACGTCCTCGAGCAGGGTGTCGGTCTTGTAGGCCTCGATCTCCTGGGGCCGGTCGCTGTCGCCGAACCCGCGCTGGTCCGGCATCACGAGCCTCAGCCGGTCGGACAGGAGCGGAGCAACGGCGCGCCAGGTGCGGTGCGATTCCGGAAATCCATGCAGCAATATGACGGGCGGCGCCTCCTCCGGACCGGCAAGGGCAACGTTCATCTCGATGCCGGTCGCAAGCGCGACCCTTTTCATGGACATCATGGATAGGTGCCCGTGAGCGGCATCTCGGGGAGCGGGATGAACTCCTCTTCGTCACCTGGCACCAGCGCAAAGCGCCGCGCCTTCCAGTCATCCTTGGCCTGGTTGATCCTCTCGCGCGACGAGGAGACGAAGTTCCAGAAGACATGCCGCGGCGTGGAGAAGGCCGCGCCACCCAGCAGCATGACCCGCGCCGCAAGGTCGGCCCGCAGCGTCATCGGATGGCCAGGAGCAAGGACATAGAGGGTGAAGGGC
>JAJJPO010000093.1:0-18849 GCA_032907585.1 Sphingomonas sp. | reverse complement strand
GCCGGGGGCGAGCAGCTTCTCCTCGAAGGAAAGCCCTTCGATCAGCGGTGCGGTGAACAGCATCAACGAAACAGCTGCTTTAGTTCAGCGGGGGTCAGTGGATGGGCGAGCTGGTCGCACTTGCACTGGCCCGGCGCCTTGTCGGGCCGGCGCCGCAGCAATTTCGTGCCGTGGCGAAAGCGGCCGGACGTGACCTGGTCATAAAGGACTTCGACCACCAGGCTCGGCCTTACCGGCTTCCAGTCTGCGGAGCGCTCGGTCGACCAGCGGCTCGGCCCGCCGGGAGAGTTGCCGGTAAATCCCGGCGCCTCGACGAGCTTCTCCAGCTCCTCCGTCCAGCCGGGGCGGTCGGCGGCCGAGAGCGACGAGGTGAAGCCGACGTGATGGAGCAGTCCCTTCTCGTCGTAGAGCCCGAGAAGCAGCGAGGCGACGAGCTTTTCCTTTCGGCCATAGCGAAAGCCGCCGATGACGCAGTCCGCGGTCCGCCGCTGCTTGACCTTGACCATGGCCCGTTCGCCCGGGCGATAGGGTTCGTCGAGCCGCTTGGCGACCACTCCGTCGAGCGCGCCCCCGGTCCGCTCCAGCCAGGAAAGGGCCTCAGGCCGGCTGGTCGTCGCCGGAGACAGGAGCAGCATCGGGCTGGCTTCGCTTGCCACCATCGCCGCGAGCTCCTCCCGGCGAACCGAAAGCGGCCTGCCGGCGAGCATCCTGCGGCCGCTGACGAGGCAGTCGAACGCCATGAACATCGCCGGTGTTTCCTCCGCCAGCCTGGCGACCCTGCTGGCGGCCGGGTGCAGCCGCAGCTGCAGCGCTTCGAAGGAGACCGCTCCCTTGCCCGCGATCAACAATTCCCCGTCGATGACGAAACGGGGAGAAGCGAGCGCGGACAGCATCGCGACGATCTCGGGAAAGTAGCGGCCAAGCGGCTTTCCGGACTTGGACCATAGCTCGACTTCGCCGCGCTGGCGCGCCGCGATGCATCGGAACCCGTCCCACTTGGGCTCGAACTGCCAGCCGGGGCCTTCGGGAAGCTCCTCGGCCAGGAGCGCTTCCATGGGGGTCAGCTTTTCCATCGAATGTCCCAACGCAACCGGGACGCAAAAGGACGCCTGGAGGAGCTATCCGACTGGAAAGTCAGCGGGAGTTTCATCCACGCGCCAACTCATGTAAGGTTTGAAGCGTTGAGTGCTGTTGCTTTCGAAAAAAAGAGGCCGGCTGCTCTTTTCACCTGTCGTTCGTCGCACCAAGGGCCAGCCGAGTGTCCCAGTCAAACAATGAGCTTAGTCTGCCAGAGCGGGCAGTGGTCGGGCAGCTGATCGAACAGTATCGGGCCCCGCTGCGGCGCTATTTCACCAAGCGGACCGGGGACCCCGTCGAAGCCGAGGACCTGGTCCAGGAGCTTTTCTGCCGGATCCTCGCGCGCGACGACATCGACCGGCTCGACAATCCAGAGGCTTATATATTCCAGGCGGCGACCAACCTCCTTCGCGACCGCAGCCGGCGCGCTGGCACGCGGCGAAGCTTCGAGAGGGAGCTGGTCAGCAGGAACGAAAATCTCGTTGAGGAGATTTCCGCGGAGCGCGTCTTACAGGGCAGAAACGAGCTGGAGCTTTTGCAACGTGCGCTGTTGGAATTACCGGAACGAACGCGCACGATTTTCGTGTTACAAAGGTTCGAAGGGCTCAAGTATAGGCAGATTGCGGACAGGCTCGGTATTTCCGCCAGTTCAGTCGAGAAACACATGATGTTTGCGATCAAGCACATATTCCGGCGAATGGGTGGGACCGAATGACCCGCCCTGACGCCACCAGCGAGCAGGAAGGCTCCGCCGAAGACGGCGCGGCCCATTGGCTCGCGCGGCTTCACTCCGATGACTGCGATGGCGAGGACCTTCGCAGGTTCGTTGCCTGGCGCGAATCCGACCCCGCCAATTGCGCGGCCTATGACCGCTACCAGCGCCAGTGGGACATGCTGGGGGCAATGGCCTCGGCGCCGGGGATCGTCGACCTGCGCCTGAAGGCTCTATCGATGGAGCCGGCAAGCCGGCGTTTCGACTGGCGCCACCTGGGCGCCATCGCCGCGGCACTGCTCGTCGCGCTCGTTGGGGTCGTCAGCCTCATGCTCCTGCCGAGAGATGGGCAGCTTGCCCCCGGCACTGCGCCCCCGGTTGCAATGGCGGACGCCGGGGGGTCGACGAGCGGCGTTCCGACCGGAAGCGATCTCCATTACGCGAACAGCTATTCCACCGGCGTTGGCCAGCGCACGACGTTCAGGCTGGTCGATGGCTCGACGGTCGACCTCAATACCAACTCGCTCGTCGAAGTCGATTTCTCGCCGGGAGCAAGGCGGCTTAACCTGCTTCGCGGCGAGGCAATGTTCCACGTCGCCAAGGACCAGGACCGACCCTTCGTCGTGCAGACGGGACGCGAACAGGTTACCGCGCTTGGCACCGTCTTCATGGTTCGCCGCGACGACGAGCGCACGCTGGTCGTCCTCCTCGAGGGCAAGGTGAAGGTGGACCAGCTTCCGGACGATGACGACGGGTCCGGGCCGGTGCCGGTCGCGCAGCTTGTTCCTGGCCAGCAGCTGGCCAGCGCAAATGGCGAGAATTTCAAGCTCAGCCGGGTCAACCTCGCGACGGTTGCAAGCTGGCGCGATGGTCGCCTTTCCTTCGACAACGACCGGCTGTCGGACGTCGTAAGCGAGGTCAACCGCTACTCCGACCACAAGCTCGTGATCGGCGATGCGGCGGTTGGAAGGATGCGCATCAGCGGCACGTTCCGGACAGGTTCGGCCGACGGTTTCGCGAGGCTGCTGACGCAGAGCTTCCCTGTCGACATCGTTCCCGACAAGGCCAGCAACGACCTTATCGTCAAGTCGAGGGCGGCCCCGGCGGCGCCTGGCGGGGCCTGACCAGCCGCCTCTTGAAACCGTTTACAATTATTTTTTGAGGTCCCTTCCAACTCCCGCGTCTTACGGGTGGCGGGTAGCTGCGCCGCGTTCCAGCTGCCGGGCCAAAGCAATGAACCTGGGGAGGGAATATTGACTCGTAAACTGCTGACCTGCCTGATGCTGGTGGGAGCAAGTCCGCTGGCCATCATGCCGGCCGAAGCCGCCACGCAGGGCGCTCCTTCGGACGAGCGGATGGTTTCGTTCAACATTGAAGGGCAGGCTCTCGCAGGCGCGCTTCAGCAGTTCGCGCAACAAGCCAACGTTGATCTTCTCTATTCGCCGGAGCTGGTCGAAGGGCGCCGCGCCCAGGCGCTGAAGCAGCGGGTCGCCGTCTCGCGCGGGCTTGACCTACTTCTTGCCGGCTCGGGCCTGACGGCGCGCCAGCTCTCCGCCACGTCCTACACGCTGGAAGCCGCCGCCCAGAAGTCGGCTGACGCAGGCGACGTCGTCAGCGGCCCACTCAGTGGATCGATCGTCAGCGCGGCAACCGGCGCCGGCCTGCCGGGCGCGCGCATTCGGATCAGCGGAACGAACCTGGAGGCCGTCAGTGATGACGCCGGCCGATTTCACTTTCCGTCCGCACCGTCCGGCCGGGACGTAATCGTCGAATATCTGGGCGAGCCGACGAGGATCGTCAGCATGCCCATCACGGCCGAGGGCAGGCAGAACCTGACCGTCGAGGTCGGCCAGTCGTCCGACGATTCGATCGTGGTCGTCGGCTATCGCAGCAGCCTCCAGAAGGCGCTGAACCAGCAGCTTCGCGCGCCCAACAACTCGACCATCGTCTCGTCCGACCTGCTCGGCAGCTTCCCTGCCGAGACCGTCTCCGAGGCGCTGCGGCGTGTTCCAGGTGTCGCCTTTGGCCGCGCCGACGACACGGGCGAGGGGTCGCGGATTACGGTTCGCGGCTTCAGCTCCGAGGCGATCAACATCCAGCTGAACGGCGTGACCCTGCAGGGGACCGGCTTTGAACGGACCATCGACCTCAGCGGCTTCCTCGCCGACAATATCTCGCAGGTGACCATCCACAAGTCGTTGCTGCCAAGCCACGAATCCAGCGGCTCGGGCGGTCTCGTCGAGATCGAGACCAAGTCCGGCCTCGATTATGGCGACTTCGCCGTCTCGCTCGGCGTCGAAGGCGAAACCGGCTTCGACCGCGACTTCGGCGAGGAATATCAGGTCAACGCGTCGGTCGCCAAGAAGCTGACCGACAATTTCGGCATCGTCGGAACGCTGCAGTACCGCAAGACCGACCGCATGAACTATGACGTCTCGGCCTCGCACATTCTCCCGCCGGTGCTGCCGGTCGGATTCACCAGTGTCTTCACCATCCCGGCAAGCCAGCAGTTCCCGTTCGACGAGGGCATGAACAAGCGGCTCCTGACTGGCGCCAGCTACACCAACCGCACCCGCGACGAGACCAACCTCACGGCTTCGCTCAACATGGCCTGGGAAGTAAGCCCGACGACCATGCTTCGTCTCGACCTGCAGCGGATCAAGCGCGACGCGTTCACCGAGACTTCGCGTACCAGCGCATCCTACCTCACCAGCGCCTTCGACATGCCGATCCCGGAACTCGATGGCGAGGTGCGCCGGCGTACGGTCCTCACCTCGCTTCGGCCGAACCTCTCACTGACGGTCAATGATGTCGAGACGGTCAGCGACACGGTCAGCTTCCGCGGCGACACGGTGATCGACCGGTTCAAGTTCAAGTACAAGGCCGGCCTTTCGCGCGCCCGGTCGAAGTCGAACAATGCCAACATCAGCATCCTTGGCAATTCCAACGCCAACCTCGCTGCGATCATCGATCCGGCGACGGCTGTTACCAACCCCGATGACGATGCGGCCGGGACGCCCCGCTTCGTCGATGGCGGCGTTATCTTCCTCGACAATGGTCTCCCGGTTCTCTCGCTGACCGACTTTGGTACCGAGGTTCTCAACGACCCGGCGAACTATAACCTGACCAGCGCCACGAGGACGCTGACCAACAGCCCGACGCGGTCCTGGCAGCTCGAGGCGAGCGTCCGCTATTCAACGCCACTCGATTTCCTCAAATATGTCGAGCTGGGCGGCAAATATGAGCCGAGCAACCGCAAGAGCGAGGACGACCTCTTTGCAAGCACTTCGGTTGGAAGCCTCAGCGCCGTCGAGAGCTACCTGAGGATCTTCGGCCGCGACACGTCGCTCGCATTTCTTGGCGACGACCTCGCCAGCTCGACCGGGCTTGGCGACATCGGCGGAAGCGGGTTCATCGTGCCATTCCTCCGGGGAAGCGCCGTCGATCCGATCTTCGATGCGCTTGCCGGCCTGACGGCCGACGATCCTTCTACGCCGTTCAACGAGCAGCGGTTCAACTATACCGACAACCGTGACCTCGACCCGATCCTCAATCCTGGCGCCCAGACCCCGGCAAAGACCTCCGAAAAGCTGCTCGCCGGCTATCTCGAGACCCAGGTCGAGTTCGGCAAGCTGGACATCGTCGGCGGCGTTCGGATGGAACGGAACAACCGCTCGGGGACGACGCTCTCCACGCCGAGCGTCAGGACGGCGGCCAATGTCCTCGAGCCGCGCGAGACGTTCGTCACGGCCGGGCTGGTCGAGTTCGCCGAGCTCTCGGGCACCCAGACCACCTGGACCCCGAGCCTGCTCGCCAATTACCGGCCGACCGACAATATCGTCGTGCGCCTGGGCTACTTCAAATCGACCGTGAACCCGGATTTCCGGCTCATCCGTCGTCCGCAAGCGGTCTTCATCGACCTTCGCCCGACGGTAAACCGGGCCATTCTTCGGGAGGCAAATCCGGACCTGCGGCCGACCAAGACGGACAACTGGGACCTCGACATCGCCTATTATTTCGATGACTCCCCGGGCCTCATCCGCGTCGGCGCCTTCTACAAGAGGGTCAAGAACAACTTCACCAACGTCTTCTTCCAGGACGCCGGTGACGACACGGTCCAGGGCGAAATCCTCGACTATTTCGGGGATCTCGCGACTACCCGTCCCGACCTTGTCGCGTTCGACGCCAACACCGAGTTCCTTCGCAACCGGCCCGAAAACGGCGAGGGCGGCAAGATCTACGGCGTCGAGGCGGAGGTGATCCGCCAGCTGACCTTCCTCCCCGGCTTCCTCAAGGACTTCGGAATTCTCGGCAACGTGACCTACACCAATGCCGACTTCCCGACGCTCCTGTCGGGACGCAATGACGACGGAACCGTCGGCCAGTTCAGCCTGAACCGGCCTCTCCAGGACCAGGCGAAGTGGGTCTACAACGCCTCGCTCAACTATGAGCGCAACGGCTTCGAAGGGCGGCTGATCTACACTTATCAGTCGGCGACGCCGCTGGTTTATGAAGTCCACGGGATAGACGAGGAACTCCCCGAGTACAGCACGCTCGACCTGCGCCTCTCCTATAATTTCAACCGGGGCGGCGCGAACTGGACGGTCTACCTTCAAGGGGACGACCTGCTGCGGGGCTCGGACGAGATCGACCTGCGCCGGGCGATCACTTCCAGCTTCAATTCGGGTGACGCGAAGTTCTACTTCCCGACCATCTACCAGTTCAACGGTGGTCGAACGGTCACTGCGGGCATCCGCGCCAAGTTCTAAAGTCATAAGATGAATTAACCCGCCGGCTTCTCGCCGGCGGGTTTTCGTGGTGAAGAAGGTATTGCACGACATGATCCGAAAGACCGGCCAGTCCGTCTCCATCCTGGCCCTGGCGGCCGTGTTGCTATGGGGAACGGCGGCACCGGCCTCGGCCACCGAAGCTGTTAAGGAGGTTGCGCAGGCCGAGGATGCCTGCACCGGCGGAGATTGTCCGGCGAAGGGCGACGGCGCCGCGTCCGATGCGGAAAAGCCCAAGCCCAAGGTCAAGACCATCAAGGAATTCGTCAAGGAGAAGACCCGGATCGACGGGCTCTTCCCGATGTACCGGGACGATAATAGCGGCGCCGTGTTCCTCGAGCTGAGCCGCGAGCAGCTCGGCAAGGAATATATCTATTACACCTACGTCCACAGCGGCGTGGGCGGACTGGTCGGCATCCTGTCCGGCCTGCGCACCGCGGGCGACATGAAGGACAATTACATCGTCAAGTTCCAGCGCGACTTCAACGAGGTGAACGTCGTCCGGCAGAACACCGACTATGTCTTCGACGCCGATACGCCACTTGCCCGAGCGCAGGGCGTCAACAATCCCGACGCGGTGATGGCCGTTCTCAACGTCGTCGCCAAGGACGACGACGACGAGCGGATCATCATCGCAGCCAATCCGCTGTTCGAAGGAACCGACCTGTTCCGCATCGGCGAGGCCAACCCGCTGCTGAAGGCATTCGGCCTCAGCCCGACGCTCAGCAAGAAAAAGACCAGCGTGCGCGCGGTCCGCAATTATCCGGAGAACAGCTCGGTCCTCGCCGAATATGTCTTCGAGTATAAATCCGGCCCCCAGCCTGCGAGCGTGTTCATCCAGCATAATTTCACGCCGATGCCGGAAGAAGGCTATTCAGCGCGGCTCGACGACCCGCGGGTAGGCTTCTTCACGGTCCGCCAGACCAACTTGAGCTCGGTCGAGGGCCTCCCATATGAGGACAAGATCCGTCGCTGGCGCCTGGAGAAGGCCAACCCCCAGGCAGCTGTCTCCAGGCCGAAAAAGCCAATCACCTACTGGATCCAGAACACGACGCCGCTCGAGTATCGGGAGACCATCCGGAAGGCCGCTCTGAAATGGAACCAGGTTTTCGAGAAGGCCGGGTTCCGCGACGCGATCGAGGTCAAGATCCAGCCCGACGATGCCGACTGGGATGCCGGCGACATCCGCTACAATGTCATCCAGTGGATCGCTTCTCCGAGCCCGATCTATAACGGCTACGGCCCGTCGGCGGTCAATCCGCGCACCGGCGAGATCATCGCCGCGAACATCGTTCTCGAACAGGCCAATGTCCGCCGCCAGCTGCTGCTCGACGACATCTTCCTTGGCGATGCCGCGGCCGGCAGTGACGGGTCGGTCGAGGCGTCTGACGAGTGCCGCGCCGCGGCCCAGTCGAGGCTGACCCTTGGCTTTGCGCAGGCCATGCTGATGGCCGGCACGACCGGCCTTGCCCCGGGGCAGACCGAGGAAAGCCTCCGCAAGATCGTTCACGACAGCCTGAGCTATCTCGTGATGCACGAGATCGGCCACACGCTTGGCCTCAGCCACAACATGAAGGCCTCCTATTACCGCCCGATCGAAGAACTGCAGGGAAGCCTGCCTGCAGGCGAGCCGATTACCGGCTCGGTGATGGACTATCCGGCTGCCAACATCCTTCCCCAGAGCAACGGAACCCAGCCCGTCTATCCGACGGTCCCGGGACCCTATGACTACTGGGCAATCGCGTTCGGCTATTCGCCGGCGATGAATGTCGGCCCCGTCCGCGACGGGCATCTCACGGCTGCCGGCGGCCCGGGACTATTGTTCGGCAACGACTCCGAGGATATGCGGAGCGTGGGCCGCGGCATTGATCCACGGGTCATCCCCTACGACATGTCTAGCGAGCCGCTGACCTTCGCGAGGATGCAGATGGACATGATCCGCGATGCCCAGGGGCGTCTTCGCGAGCGGGTCATGTCTCCCGACGAGACCTACGACAACCTGCTTCGGGCGCACGAGCTCCTGTCATCGATCTACTCGCGTCACGGGCAGGCAATCTCGCGCTTCGTAGGCGGCGTCTATGTCGACCGCGGGATCGTTGGCGGCCATGCAGAAAACCGGGTCCCGCTGACGCCGGTCAGCAGCGAAGACCAGCGACGGGCGATGAAGCTCCTCAGCGACTATTTCTTCGCACCGGACGCATTCTCCTATCCGGAGGGCTATTTCGCCTACCTGCTCGAGCAGCGCCGCGGCCAGAGCGGCGTCGACGTCCCGGCTATACACAGCGATGTCTGGAGCATGCAGTCGAAGGTCCTCGACCATCTGCTGAGCGCCGCTACGCTTCAGCGAATGGCGGATTCGACCAGCTACGGTAACAGTTACACGGTTGCCGAGATGCTGGGAGAACTGACCCGGGCAATCTTTGCTGCGGATGCCAAGGGCAACGTCAACAGCTTCCGCCGGAGCCTCCAGGTCAAATATGTCCGGCGGCTGATCGATGTCTATGAGGCCAAGGACATGCGTTATGACCTTGCACGCCCAATCGTCTATGCCGAGCTTTCCTCGCTTCGGGATGACGCGCGCAAGCGCTCCAACCGCGGCGACGAGGCGACGCAGGCCAACCGGATGTACATCGCGCAGCTGGTCGACGACGCGTTCAACCGCTTTTCCAAGCGGTAGGTGAGCGGGCTGGCAAAGGCTCCAGGAAAATGGGCCCGGCGGGCCGCGATCGCGGCAATGCTCGCCGCCGGGCCGCTTCACGCGACTCCGGCCGAGCCGGTCGAGAGCGGTGCGATAGAGTATCGCCTGCCGCCGGATCCGATGGCGGACGCGATCCTTGCCCCGGCCCGGCCGCTCGTGCTGCTGGCGCCGCCGCGCGACAGGATTGCGCTGCTCGAGCGCGCCGGGCAGCCGTCGATCGCGGAGCTCGCGGAGCCGGAGCTCAGGCTTGGAGGCCTGACGATCAACCCGCGGAACAACGGGCCGAGCCGTGCCGCGTCATTTTCCGGACTGCGCTTCCACCCCCTGGTGGGCGGACGCCCGCTCGAGGTCGAGCTGCCGGCCGGCGCGCGCCTCGTCAACGCGCAATGGTCCCCGGACGGCAGGCGCCTTGCCTTCCTTCTGCTGGGAACCGGATCGGTCGACCTGTGGGTGGCCACTGCTTCCAGCGGCGAAGCCAGGCTCGTCGCCAGCGGCATCAACGCGGCATTCCCCTCCCCCTATCAATGGCTGGCGGACAGCTCGGCATTGCTCGCGAGGATGGTCCCGTCGGGGCGCGGCGCAGCACCGCCGGCCCCCGCGGCGCCGTCGGGGCCGGTCGTGTTCGACTGCGGCCCCGGCAAGGGCTGCGGAACGTCGAGGAGCTATCTGTCTGGCGCACATGACGAGGCGCTGTTCGCCCATTATGCTTCCTCGAGGCTGGCCGTTGTCCCGGCGGCCGGTGCCAGGCTCGAACTGGTCGGCAAGCCGGGCCTCTATGTCGAGGCGTTTCCATCGCCTGACGGCCGCTATATTCTCACGCGCCAGCTGAAGGCGCCCTTCAGCTACACCCTTCCATATTCGGCCTATCCGCAGGCGATCAGCGTCATCGATCGCAGGGGCCGCACGGTTCTGAACCTCGCCGACCGAAGGACCGCCCTTGCGGGACTGTCGGAGATTCCCGCGGGCCCCCGTGCGGTCGAATGGCGAGCGGACGCCCCGGCCACCCTGTTCTGGGCAGAGACGTACGGCGGAAAGGTTCGCAAGGACCGCCTGTTCAGTCTCTCCGCTCCCTTCACCTCGCGCCCCGGCCTGGTGGCCGACCTTCCTCTCCAGTTCCAGAATGTCTACTGGGCCCGTCCCGACCTCGCCATCGTCGCCGGCAGCTCGGCGTCGGTTAGTGCCGAGGACCGCTATGCCATCGATCCCTCCGGCCTCGAGAAGCCCCGGCTGCTGCAGCGACGCCCGTTCAGCGGTGGCAATGGTGCCGGCAGTCTCGCCGAGGCTCGCGATGGCCGGCTGCTGCTGTCGAGCGATGGCCGATCGGCGATGCTTCTCCTGCCCGACGGTCTGGGCTCGCTCGACCTCCAGACGGGCCAGGTCAGCCAGCTCGTCAGGGAGCAGCCCGGCGAGCAGCTGGTTGCGCCGCTGGACCCGGCCGCGGCCGGCATCTTGTCCTGGCGGGAAGGTGCCGACATGCCGCCCAACCTCTTCGTCGTGAGGGGAAGGAACGCCCGACAGCTCACCCACTTTGCCGATCCGGCCCCGGGCTACGCCGGCATCCAGACCAGGCAGATACGGTACCGTCGAGACGACGGTGCCGAGCTTGCCGGGACCCTTTACCTTCCTGCTGGCCATGGCGCAGCGAGCGACGGGCCACTGCCGCTGTTCATCTGGGCCTATCCTTCGTCCGTGGCCGAGGGCCGCACCCTTGCTCCCCGGGCCATCAGCGCGGACCGCTTCGTTCGCCCGTCGGGGTTCGACGACCTGCCGATCCTCCTCGCGGGCAGGGGCTACGCGGTCTTCATGGCTGACATGCCGATATTCGGAAGCAAGGAGCAACCGGCGAACGACAGCTATGTCCCGCAGCTCGTCGCGAACGCCGAGGCTGCCATTTCGAAGCTGGTCGAGCTCGGCATTGCCAGCCGCGACCGCGTCGCCATCGGCGGGCACAGCTATGGAGCGGCAATGGTCGCTTCACTGCTTGCCAGCAGCGACCTGTTCCAGGCCGGGGTTGCACTTTCCGGTGCCTATAATCGCACCTTGACGCCGTTCGGCTTCCAGGCATCGGAGAAGAGAAGCTTCTGGGAAGCGCCGCAGACCTATCTGGCGATGAGCCCGTTCGTCCATGCCGACCGGATCAACGAGCCGCTTCTCCTGGTTCACGGTACCGCGGACTCCAACCGGGGAACCGAGCCGATCCAGAGCGAGCGGCTCTATGCCGCGCTAAGCGGCATGGGAAAGCCTGCCCGCCTCGTTCTTCTGCCGGGCGAGGACCATAATTACCGGGCCCGTGAATCTCAGCTGCACGTCATGTGGGAAATCGATCGCTGGCTGGCCCGGCATCTGCGCTGAACCCTGGAGGCGGCCGGGCACCCACTGGCGCTGGCGCCAGGTGAGCATCATTCCTTGTTGCGAGCGACGCTTTCGTCCATTCTTGCGATCTGCTCGGGGGTCGCCCTGGTCTGGTAGCGCTGCTTCCATTCCTCGTAGGGCATTCCATAGACCAGTTCGCGGGCTTCCTCCCTGGTGATCGGCGCCCCGGCCCTCTCTGCTTCTTCCTCGATCCAGTTGGAAAGGCAGTTACGGCAAAATCCCGCAAGGCCCATGAGGTCGACGTTCTGCGCGTCCGTTCGATGCTGAAGGTGGCGAACAAGACGCCAGAATGCAGCGGCCGCGACTTCATCGGTTATTCGTTCATGGCCTGGCATTTTATTCCTGCGCTCCATCGCCCCCGCGATCCAGTGCTGCGGATCTTCATTATCGTCGATTGATAAGGGTATTTCCCTATTGATCCAAATCCGCCGGCCCTATGTTGGGAAGGACGTCACCGAGCAAATTGCAGGAAGTCGAGAAAGATCGATGAACAGCGGACCCACCTCCCCGCACGCACTGGCTGCGCGCCAGGCCAAGCGCCAGGCTGCTGCCGAGGTCGGCATCGACGACCAGTTCGTTTCGGACCTCGTGGACAGGTTCTACGAGCGCGTGCGAGGCGATGAGGCCCTTGGTCCAATCTTCGAGGAACATGTCTCCAACTGGCCGGTCCACCTCGGCCAGATGAAGCGTTTCTGGCGGTCCGTGCTGTTCAGCAGCGGGGAGTTCTTCGGAAGCCCGATGGCAAGGCACATGGCCATCCCCGGCCTCGATCGTCCGCTGTTCGTTCGCTGGCTCGAGCTCTTTGCCTCGACGCTCGACGAGCTGGGCTCGGCCGAGGCGAGGGAGCATGTTCACGAGAATGCGAGGCGGATTGCCAACAGCCTGCTGAACGGGATCCTGATCCAGCGCGAAGGTGGGCTTGGCCTTCGCGCTGACCAGGAGCTCACCTGAGCCCTCGCACCCACGAGAAACACTAGGGACAGGTCACGGTCACCTTGAGGTAGGTGGCAGGTATCACGGTATGCTCCGCGCTGCCCTGGTTCTGGGCTTCGAACAGCGCTCCAAGCTCCTTTTCCAGCTCGGCGTCCCGGCCATCCTTCGCAGCCGCCTCGAAGGCGTTCATCGTCGGGCCGTAATAGTCACGGAAGACAGACAGGAATTCCGACGGGGGACCGGCGTGGCGAAAGACGTAGGTTGCTTGCTCGCATGAGATATTCTCGGGGCCGACGCCGGCGGCATCGAAGCGCTGCCGGACATTATCCTCGATGCCCCAGCTTACCGGGCTGACGAAGCCTTCGGGCGGTGGCGGCGTAAAGGCGGCACTGATCTTCAGTATCTGCGCGACAAGCGTCGGATCACCGGGAATCCAGTTGCCCATGACGACCCGCCCGCCGGGCCGGGTCACCCGCACCATTTCGCGGGCCACGTCGAAGGGTCGGGGCGCAAACATCGCCCCGAAGATGCTGACAACCTTGTCGAAGCTCTCGTCGCCGATCTCGTCGAGGCTTGAAGCGTCGCCTTCCTGGAACGCAAGGTTGGCAAGTCCTGCCGCCCTTGCGCGGCGGTTGCCCGCCGCGACCAGGTTCGAGGCAATGTCGACGCCAAGTACCCTTGCGCCACGCCTTGCCGCGGGAACCGCGGTGGTCCCGTCTCCGCAGCCGAGGTCGAGGACCTCCATGCCCCGTTCGATGCCAATGGAATCGACGAGTTCCTCGCCGCTCTGGCGCATCGCCGACGCGATGCGCGTAAAATCACCTTTCTCCCAAAGTGCCTTGTTCGGGTTCATGTCTCGGATGCCTCTCGCGATGGTCAGCCGGTTCGAACGCTCGCCATGCCCGTGGCCTGGGCCAATGTTCTTCCGGTAAGGTTGAAGCTGGATGGAATTTGAAATCATCCCCGTCCACTCCCTGGAGAAAGGGGCGGCCACGGCCGCCCCTTTTCCGGTTCAGCCGGCGGCAAGCCTGCCACGCATTTGGATAGGCTGCGCCATGTTGAAAAAGTTGGGCGAGGTGGCCTGCACGGCCCGGTGGATCTCCTCATATTGCTCGGGAGTCCCGTCGCCCTTCATCGTCACGACATAATCGACGTGCCGGTAGCCGTTCGGGACATTTTCATCGAGCCCTAGGAAGCCCCTGAGGTCGAGTTCCCCCTCGGTTTCGATCGTGCAGCTTTCGAGGTTGATCCCGCGGATCGACGCCTGGGCAACATAGCCCACCATCATGCAGGCATTGACCGCGCTCATCAGCAGTTCCTGCGGGTTGGGCGCCTCATTGGTGCCAAGCAGTTCGTGCGGTTCATCCGCGGCAATCGCGAAGCGCCGGGCAACTTCCTGGCCCCCGATGCGGTAGCCATCGACGGTGGAAGTGGATCGGGTCTGGCCGGCCCATTCCGTCCTGACCCGGAACTGGACATTGGCTTTCGCGGCGTCCTGGTTGATCGCCGCAACGGTCTCGTCGAGCGCCTCGAGGTCGATCCCGTTGACCCGGCTGGTGGTGATATCAAGCATCTTATGCTTCCTTTCGTAATGATGGTTCAGGAGAAGATCGGGGCGACCTCGGCGATGCGATCGCGAGCTGCCGGTGAAAGTTCGGCGAGGGTCGCAACGAACTTGGGATGCGTCATGCCGGTGCCGATGTAGGTCCAGCGCAGCGCCTGGTGCTGCTGCTCGACCAGTGCAGGTCGGGCCTCGTCGGCGATCTTCGTTCCGGTCGCTTTTTCGAGCGCGTCGATGTTCAGCTCGGCCTGGCTCTTGAAGCCATTGTCGAGGAACATTCCCATCTCGAGATACTCGTCGATTGCCCTTTCGATCCCGGCATCGTCCCGGCCCTCGGCGAGCGCCGCGACCACCAGGGTGTCGAGCTTCGCGTGCTGCGCTTCCTCGATCCAGTGGTGCTTGAGCAGGCTTTTGAACAACGGGTCGAGCTCGCCATCGTCGCGGATGCTCTCGACATAATGCCGCTGGGTCATCCACTCGATGTGGAGGATCAGCAGCGCGACGGCGAGCGGGTCGTGGCGAAGTATTTCGGCGGCAATTGCCTCGGCAGGACCGATCACCTCGCAACTCGTGCCGAAGGCATCGGTGAAGCGCTGGTGGAAGAGCTTGAAGAGGTGGATGTGCTTGGCCTCTTCGCTGGCGAAATTGAGAAGCGCGCGGACGCGTTCGTCATTGCCGTTGAGCTGAGGCCTTGCGTGATCGAGGACGAATGGAAGGATGAACTCCTCGACTACCCCGAACAGGGTCAGATATTCATGGCCGCGGATCTGGTTGAGCACGAGCCGCTGCTCGGGGCCGAGACCGGGCGCGGCCTCGGTTCTTGCCAGGTTCTCTGGCATGAGGTTGCGACCGAAATCGAGCCGCGCGCCCTCCGCAGGACATCCTCGATCTGCCAGGCGCCTCGCACCGATGCCTCCAGGACGTCCTTGAAATTAAATGCCTGAAACATGTTCACTCCTTGCTTGATGCGCGCGCTTGCTGCGCGCCCCGATCGCGGTGCTGGCCCGGACCAGATGGGCGGGGCTTGTGCATTGAGAGCGGCAACGGAGTCCTGCGAAGCTCGTGGAAAGTTATGAGCCACCATTTTTTCGGCTCGGCTGAATTATGAGGGTTAAATCGCTTGTAATTCAGCGTGTTAGCCGTGCCGCTAGTGCCCTGGCTCGAAATCGACTAATCTGAGACAATTCTGAGGACGCTTTCCGAAAAGGGGGCAACCGAGGGCCGATCCTGCCGGACTGCTGACGAAAAATGGAACAGCAACGATATCTGATCGCGGGTTCGCTCTGGATCGATCGACGCGACGAGCGGCTGTGGCGCGGTGACCGGCAGGTCCGGCTTGGGGGCAAGGCGTTTGGACTGCTCCGCGCCCTGATGGAACGGCCGCGTACCCTCGTCACCAAGGACGAGCTGTTTGATCGCGTGTGGCCCGGGCTTGCCGTGTCGGAATCGGTGTTGACGACAGCGGTCAAGGAGATCCGCCAGGCTGTCGGCGACAATGCCCGCGACCCCAGCCTGATCCAGACCGTCTACGGCAGGGGCTACAGGTTCCTGAGCGATGCCGTCGCCAGCGACGTGCCGCCGAGTGCCGCAATTGCCTCGCCATCCGCGCGGCTCCACCAGTCCGGCGGGAAGGGCATCCCACGCTGGTTTTGGCTGGCAGCAGTGCTGATGCTCGTCCTTGGCGCTGCTGCTGTCGTCATGCTTCGGACCAGTGCCCCGGAGGAGACGGTACCCGCCGCCACCGCGCATCCCAAGTCCATAGCGGTCCTGCCGTTCGAGGACCTGTCGCCGGGCCAGGACCAGCAGTGGTTCGCGGCCGGCCTCACCGAGGAAATATTGAACAGCCTCGCACGCACGCCCGACCTGCACGTCGCGGCCCGCACGTCTACCATGTCGATAAGGCCGGGCGACATCAGGGAAATTGGCCGGAGGCTCAACGTCGCGCATGTCCTGGAGGGCTCGGTGCGGCGCGACGGGGACCGCGTTCGCGTGACCGCCCAGCTGATCCGGGCATCCGATGGATTCCATCTCTGGTCGCAAAATTACGACCGGCCGGCACAGGATGTCGTTTCCATCCAGGAAGATATTGCGATCGCGATCGCCAGGGCGCTCAACACCGTCATGAGCCCGCGACGGCTTGAAGAGATGGTCCGCCTCGGTACGCGCTCGGTCGACGCATATGAGGAGTATCTCAAGGGGCTGGCATTCGAACAGCACGGCCTGATCACCGGTGCGGACGAGGATGTCCGCCGGGCCTCGGAAGCCTATGAAAGGGCGCGCACCATCGATCCCGGTTTCGCAGCCGCGCAGTGGGAAGCAGCACAAAGCTGGTTCGGCAATGCCACCCGCGTGGGTTCGTCGGCCACCGAAAGGCGTGGCAGCGATGCAATGCGATTGCGTGAATATCTGAAACGGGTGGATGCGGCGATCGCTTCCAGCCAGGGTCGGCCCGAGAACTTCAAGTATCGCTCGTCGAGGGCCCTGATGGACCTGAGGTTCAAGGAGGCGCTTCGCCTGATGCTGCTGTATCTCGAACAGCGCCCGCGCGACGTCGACACGTGGGAGGAGCTGGTCGACCTCGCAGGATATGCCGAGGACCGCGGGCTGATGGCGAAGGCGGCAGAGCGGATCCACACGCTTTCGATCGAGGGAGGCTCGCCCCGATCACGCGCCATTACCGCCTCGGTGCTGGCGCTGGACATCCCGAACGCCGTCCGTCGGGCCCGGGAGCAGCTTGCCCGAAGCCCGGGAGAAGCGCTCATCCAGTACCAGTCGCACCGGGCACTGCTCTGGGGCGGCCATAGGAACGAGGCCCGGGCCCTGCTTCCCAATTTGCGGGCGAGCGGACTTCCGGATGAAAACAAGCTCCTGGCGGAACTCAGGCAAGCCTGCGCCGATGGAGGGAACGGGGGCCGAGAGATAGCCGCCCGTATCGCCGGGCTTCCCGATGCGTCGACGTCGGGTGCATGGCACAGCGCCTTGTTGCTGGGAGAAACGGAACGGGCTGCCGAGATCCTCAGGCCGCTGGATCGACCCGAGGGGCTGACGACCCTGATGCAGTTTCTGGTCTATCCCATGTTCGATGCTCGGCCCTATCCGCTTCTCAGCGCCCGGCTGGATGCGGACGATATTGTCCGCCCACCGCCCGTCGCAATCCCATACGCCTGCCGGGAACGCCGATAACAGGCACGAACTGGCAGTTTTCATCGACAGGGCGGGAGGTGTGACGCTCCTGGAGTGGCATGCATGCGCAACCTGGCGATTCCTGCCTTCCGCAAAGGCATTTGCCCACTTCCCATGCGACAGGAGGGCCAAGTACCTATCGAAACCGCGTCATTTGGGCGGGAATCCAAAGAATTGCTTCCATTCCACCATCCGGCAGATTGTGCAGGTCGAGCCGGCCCGCGAAGTGCGAAGCCACGACCTCGACAATCGAAAGGCCGAGCCCTGAACCGACGCCACGTGCCGTCGAACCACGTACGAAGCGGCCGCGGACCTTCTCCAGCTCGCCACTGGCGATCCCGGGTCCCCTGTCGCGAATGCAGATCCCTGCTTCACCGCTTCCAACCACGGTATCAATCTGGATAAGCCCGCCTTTCGGCGAGTGGTTGATCGCGTTGCTAACCAGATTTTTGAGCGCGAGGAGCAATTCCACCTCGACGGCGCAGACCTCCATCGCCGCCGCTTCTGCCGTCGTCTCCACGCGGATCTCGCCGGCTTCGAGTGCGTGATGAAATTCCTGCTCGATCGCGCGAACCAGGCCTGCGAGCCCGAGCCAAACAGGTTCCGATCGATCGAGTTCGCTTTCTTCGCGGGCGAGGGCGAGCAACTGCTGCACCAGCCTGGCCGTCCGGTCGACTGACTCCTCGATGTTCTGCAGCGATTGGCGGCGAACGGCGGGATCGTCCGTGCGCTGGGCTATCTGGGCGTGGGTGCGCAACCCTGCGAGCGGCGTCTGCAGTTCATGTGCGGCACTGGCGATGAAGTGGCGTTCGGTGACGCGGATCTGCTCCAGCCTGGCCGATCGCATGTCGATTGCCTCGACAAGCGGCAGGATTTCCCGGGTCGGTCGTGCAATTGCGAGCGGTGAGAAGTCCGCGGGATCTCGCTGGCGCAGCCGTTCCGAAATCGTCTTTAACGGTGCAAGCCCGGTTCCGACTGCCGTCCAGATGAGAAATGACAAGGCTGCAAGCCCCACCAGTGCGGGCAAAAGCAGCCCCATCATCAAATCGCGGATCAGCCCCTGCCGGACGCCCAGGCTGTCGCCGACGGAAATGCTGATGCCCAGTTCGGGATCTGCAATCGTATATACCCGCCAGGTCTCTCCCCCGATGCTTCGTTCGGACATGCCGGGTCTACCGGTCGCCAGTCTCTCCGTCGGCGCGCCGCTCGACTGCCCGACCAATTGTCCGTCCAGGGACCAGATCTGGCAAGCCAGCTGCCGGTTGTAGCGAGGCACTGCAACGACGCGGGATTGCCCGGTTGGCATCAAGACATCGCTATTTTCAGCCAGTGACGCGACCATCGTCGCTGCCTCGATCAGCCGGCGATCCAGGACGCGCTGTACTTCCGCTCGAGTATGCAGGTAGATCCACACCGCGGCTGCCGACCAGACCAGCATCGTTGCGGCGGCCAGCAGCGCGAAGAGGCGCAGGCGAAGCGACATCATGGCCGAAACGCCCGATATCCTTCGCCGCGGACCGTTTCG
>JAJJPO010000092.1:0-18943 GCA_032907585.1 Sphingomonas sp. | reverse complement strand
ATCGCCTACCAGGTCCGCTGGAATATCCGCGACCCCGAGCAGTTCATCTACGAATTGGCGGCTCCCGAGGATACGATCAGGCAGGTTGCCGAAAGCGCCATGCGCCAGGTCATCTCGCAGGTCAGTCTCCAAGACGCGATGGGCGCCGCCAGGGGCGAAATCGAGGCCCGGGTGCAGGAGGAGATGCAGCAGACGCTGGACTCATACCAGTCGGGCGTCTTGATCCAGGGTGTCGCGGTTCGGCAGGCCGACCCGCCCGCGCAGGTCAACGAGGCGTTCAAGCAGGTGACTGCCGCCCAGCAGGCTGCGCAGAGCGACATCAACCAGGCCAATGCCTATGCGCTTCAGCTTCGCCAGATTGCCCAGGGCGAGGCGACCGCGTTCGACAAGGTCTACGAGCAGTACCGGCTGGCACCCGAGGTGACCCGCCGCAGAATGTATTATGAAACGATGGAGCGCGTCCTGAGAAACGTCGACAAGACGATCGTCGAGACCCCCGGGGTGACACCCTATCTTCCGTTGAACCAGGTTCGGCGCAACCCCGGCCAGGGGGAGGCCCGCTGATGGAAATGGTCCGTCGTCACCCGTTCGCGGCAGTCGCGATCGTCTTCGTCATCCTGATCCTGATGCTGAGCACGGTGTCGATCGTCCCGGAAACCCGCCAGGGCGTCGTCGCGAGGTTCGGCAAGCCGGTTCGAATCATCAACCGCTACAGCCCCGGCGCCCAGTTCGGTGGCGAGGGCGCAGGCCTCGCGTTCCGGATCCCGTTCGCCGAGAACATCGTCTGGATCGACAAGCGGGTTCGCGACCTCGACATGGACAAGCAGCAGGTCCTGTCGACCGATCAGCGCCGGCTGGAAGTCGATGCCTTCGCCCGTTACCGCGTCGTCGACCCGCTTCGCATGTACCTTGCCGCGCGGTCGGTCGAGGGCGTCGAGCGCGCTCTCCGACCGATTCTCGGCTCGCAGCTCAGAAACGAGCTCGGCAAGCGGCCGTTCGCCTCGCTGCTCTCCCCCGAGCGCGAGGGCGCGATGGAAAATATCCGTGCCGGCCTCAACCGGGTGTCTCAGCAATATGGGGTCGAGATCGTCGACGTCAGAATCAAGAAGGCCGACCTGCCGAGCGGCTCGCCGCTCGATTCCGCCTATGACCGCATGCGCACGGCCCGCGAGCAGGAAGCCCGCTCGATCCGCGCCGAGGGTCAGAAGCGCGCGCAGATCATCCGCGCCGAGGCCGATGCCGAGGCCGCCCGAATCTATGCCGCTGCCTTTGGCAAGGACCCCGACTTCTACGACTTCTACCGGGCCATGCAGTCCTACCAGACCACATTCCTTCCGGACGAGGGCGGCAAATCGGCGCCAACCAACATGATACTGTCGCCAAACAACGAATATCTGAAGGAATTTACTGGACGATAGGAGCCAGCGCTGTTCAATTCGCGTTCATGCGCTTGACCTAGCGTTTATCCGTGATGTCGCGAAAGCCAAGCGAGGATTAGAATGAGTTCGACGAAGGAGTTTCGACCCGTGCGCTATGCTTATGGGGTCGCCATGGCCCTGCTCTTGGGAGGCACCGCATTCTCGGTCGCGACCGGCCAGGCCGGAGCGCAGGTGGCGCAGAACGCCCCTGCGGCCATTGCGCCGAGGGCCGGTGCGCCGACGTCATTTGCAGACCTTGCCGCTCGGCTCGCGCCGGCGGTCGTCAACATTTCAACGAAACAGCGTGTCCCGGTAAGGCGCCAGGTTGACCCGTTCGAGGAGTTCTTCCGGCGATTTGGCGGCCAGCTGCCGCAGGACCCGCGCCAGGAGACTCCCCAGACCCGCGAGGCCGGGTCGCTTGGCTCGGGATTCATCATTTCGCCTGACGGCTACATCGTCACCAACAATCACCTCATCCAGGGCGTGAACGGCACCGGAACGGTCGACAGCATCACCATCACCCTTCCTGACCGCCGCGAGTTCCCGGCCAGGATCATTGGCCGTGACCAGGCATCCGACCTCGCCCTTCTCAAGATCGAGGGCAACAACCTTCCCTATGTGAACTGGGGCGACTCGAACCGCGCGCGGGTGGGCGACTGGGTCGTCGCGATCGGCAATCCCTATGGCCTTGGCGGGACCGTCACGGCTGGCATCATTTCCGCGATGCATCGCGGCATCACCGGCGTTGGTGCCTATGACCGCTACATCCAGACCGATGCCAGCATCAACATGGGCAACAGCGGCGGGCCGATGTTCGACATGGCCGGCAACGTCATCGGCATCAATTCGGCGCTCATCTCCCCGACCGGCGCCAGCGTCGGGATCGGGCTCGCGATCCCGGCAGAGGCAGCCAAGCCCGTCATCGATGCGCTGCGCCGCGGCCAGCGCCCCGAGCGAGGCTATCTCGGCGTCGGGCTCCAGCCTCTTGACGAGAGCATTGCAGCGAGCCTCGGCCTCGCCAAGGAACGCGGCGAGCTCGTCCGCTCGGTCGTCCCGGGCGAACCGGCCGCGAAGGCCGGCATCCAGCAGGGTGACGTGATCGTGCGCGTCGCCGGCCGCGAAGTCACTCCGGACGAGACGGTAAGCTACATCATCGCCAACACCAGTGTCGGCAGCAAGGTACCGGTCGAGATCATCCGCGACGGACGCCGCCGGACGTTGCAGGTCCAGGTGGGCCAGCGCCCGACCGAGGAAGAGCTGGCGCGCCAGGCTGGCGGGACCCAGGGGCAGGACGAGGCGCTCGGCGAGGAAACACCCGTCGAGCCGGGTACCGCGCTTGGCCTTTCGATGCAGCCGCTGAATGCGCAGATCATCCGCGCGCTCAACCTCCCGGAAGATACGCGGGGCGTGGTGATTACCTCGGTCCAGGCAGGAAGTGATGCTGCCGAGAAAGGTATCCGGCGGGGTGACGTCATCCTCTCGGTGAACCGCCAGGGAGTCACTGCTCCGACGCAAGTGCTTGCCGCCGTCGAGGAAGCGCGCCGCGCCGGGCGCAACAGCGTCCTTCTCCTGGTGAAGCGCGGCCAGCAGCCCGAGGCCTTTTTCGGGATCGACATCGCCGCCAACTAACGAGCCGGCTTGTTGCAACCACTCCTTCGTCCTAGGCTCCGCGGCCTGGGCTGAAGGAGTGCAGCAGGCCGATGGCGACTGAAACCCCAAGGAGCATCTTCATCGGGTCGGGCCCCGGAGGCGAGAAGCCGCAGCAGCTCGAACTGAAACGGGCGAACCGCCACGGGCTGATTGCCGGCGCAACCGGCACCGGCAAGACGGTCACGCTCCAGGGGATCGTGGAGGGCCTGTCGAGCGCAGGCGTTCCGACCTTCATCGCTGACGTGAAGGGCGACATTGCCGGGCTGGCGATGCCTGGTGCCGCCAATGCCAAGACCCACGAGCCATTTTCGGCCCGGGCCCGCGAGATCGGCTATGACGACTGGTCCTACGAAGGCTTCCCGGTCCAGTTCTGGGACCTGTTCGCCGAGGCGGGCCACCCGGTCCGCACGACGGTCAGCGAAATGGGTCCGCTTCTCCTCGGCCGGCTGATGAACCTCAACGAGGTCCAGGAAGGCGTCCTAAACATTGCCTTCCACGTCGCGGACAAGGAGGGGCTGATGCTCCTCGACCTCGATGATCTCCAGGCAATGCTGGTCAACATCGGCGAGCGGTCGGACGAGCTCACGCTCGAATATGGCAATGTCTCGAAGCCGAGCGTCGGCGCCATCCAGCGGTCATTGCTGCAGCTCCGCGCCCAGGGCGGCGACAATTTCTTCGGAGAGCCCGCGCTCGATCTCGAGGATTTCCTGAAGATAGACGAGGCTGGAAGGGGCATCGTCAACATCCTCGCGGCGGATAAGCTCATGGCCAGTCCGCGTCTCTATTCGACATTCCTCCTGTGGCTGCTGTCCGAGCTGTTCGAACTGCTTCCCGAGGTCGGTGACCCTGACAAGCCGAAGCTCGCCTTCTTCTTCGACGAGGCACATCTCCTGTTCGACGACGCGCCGCCGGCGCTCCTCGAGAAGGTGGAGCAGGTCGTCCGCCTCATCCGGTCCAAGGGGGTGGGAGTATATTTCATCACCCAGAACCCGATCGACATTCCTGACGATGTCGCGGGCCAGCTTGGCAACCGGGTCCAGCACGCGCTTCGCGCCTTCACGCCGCGCGACCAGGCAGCAGTCAAGTCCGCAGCCGAGACCTTTCGGCCAAATCCCGAAATCGACGTCACCTCGGCAATTACGGAGCTCAAGGTTGGCGAGGCGCTCGTGTCGCTGCTCCTCCCGGACGGCGCCCCGTCGCCGGTCGAGCGGACTCTGATCAAGCCGCCGCGCTCCCGGGTGGGAACACTCACCAGCCAGGAGCGCGCTGTCCTGATCCAGACTGATGGAATCGGGACCAAGTATGACGGACTTCTCGACCGTCACAGTGCCGAGGAAATATTGAAGGCGAAGGCTGACGAAGCGGCCGCGGCGGCTGCAGCAGCGAGGGCCAGCACCGCGGCGGAAAAGGCAGCCGCGGAAGCTGCCCGCCAGCAGGCCGCGGCCGAGAAGGAAGCTGCCCGTCAGCGCGCTGCCGCGGAAAAGGAGGCAGCACGAGCCCAGCGCGAGGCCGAGCGCGAAGCGGAGCGCCGCCGCCGGGAGCTGGAACGGGAAGAGGCTCGGCGCGCCCGCGAAGCCGCTCGGCCGAGCATGGCGGACAAGATGATGCAGTCGGCCGGAAGGTCGATTGCCTCCTCGGTCGGCCGACAGATCGGCAACTCGCTGCTGCGAGGCATATTTGGAGGGCTGCTCCGTGGTCGCTGAGGCAGGGTGCATCGATGTCCGCGACCTCGAGCGCAGCTGGCGCGATGCCCTCATTGCCAAGGACGAGGCCGCTCTGCGGCGATTGATCCACCCGCAATTCAAGCTGGTCGGAATTCGCTCGACCGGCTCGGTCGCGGTCAGCCTCGACCAGTGGATCGATGCGCTCGAGCGAATGGACATTGCAAGCCTCGAGGTGCGGGTCACCGAGTGCCTTGCCCTCGACAATGTCATCGTCGCTACTGTCGATGCACAGTGGCAGGTGCGCTATCTCGGCCAGCTGATCGACGAGCGGGTCTTGCTGACCGACGTCTGGGCAAGGGTTGGCGAGAGCTGGCAGGTCATCCGGCGGCACAGTTCGCCTGTCCCGGCGGGGGTCAGGATCGACTGATTCTTCCGCTCCCAGGTTGATTTTCTGGACGGAAAGTTCATTCTTCTCAAACGTTAATATCCGTGGAGGGGACGGGTATGATTACGTTTGTCCTGGCGCTTGCCGTTGCAGCGCCAAATCCTTCGTCGATCGACGCGCCGCGAAAGGCGTTCGCGGCCTGTCTCAAATCGTTTGAAACCAACCAGATGAAAGCCAATGTGGCCGCCGACGCCTATGCGACGGCCGTCAAGGCCGCTTGCCCGGCGGAAGCCAAGGCGCTGACCGATGCCCTGGTGAACTTCGACGTGGCGATGGGCACCAAGCGCGCGGCCGCCCAGGCCACTGCCGAGAGGGATCTGGAGGATTACAGGGTCCATAGCGAGGAACGCTTCCGGGACATGACCGCTCCTCAATAGCAAGTTGAGGAGCAGGGGAAGGCCGGCTAGGGTTCCGGCCATGGAGCAATTTGCCCAGTGGACCGCCTCGGCCGAAGCCGAACTGGACGAACTCGTCCGATTGCGAAGGGCGATCCACGGCGAGCCCGAACTCGGCCTCGACTGCCCGCGCACCAGGGATAAGCTCGAGGCATCCCTCGCAGGCCTTCCCCTGGAGATCCGAAGGAGCGGCCGGAGCGCCGGCTTCATTGCCGAGCTTCAGGGCGCGCGGCCGGGCCGGACAGTGCTTCTCCGCGGAGACATGGACGCTCTTCCGATCGAGGAGAAGACCGGCCTTGATTTTGCAAGCAAGGTCGCGGGGAGAATGCACGCCTGCGGCCATGACAGCCACTCCGCAATGCTCGCCGGAGCGGCAAGGATCCTGGCCGGGAAACGTGACCGCTTCACCGGGCGCATCCTCTTCATGTTCCAGCCAGGCGAGGAAGGCCATCACGGCGCCCGGGTGATGATCGAGGAAGGCCTGCTCGGCGACCCGCTTCCCGACGCTGCCTTCGCGCTGCACGTCTGGCCGACGCTCGCCCATGGCAAGGTGGCCTGCAGGGCAGGAACGATGCTTGCCTCTACCGACACGCTGAAGGCGCGCATTGTCGGAAAAGGCGGGCACGCCGCGATGCCATGGGATTCGCTCGACCCGGTCCCGATCGCAGCGGAAATCGTCCTTGCGCTGCAGTCCCATGTCGCGCGCCGGACGCCACCGACCGATCCCGTGGTACTTTCAATCACCCGCATCGCTGCAGGCACCAGCCATAACATCGTGCCGGACTGCGTGGAGCTTCTCGGCACTCTCCGCACCCTGTCGAACGAGGGCAGGGAAAGGGGACGCGAGGCTTTCGAGCGGCTGTGTACCAATGTCGCGGCCGCCCATGGTTGCAGCGCCGAGGTCGAGATCGACGCCGGCTATCCCCCGACCGTCAATGATCCTCGCGCAGTGGACCTGGTTCGAACGATTGCGGGCGAGGATTTCTACGAGTTCCCGGCGTCGAGCATGGGGGGCGAGGATTTTTCCTACGTGCTGGAAAAGGTGCCGGGCGCAATGGCCTTCCTCGGCGTCGCCCCCGAAGGCGAGGATGCCTCGCTTCGTCCTCCGCTTCACAATCCCGCGATGATGCTCGACGAGTCGGTGCTCCCAAGGGGCGTTGCACTTCATTGCGCTTTTGCCACCCGCTTCCTGGAGTCTGGCTGGGAATGATCCTTGCAGCATTGTTCTTGGCGGCGGCCGACCTGCCGTCGCCCGGCGGTTTTTACCGGAGCAACCAGATGGAGATCGGCGCGGCGCTCGAGCTCGAGCCCGACGGCAGTTTTCTCTACCAGCTCGACTATGGCGCGGTCTCGGAATCCGCCGAGGGTCGCTGGACGAGCGATGGCACCGCCGTCTACCTCACCTCGACCCGCATGAGCGGGGCCTACCGGGCGGGCGCCTTTGTGCGCGAGCCACTCAAAATCGATGGTGACCGGCTGCTGCTCAATCGTTACGACACCGTCATACGGTTCGAGCGGGAGGATCTTCCCGCCCCGGTAGACAGGAAGATCTGGGGAGAGAATTGATGGTGAGCTTGGCGTCGCCGGCCGGCGCGATCCGCGAGTTGACTTTCCGCGGCGTGGTTCTTGGCGGGCTTCTCACCCTGCTGTTCACCGCGGCGAACGTCTACCTCGGTCTCCGGCTCGGCATCACCTTTGCGACGTCGATCCCCGCAGCCGTCATCTCGATGGCCGTGCTCAAGGCTTTCCGGGATTCGACCATCCAGGAAAATAACATCGTGCAGACGATCGCCTCCTCGGCGGGGACGCTGAGCGCGATCATCTTCGTCCTGCCGGGCCTGGTCATGATCGGCTGGTGGACAGGCTTCCCCTACTGGCTCTCGGTCGCCGTTATCGCGATCGGTGGCATCCTGGGGGTCATGTATTCGGTGCCCCTCAGGCGCGCGCTCGTCACCGGCTCGGACCTTCCCTATCCCGAAGGCGTTGCCGCCGCGGAGGTGCTGAAGGTCGGGGCCGGGGTTGGCGGGGCCGAGGAGAACCGCCGCGGCCTTGCCGCCATCCTCCTCAGCAGCCTGACCTCGGCCGGCTATTTCATCCTTTCGAAGACGAGGATCGTCGCCGAGACGGCCCGCCAGTCCTTCCCGATCGGGACCGGCGGATCCGCGATCGCGACCAACCTGTCGATGGCCCTCATCGGCGTTGGCCATCTCGTCGGAATGGCGGTGGGAACGGCCATGTTCATCGGCATGCTGATCAGCTGGGCCTGGCTGGTCCCGAGCTGGAGCATGGACCCGGGCCTGCAGGCCGCCGCCGGGGGTGATCTCGACGCTCTTATCGGAGCCGCATTTCGCGACAAGGCGAGGATCATCGGCGCCGGGACCATCGGCATCGCCGCGATCTGGACGCTGCTCAAGATCATCGGCCCGATCGTCAAGGGGATCCTGGCAGCGGTGGCAGCCAACCGTGCCCGGCGGGCTGGCCAGGGAGAGGGGCTTGCGCTGACCGAGCGCGACCTTCCGATCACGATCGTCGCGGGCACGATTATCTTCTCGATGCTGCCGATTGGCCTGCTGCTTCACTATTTCGCGCAGAGCGGGGCACTGCAGGCCGATGTCGGGCTCACCCTCGGGCTGTCGATCGGATACATTCTTCTCGCCGGCATCGTGATTGCGTCGGTCTGCGGCTACATGGCGGGCCTGATCGGCGCTTCGAACAGCCCCATTTCCGGGGTCGGCATATTGTCGGTCCTTGGCATCTCTCTCATTCTCGCCGCCATTTACGGAAGCGTCGATGCCACGGTAACCCAGAGCCTGGTGGCCTTCGCGCTGTTCGTCACCGCGATCGTGTTCGGCGTCGCGACCATTTCCAACGACAATCTCCAGGACCTCAAGACCGGCCAGCTGGTCGGTGCGACGCCATGGCGCCAGCAGCTTGCGCTGGTGTTCGGCGTGATTTTCGGGGCGATCGTCATCCCGCCGATCCTTGACCTCATGAACACCGCCTTCACCTTCCAGGGCGCGCCAAATGCGCGGCCGGAGACGGCGCTGGCCGCACCCCAGGCGACCATCATCACCACCATCGCGCAGGGCGTTCTGGGCGGTACGCTGGACTGGAGCCTCATCTTCACCGGCGTTCTCATCGGGGTCGTCGTCATTGTCATCGACGAGCTGCTTCGGCGGAACACCAAGCGCTACAGCCTCCCGGGGCTTGCAGTCGGCATGGGAATCTATCTGCCGATGGAGCTCACCTTGCTGATCCCGGCCGGTGCGCTGATCGGCTATCTTTACAACCGCTGGGCCCGCCAGTCTGCAAGCCCCGCTTTCGCCGAGCGCATGGGAACGCTGATGGCGACCGGTCTCATCGTCGGCGAGAGCCTGATGGGCGTGCTCTTTGCCGGGCTTGTTGCGGGGGCAGAGCGGGCGCAGCATCCCAACAGCAACGAAGTGCTCGCCCTCGTCGAGAGCTTCGGTTGGGCGGTACCGCTGGGGATCGTGATATTCGCCGGCGCAATCCTGTGGCTCTACGACCGGACCCGGCGCGACGCCTCCAGGCCCGTCGGCGCTTAACCCAGCACTTCGCGCCTGAGGTCGGCGGGCGACCAGTGCGGAGCGCCCTGCTCGGCCCGGTGGACGAGCTCGACGATCCTGCGATTGATCGGCGCATCCTCGCCGAGCCGCTCGGCCAATCGGACCAGTTCGCCGTTGATATGGTCAACCTCGGTCAGCCGGCCCGCGGAAAGATCGTCTGCCATCGACGAGCGGGCCCTGGCGTCGATCTTCCAGCTTCGCATGAAGACGCGGTTGAACAGCCAGTCAGGCGAGTTGATGACGAGGGGAAGCAGGCGGGGGCCGACCGCGCCGACCTTCGCCGGCCTGATCCCGGCCCGGGCAAGAAGACGAAGCCCCTCGCGCATCGATGCTGCGAAAAGGGCCCGAAGGTCACGCTGGCGCATTTCCTCGGCAAGGCTCATCCCCGAAAGCGCATTTACCGCATTGTTGAGGTTGATGAGGAGCTTGCCCCAGGCGAGCCCCTCCATGTCGGCGCTCGGCGTGAGCGACGCGGGCGAACTACCTACGGCCTCGGCGAGCGCCCGGCTCTCCGGGCTCTCGGCAACAAATATGTCGCCGGCAACGCCCTTGTGAAAATGGCCCTTGCCGAGATAGGCAACATTGTAGGCGACCATGCCGGCAAGGACCTTGAACCTGTCGCAAAGCAGCTCTTCGAGCAGCCCTACATTGCTGACGCCGTTCTGCAGGCTGATGACCAACGCGCCTTCGCGGCCTTGCGCGAGGATTTGCTCGGCGGCTGCCCTCGTGGCTCCGCTCTTCACGCAGAGCGCGATGACGTCGGCGTCGCCAAGACCCTGGCCGTCGGTTCGATAATCGATGTCTGCCGCAGGGATCGTCGCGTGCCAGCCTTCGTGATCGCTCAGCGAAAGCCCGTGGGCCGCGATATCGGCGGCGAGACGCGGCCGGCCGAGAAAGCGGACATCAAGGCCTGACAGCTGCCAGCAGCCACCAACAAAGCAGCCGATCGAGCCGGCCCCGAGGACCGCGACCCGGGTCAGCCGCGGCCCCTGTAGCCCGCGACGCCCTGGTCAGGGAGCCATAGCCCGGCTGGCGGCTCGCCCGACTGCCAGAACACGTCGATCGGCATCCCGCCGCGCGGGTACCAATAGCCGCCGATCCGAAGCCACTTGGGCTGCATCTCCTTAAACAGTCGCTGGCCGATGCCGACCGTGACATCCTCGTGGAAGCCGCAGTGATTGCGGAACGAGCCCAGGAACAGCTTTAGGCTCTTGGATTCGACGATGCTTTCGGCCGGGGCATAGTCGAGGACGAGATGGGCGAAATCCGGCTGGCCGGTGACGGGGCAAAGCGAGGTGAACTCGGGCGCTGCAAAGCGCACCAGGTAGAGCGTGCCTGGACGCGGGTTCGGGACATAGTCGAGAACCGCTTCCTCCGGCGAAGCGGGGAGCCGGCTGGCCTGGCCGAGATGTTTCGGGGTCATGGACATGGAGCGCCCCTTAGCCCTCGGCGGCACATTCGGGCAACGCCCAGTCAATCGGCTGGATGCCCTGCCTGGCGAGGAAGGCGTTCGCCTTCGAGAAGTGCCGGCAGCCAAGGAAGCCGGAATGGGCGGAAAGCGGGGAGGGATGCGGAGCCTTGAGAACGAGGTGACGCGAGGTGTCGACGAACCCGGCCTTCTTCTGGGCATAGCTTCCCCAGAGCATGAAGACGGCCGGCTTCGTCCGCGAATTGACCAATCGAATGACCGCGTCGGTAAAGCGCTCCCAGCCGCGGTCGCGATGCGATGCGGCAAGCCCCATCTCGACCGTCAGGACGCTGTTCAGCAGAAGCACGCCCTGGCGGGCCCAGTGCTCGAGCAGCCCATGCGCCGGGCGGGGAATGCCAAGGTCGCTTTCGAGCTCCTTGTAGATATTGACGAGGCCCGGCGGCGGCCGGGCGCCGGCCGGCCCGGAAAAGGAAAGCCCATGAGCCTGGCCGGGGCCATGATAGGGATCCTGGCCGAGAATGACGATCTTCACCTGCTCGAGGGGGGTGAGGTCAAGCGCCCGGAACCAGTTCCTTCCGGAAGGAAAGATCCGCTTGCCCGCTTCGCGCTCGGCCAGAAGGAAGTTCTTCAGCTCGGCCATATATGGCTGGTCGAACTCCTCCCGGAGCGGTTCCAGCCAGCTTGGATGCAATGCAATGCCCATCAACCCGTCATTGCTTGGAGCAGCGCCCCATGGCAATCCATCTGTCGGAAGGATCAGCTATGGACACGCTCGTTACCTGCGAATGGCTTGGGCGGAGCCTTGGCGAGCCGGACATCGCCATTGTCGATTGCAGCGCATTCCTGCCGACCGATGGCCGGGACGCCCGCGCCGAGTTCCTTGCCGCGCATATCCCGGGTGCCCGGTTTCTCGACATCAACGAGGTAGCGGACAGGACCAATCCCGCGCCGCACATGCTTCCGTCGGCTGCGGAGTTCGGGCGAGCCATGACCCAGGCTGGCGTCGGCCGGGACGACCGGATCATCGTCTATGACAACAGCCCGCTTCGCACTGCTGCCCGCGGCTGGTTCATGTTTCGCCATTTCGGTGCCGAGCGGGTGGCGCTGCTTGATGGCGGCTTCCAGAAATGGCGTGCGGAAGGAAGACCTGTCGAAAGCGGCGAGGCGCGACCGAGGAATGCCAGCTTTGATGCCCATGAGCGCCCTGGCGAAGTCGCGACGAAGGAAGAGCTTATGGCCGGCGTCAGCGTGCCGATCCTCGATGCCCGCTCGAAGGCCAGGTTCGAGGGGAGCGAAGCCGATCCGAGGCCCGGTGTCGCCGTCGGCCATATCCCCGGCGCGCGAAACCTGCCCTTCTCGCTGTTCTACCGCGAAGACGGTACGATGAAATCGGGAGAGGAGCTGCGCCTGGCGTTCGAGCAGCTGCATGTCGACCCCCAGCAGCCATTTATCGCCAGCTGCGGATCAGGGGTCACTGCGAACTCGATCATCTTCGCGGCGCACCGGCTTGGTGGCCGCCATGGCCGGCTTTATGATGGAAGCTGGAGCGAATGGGGCGCGGATCCGGCCACTCCCAAGGAGAAGGGGCCGGCCTAGAGGCTGAACAGCAGGTCGATCGACTCTATGTTGCGCTTGAGCTCGCTTTTCAGCCGCTCGAGGGCCTGGGCATTGGCCTGCCTGCCGCTGTCCCTCAGCGAAGCAAGGGCTTCAAGCCCCGCGGCTGCCGCCGCGGCGGCGCGCGCGGAGCGGCGGTCGTAGACCCGCTGTCTTGCGGGCGATGCGCTCGGCCAGCCGGCCGCCAGCCGCATTTCCGCGAGGCTTTCCGAAGGAGATTGGCCCGAGAACTGCTCGACGCAGGCCAGCGCCTGGCGAATGGACGCGAGGCGCGCGACGGCCTCGGCATAGGGTCCGGCAGGCTCCGATGCCGTTTCAGGCGATTCGGGAATGAAATGGATCATGCCGATCCGTTTGCCACGGCTCGGTAAATCTTCAGTAAAGCGGCCGGCCGGACCGCGGGTGTAACAAGCTAGGCGGCGTTCGCGGGCTCGATGTCACGAAGGATCCAGCCCCGCTGGGGGATGGTCTCGATGAACTCGGCACCATTGGAGGCAGAGCGCAGCTTCTTGCGCAGCTTGGAGATGAAGACGTCGATGATCTTCGGTTGCGGCTGGTCGTCGGCGCGCCGGTAGAGATGCTTGAGCAGCATCTGCCTCGTGACGACATTGTTGCGCGCGAACGCGAGAAGCTCGAGGACGCGGTACTCCATTTCCGTGATACCGATCGGGTGGCCATCGATCCGGATCAGTCGCTGCACCGGGTCGACCGCGAGGCGACCTCCGCACAGGGTTTCGGGAAGCTCGCTGCCGCTTGCCTTGAGGCTGGCAAGAAGCCGCGATGCCGCTTCCTCATTTTCCTCGGGGCTGAGGCGGACGGGCGTGCCGATGAGAAGCTGCTGGATCTCGGCGAGTGCGGCATGCGCCTCCTCGACCAGCCGGCTGCCTTCCTCGAAACGCCGGCGGGAACGATCGAGCATTGCCTCGATCTCGACCAGCCGGGCGGACAGATTCTCGGAACTCATGCTCCCCCCTTTCGGTGATCGCTGCTTACTGCGGGGTCTGGGCCGACGCCACGTCGCTATTGGCCGGCTGTGCCGCCAATATGGCCTGCGTGGCCTGGCCCTTGTCGACCACCCGGGTGGCGGGATCGCCGGCAGTTGAGCGGATGCCGATCGGCGCCCGGTCGCGTCCGGCGCTCTCCAGCATCGAGGTCTCGGTCGCGCTGCGCGGCGCGGGTCCGCCGAACAGTGCCTCGATCGCCTGGGTCTGGGCTTCCTGCGCCGACATGCTTACCGTGCCTGCAACCGGCGGCGTCAGCGAATAGTCCGGCGGGATTACCAGCGGCGCGTTGCGTGCCACTGCGAACTCGTCGAGCTGCGGACGCTTCCCGCTGAAGACTCCGCAACCCGCAAGCATGATCGCGGGTGCGAGGAGGATAATGGCCTTACGCATGTTCATTCATTCCTTCGGGCGCCTTGTCCCGCACGAAAAAGGCGCGGAGCAGCAAGATGACGACGCCGATGCTAATCGCGGCATCGCCGACATTAAAGACATAAAAGGGCCTGAACGTGCCAAAATGAAGGTCCAGGAAGTCGAACACATAGCCGAACTGCACCCGGTCGACGATATTTCCGAGCGCACCGCCCAGGACCAGCGCCAGCGCAAGCTGGTCGCCGCGTGCCTCTTCCTTGCGGATCCACCAGGCAACCCCGAGCGCGATGGCCGCGGTCACGGCGACGAGGATCCAGCGCTGGCTGTCATTTTGCGCCTGCGCGAGACCGAGACTGATCCCGTAGTTGTGTACCCTCGTGAAATCGAAGATCGGCAGCAGCTTGATCTGCTGGCCCTCGAGCTGGAGGCCGAGCGGCCCGGCCACGAACCATTTCGAGAGCTGGTCGCAAACGAAGATCAGGCCGGCGAACAGATAGGCAGTGGCGCGGCTAGTCATTGACCACCTCCTCGCATCGATCGCAAAGGTCGCCATCAGCGGCGACCTCGGGCCGGTGCCGCCAGCAGCGGCCGCACTTGTGGTGGCTTGTCTTGCTCACCGAAATTTCTTCGCCGCGCGACACTGACGAGACGATGAACAGCTCGGCGAGGAGTTCAGGGTCGGAATTGTCCGAGACCCTCACCTCGGCCTCCAGGCTGGACCCGATGATCTTGTCGCGGCGAAGCGGTTCGATCGCCTCGGTCACCGCCTCGCGAAGTGAGCGAAGCCCGGTCCAGCGCGCCTCGAGCTGGGCGTCCCTGCACCATTGGCTGTCGATCCGCGGCCATTCGAGAAGGTGCACGCTCGGCTCGTCCGGGTAGCGCGTGGCCCAGACCTCTTCGCTGGTGAACACGAGAACGGGTGCAAGCCAGCGAACCATCGCGTGGAACAAGAGGTCGAGGACCGTCCGATAGGCCCGCCGCTTCAGGCTGGAGGGCGCATCGCAGTAGAGGCTGTCCTTGCGGATATCGAAGAAGAAGGCCGAGAGGTCGTTGTTGGCAAAGTCGGTGAGCGCCCGGGTATAGTCGTTGAAGTCATAGTCATCGACCGCCTTGCGAAGCCTCGCGTCGAGCCGGGCGGTCAGCACCAGCATGTAGCGCTCGAGCTCGGGCATCTCGCTGGTCTCGACCCGCTCCTCCTCGGAAAAGCCTTCGAGTGCGCCGAGGAGATAGCGGAAGCTGTTCCTGAGCTTGCGATACTGGTCGGCAACGCCGGCAAGGATTTCCTTGCCGATCCGGTGGTCCTCGGTGAAGTCGACCGAAAGCGCCCAGAGCCGCAGGATATCTGCTCCATAGTCGCGCATGAGGTCGAGGGGGCTGATCGTGTTGCCGAGGCTCTTCGACATTTTCATGCCCCGGGAATCCATGGTGAAGCCATGGGTCAGGACCTGGTCGTAAGGGGCCCGGCCGCGCGTCGCGCAGCTCTGCAACAGCGATGACTGGAACCAGCCGCGGTGCTGGTCGGAGCCTTCGAGATAAAGATCGGCCGGCCAGCGAAGCTCGGGCCAATGGCCGCTTTCCAGGGTGAAGACATGGGTGCAGCCGCTGTCGAACCAGACATCGAGGATGTCCGTTACCCGCTCATAGTCGGAAGCATCGTAGCGGTCCCCGAGATATTGCTGGGCCCGCTCATCCTCCCATGCATCGACGCCCTCGGCCTTGATCGCGGCAATGATCCGCTGGTTGACCTCATGGTCGACCAGCAGCTTGCCGCTCTTCTTCTCGACGAAGACGGCGATTGGAACGCCCCAGGCACGCTGGCGGCTCAGCACCCAGTCGGGGCGCCCTTCGACCATCGAGCCGATCCGGTTGCGGCCCTTGTCCGGGACGAAGCGGGTGGCCGAGATTGCGTTCAACGCCAGCTGGCGAAGGGTCGGGCCCTTCTCGGCAGGCGGCGCGACCGCGCCGCCTTCATTTTCCCAGCGGGCCTGGAAGAACTGGGCGCAATGTCCGGGGGGAAGGGCACTGTCCATCGCCACGAACCATTGAGGGGTGCAACGGTAGATGACCTTGGCCTTGGACCGCCAGCTATGGGGATAGCTGTGCTGGTAATCATTCGACGCGGCAAGAAGCGCACCTGCATCGCGAAGGTCGGAGCAGATCGGCCCCTCGGGAGCGTTGAACTTCGGGTTGATGACCGACATGCGCCGCTCGTCGGCCCCGCCAAGCCACAGCCAGTCGTCGCGATAGCGTCCGTCGGCCTCGACCGCGAACTGCGGCCCGATGCCATGCGCCCGGCACAGCTCGAAGTCGTCTTCGCCATGATCGGGCGCCATGTGGACGAGGCCCGTGCCGCTGTCGGTGGTGACGAACTCGCCGGCGAGTAGCGGCCGGGGCGACGCGAAGAATGCCCCGAGCCGGTGCATCGGGTGGCGGGCGACGGAGCCGGCGAGCTCGCTTCCCTTGCCGCTCCACGTCTCGACGCCCGAGATGCCGGTCCGGGCCTGGAAGGCCTCGGCGAGCGGCGCTGCGACGAGGAACGTCCCGGTGCCGTCCTTGGCCTCAAGCGCGACATAGTCGAGGTCGGGACCATAGGCGATCGCCTGGTTCACCGGTATCGTCCATGGCGTCGTGGTCCAGATGACGGCCCTTGCGCCGACAAGCGCGGGCACCGGGGACTCGACCAGTTCGAAGGCGACGTCGATCTGGGTCGAGGTGATGTCCTCATACTCGATCTCGGCCTCGGCGAGCGCGGTCTTCTCGACGGGTGACCACATGACCGGCTTCGCGCCGCGATAGAGTTGCCCGCTTTCCGCGAACTTCATCAGCTCGGAGACGATCGTCCCTTCGGCCTCGAAGTTCATCGTGAGGTAGGGCTTGTCCCAGTTGCCCATGATTCCGAGCCGCTTCAGCTGCTCGCGCTGCGTGTCGACCCAGTGCTGGGCATAGGCCCGGCACTCGGCCCGGAATTCCTTGACCGGCACCTCGTCCTTGTTGCGCTTCTTCTTGCGATACTGCTCCTCGACCTTCCACTCGATCGGCAGCCCGTGGCAGTCCCAGCCGGGAACATAGGGCGCGTCCTTGCCGAGCAGGGACTGGGTCCGGGTCACCATGTCCTTGAGGATATGGTTGAGGGCATGGCCGATGTGGATGTCGCCGTTGGCGTAGGGTGGCCCGTCGTGGAGGATGAACTTGTCGCGCCCGGCCCGCGCCTTGCGAATCTGCCCGTAGAGGTCGCCTTCCAGCCACCTGGCAAGAATCTGCGGTTCCTTCTGCGGCAGGCCGGCCTTCATCGGAAAGTCGGTCTTCGGAAGGAAGACGGTAGAGCGGTAGTCGGGTCTATCGGGAGCGTCGGACATCGACGGCGGCATTAGCGGGGGACGGCAATATTGCAAATGCACAAGCGGCCTGCCGTGATTTCGGCGCAGTCGAGCGGCCTGGTCACTCTCCGGCTTCCAGGCGCCTGCGCTTCAATCCTTCCTCGGCGGCATCGATCTGCGCCTGGGTCCGGAAATCCCGCGCGGGGCGAAGCGCCGGGCCGACCGTCCAGATATCATCGACCCAGACATAGCCGGTGAAGCTCGAGGGGATATCTCCCAGCTGTTCGGGCAGGGTAAGACCGCTGGCCTCGCCGTCGCCATGGGGGCCAATGACGATAACCTTGGCACCGACGCTGTTCATCCGCTTGATCAGCCGGTTCGGCCAGCCCCAGAACGCCCATTGGTAGTTGAGCGGCACCATGATGACGCCGTTGCGGCAGCTCTCCGGGACGATGCTCGTCCAGCCATAGGCGAGATAGGCCTTGGTGCAGGCCTTTGCTCCTTCCTTGGTGAACCGGAGCGCTGAAGGGAAGTGAATGCCTATGCGGTCGACCGGTCCTGCATCGCCGTAAAATGCATCGTGCCGCTCGGCGACGTCGCGCCTCGCACGCCGAAGCGCCGCTGCGAGCTGGTCGGCCTCGGCCGGGTCCCGGCCCTTGAAGTTGAAGATGATCGGGGTGTTGGGGAGGGCGGCGAGCGCTTCCTCGAGGCTCGGCATATGGTCCTTGCCGAGGCCGCGGAAGGGGAAGCTCCTGCCGCCGTCGAAGGTATAGCCATGGCCAATGTCGAGCGCCTGGAGTTCCGCCAGCGTCCTGGATCGGACCTCGCCCGTCCCGTTCGTCCTGCAGTCGAGCGTCCAGTCGTGAAAGACCGCGATCTTGCCATCCGCGGTCGGAGCGATGTCGACCTCGACCATGTCGGCGCCGATCAGCGATGCTGCCCGCATCGAGCGGGCGGTATTCTCGAGCGTGTCATGGACCGGCTTCTCGATCCGCACCGCGGTGCAGCTGTCTCGGTCGAGCCCATGATGGTCGAAAAGCTGGTGAACGCCGCGATGGGCGATGAGCTTCACCGAGCCAACTGGCCGGGGCGCGAGCCAGCTGGCGTTGATGAATGTCAGGACGAGGAGGATTGCGGCGGCGACAAAGGCGATGCGCCTCAACCAGTTTCTCATGCAAGCAGCTCGCGCGCTCTTGCTGCATCGGCGTCCATCTGGTTCCTCAGTTCCTCCAGCCCGTCGAACTTGAGCTCGGGGCGAAGATAGGAGTGGAGCGCAACCTCGATGGTCCGCCCATAAAGATCTTCGTCGATATCGAAGATGGCCGCCTCAAGCAGCTCCTGCGGCGGCTCGAAGCTGGGACGGATACCGAGGCTCGCAACCCCGTCATGCTCGCGTCCATCGTCGAGCTTCACCCGGACGGCGTAGATCCCGTATTTCGGGCGGAGATAATTGCCCAGTTCCATGTTGGCCGTTGGCCAGCCGAGCTCGCGGCCACGCTTGTCGCCGTGGATCACCTGCCCCTCGATCGCGAACGGCCGGCTGAGCAGCCTGGTCGCGGCGGCCGGGTCGCCCGCCTGGAGAAACTGGCGAATGCGCGCCGAGGAAATGCGTTCGCCGCCTAGCAGGACCGGGGCGACGGTTTCCGCCTCGATGCCGTGGCTCCGGCCAAGCTCGGCGAGGATCTCGCAATTTCCAGAGCGCCCCTTGCCGAAGGTGAAATCCTCGCCGGTGACCACGCCCGATGCACCGAGATGGCCGGCGAGAAGAGCGGCGATGAATTCCTCTGCGCTCATCCCGGCAAGCGGAGCGCCGAATCGAAAGACCAGCATCGCGTCGGCCCCCGCCTCGGCGAACATCCGCTCGCGCTGGTCGAGCGTGGTCAGCCTGAATGGCGGCGTGTCCGGCCGGAAATGGCGCACTGGGTGCGGATCGAAGGTCGCGACGATGACCGGCCGGCGCTCGTGGGCGCCGCGCTGCACCGCCCGGCCTACCACCGCCTGGTGCCCCATGTGAAAACCGTCGAAATTGCCGAGCGCGATGATAGCGCCGC
>JAJJPO010000091.1:0-18963 GCA_032907585.1 Sphingomonas sp. | reverse complement strand
GGCCGCGCTGACCATGGTCCAGTCCGGCCTGAGCGATGTTCCCAAGGCTGTCCGTGCAGCGACCGTTCGAAGCATTGCGGGAAGGGCTGCTGAACCAAGGCTGGTCGCAGTTTTCGCGGCCGACCGGCTCGAGGTTGCAGCGCCGCTGCTTGCTGCCGCTCCCCTCGATGAGGCGGGCTGGGCGACGGTCCTTTCGGCCGCGAGCAGGGAGGTGGCAGCCTTCGTTGCTTCGCTTCGAGGCAGCAGCCTGGTCGAAACCCCGCCGTCCACCGAGCCAGAGTTGCCGCAGCCCGGCGGCCAGGCTTCTGAGAGCCCGCCCTCGATCGGCGAAATGGTTGCAAGGATCGAGAAAGCAAAGAGCCGGCGCGAAGCCGGCGTCGACCAGCAAGCGCACGAGGACCGGCAAGCGCACGAGGCCGCACCGGCCATTCGTCCTTCCCCCGCCCCGGGCATGTTCCGCTGGGAATGCGATCCTTCCGGCCAGATCGCTTGGGTCGAGGGCGCTCCCCGGGGCGCGCTTATCGGGCGAAGCCTTCCCGGAAGCGAAGGTGCGCCGCGTGAACTTGTTCGCGCATTTACCGACCGCGTGCCTTTTGACGATGCACCGCTGGCCCTGCCAACACCTGCGCTTGAAGGCGACTGGAGGCTGAGCGGCATCCCGGCATTCTCGCCAACCGATGGACGCTTTCTCGGGTATCGCGGCATTGCGCGGCGCGAAGGCTCGGTTCCAGGGGGGCAGGCCGTTGCATCGCCAGCTTCTGCTCCCGCCGATACCGATGCGCTTCGCGAGACGATCCACGAGATCAAGACCCCGCTCAACGCGATCATAGGCTTTGCCGAGATCATCGACGGTCAATATCTTGGTCCGGCCCACCGAAACTATCGCCAGCGCGCCGCCGAGATCGTCGCCCAGGCACGGATGCTGCTCGCAGCGATCGAGGACCTCGACTTTGCAGCGAGGCTGCAAAGAGGGGAGGGCGGGCGTGCACCCTGCGAGCTGGCCGAGATACTGCCCCCGATCGCTGAAAAATTCGCGAACCAGGCCCTCGCGCGCGATGTCAGGTTGCGCATCGTCACCTCGCTTGGCTTGCTGCGCTGCGCTATCGAGCCGGCGCTCGCCGGCAAGCTCCTGGAACGACTGATCGGCGCCGCGGTCGAGGCTGCACCGGACGGGCAGCAGGTCGAGGTGGACGTGCGCGATGCCGGCAGGCAGCTCGTCGTCTCGGTCACGCGGCCATTGTCGACGCGCCATCTCAGCGACGAGGAAGTGATGGATCCGGCAGTGCAGGGCGACGGGGAAACAGCCTCCCGCCTCGGTCTCGGCTTTACACTGAGACTGGTCAGGGGGCTTGCGCGCCTGGCGGGCGGCGACCTCAAGCTCGGGCCCGCCGAGTTCCAGCTTCTCATCCCTGCCGCGCGGGGATAAAACGCGCTTGGCCGTCGTGCCGGGTCTTGACCCGGGGGCGAGTGGTGGGCCCGGCAGGATTCGAACCTACAACCAAGCCGTTATGAGCGGCCAGCTCTACCGTTGAGCTACAGGCCCCACCAAGTCCCGCCTTGAAGCCGGTCTGTCCGACTTCAACGAGCAGACCTTCGCGCTTTGGTTCGTGGCCAAAGCTTACTCGCCTGCCGAACCAGAGGCTGATCGGGGAGACGGGAATCCTTCCGCTCCCAGACCTGAATGGCGGGGCTTAGTGATCAGACCCTTAGCTGTAAACCACCGAAGAAACTGGCCCATTTGGGTCAATGACCTGGATTTAGCGTGTGCCCCCAAGTCGCACGCCGCTGGCGACTATATACATTGCAAACACGGTGCCGCGCGCCCCCAACCGGGCTAATCTCCTAAAAGCGACCGGCCTAAATTGGCCGGCCTAGGCTGTATGTGCATCAATTTTCCACTATATGTAGCGCGGAGCGTTTAAACGCACCGTTCATTATGGATGATGTGGAAGCCACTCAGTCTAGCACTCGACACCATGGAAGGAGGGTCGAATGAGCATCAAATCAGACGCCTTCGGCCGTGTCGAACTGACTGGTGACGACGCCAAGAAGTTTCGTCGCCAAGTGACATACGGTCGAGCCAAGCCAGCTGCCAAGGCCGCTGTGGCTCGCGGCGTGGCGCTTTCGCAGAGCCTAAAGGAAACGGGTTCGGTGCGTTTCAAGCTGAGGGCGGCACTTGCCGATTAGCCGACCTTACTAAGGTCAACGTACATGACGGGTTCGCTGCGCGCCTTGTTTGAGGGCATATCGAGCATGGTGAAACCGCACCGCTCGTAGAACTTCACAGAGTTCTTTTTCGAATTCACCATTACGAAGCGCCACCCGACGGAAGGACAGATCTCGCGATAGTCGAGTGACACGACGTAGGGTGACGCAAGTGGTGTTTCACCCGAACAATGAAGTCATTCGTGAATGCAGAAATCCTTAAGAAGTGGTCGGGGAGACAGGATTCGAACCTGCGACCCTCTGCTCCCAAAGCAGATGCGCTACCAGGCTGCGCTACTCCCCGACTGACCGACGCCCTTAGTTGCCTCGCGCAGATGACGCAATCGCGTCAATTGCGGGAACGGCGAAAATGACCTTCCGCCAACTCTTCCCGGCCATTTTCCATCAGACAGGCAGGCTCTGCTGCCATCTCGACGCAAGCGAGGCTTTAGGGTAGGCGGCTCCGTCCGAGTCCGCTCGGCCCTGTCTCCAGTAAATGACCCAACGGGTAGAGGAGGCCAACCATGAAAATGTCTCGTACCATCATCATAATGGTCGCCGGGGCGCTGGGCATGATGTCCACCGCCGCGATCGCTGGCGAGATCACCGGCAACGGCAAGGAGATCGAAGTCAACGGTCGCTCGGAGTGCGCTTTTTCCGGGTACAACGACCTGGACGGCGACCCGCGCGACCCGGGCTTCATTTCCCAGAACTACGGGCAGAACGTGAGGATTTTCGGGCTCGATCCGAGCCAGCTGGATCCGAATGCCGATGCGGACTTCGTCCCGATCCCGGGCTTTGCCTGTAACCCGAACCGGGGGAGAGATCTCCACAACTAGGACCCGATCGGGTGAGCGACCCGGCGGCTCACCCGAGGTCGGGCAAGGTTATCAGGAGCCTGCTGCAAGGCTGTAATCGACCGCCAAACCCGGACCGGCGAAGTCCTCAGTTGGCGTTTGCCTGCGCTTCGCTGCCGTCAGTCCTCACGTCGACGTCGACGTCGAGATCATCGACTTCATTTCCAACCTTGGCGGCGGTGTTGCCAACGTCGCTTGCGACATCTTCTGCAAGGTTCCCGGCGTCGGAAGCGACATTCTCGGCGACATCCTCATTATAGGTCATCGAGATGGTATCGTTCTGGTCATCGGTGCTTACCTGGCAGGCCGCGAGCGCCAGCAGTGGCAAGAAGGTCAAAACGCGCATCGAAAATTCCTCCCGGTCTGTTGTCGTCGGGTAGGTCAACGCTGCTTGGGCGGTTTCGGCTCCTCGATTCCGCCCGAAAGGATCGCGAGCACCGCGGTCCAGGCGGCGACATTCTGTCTCAGTTGCTGCGGATCGACCTTGTCGAGCGTATCGTCGGGCGTGTGATGAAAGTCGAAATAGCGTGACCCGTCCTGGTTCAGCCCGACGCCGGGATGGCCATCTTCGAGCATCGGCCCGATGTCTGAACCCTCGGCCTTGCTGAACGAGCCGGTGACGATGCCGAGCGGCGCAAGAGCCTTTCCGATTGCCTCGGCCTCTGCCTTCCGCGCATCGCCGAGCTTGCTGTCGACCTTCCAGATCCTGTCGGCCCCGAAGTCGCTCTCGATCAACGCGTAATGGGGTTCCTTGCCATGCTTCGAGCGATAGTCGAGCCCGCCGAACAGGCCGACCTCCTCGGCGCCGAACCAGACGATCCTGATGGTTCGAAGCGGCCGGCCGGCGTCCATCACATGTTTCGCTGCGGCAGCGGCGATCGCAACGCCTGACGCATGGTCAATTGCGCCGGTGCCCTGGTCCCAGCTGTCGAGGTGCCCGCTGACGAGAATCGGTGGCAGCGAAGGGTCGCGGCCCAGCACCTCGGCAATCACATTGCCCGACTGGCGGGTTCCAAGGTTGCGGCTCTCGAGGACCAGCCTGAGGCTGGTGGGTCGGCCTCGCTTCAGGATCCGGAGCAGCTGGTCGGCATCGGGATTGCTAAGGGCACCCGCCGGGATGGGCTTCGCGCCGTCCGAAAAGCTCATCACGCCCGCATGGGGATTGCGATGCCAGTCGGTGCCGATCGAGCGCACGATTATCGCAAGGGCTCCCTTTTGCGACGCGATCGTCGGTCCCTGGCGCCTCGGCGCACCGAACTGGCCATAGCCCGATCCGTCCTGGTTGGCCGGCATCGCGTGATCGATAAAGACGACCTTGCCCTTGACCAGCTCGGCGGGCGCGGCGCGCAATGCATCGACGCTGTCAAAGGCGACGATCTCGCCGCTGACCCCTTCCGGGCCGGTTGATCCGCTATTGCCGAGCGCCGTCACGACCAGCGGCTGGGGGAAGGGAGAGATGATTTCTGCATGCTCACGGCCCCTCACCCAGACGGGCATGTCGAATTGCTCGATCCTGACGTTGGAAAAGCCCATTGAAGTGAGCTTCCTGACCGCCCAGCTGCGGGCCCGCGCCTCGGCCTCGGTGCCGGCAAGCCTTGGTCCCACCTCGGTCGTCAGGCCCTCGGTGATGTCCCAGGCATATTCATCGCTCGAAAGAGCCTTGTCGCGCAGGGCCGCAACCTTGGAATCTACCAGTGGTGACTTGTGAAGCTGAGCTGCCATGGGGGCAGCGGTGACGAGCAGCGAGGCTGCGACCAACGAACGAAACATGGCGCAATTGCTAGAATGGCGAAAAAGACATGTCACCGCCATTTGTCGAAAATCGGTCATCAATTCTCGAATGCGGGCAATCAAAAAAGTCGGAGCTGGCCGTCATCGGGCATCGGGCCGCAGGAACAGGTCTCGCCGAAGCGGGATCTTCAGCCTCGGGATACCGTGCTTGCGGCAGGCGATCTCGAACCTTGTCCTGATGAGGTCCGCCCATGGACCCTGGCCCTTCATCCTCGTGAAAAAGCCGGGATCATTGTCCCGGCCGCCGCGCAGCGCCTGGATCGTTGCCATCACCTTTGCCGCTCGATCCGGATAATGTTGATCGAGCCAGGCGCGGAACAGCGGCGCGACCTCGTGGGGCAACCGTACCGGGATGTAGGTCGCGCCCCTTGCCCCTGCTTCCGCTGCCGCTGCGACCAGCGCTTCGAGCTCATGATCGGTGATCTGCGGGATGACCGGAGCGATCGATGCAAATGTCGGGACGCCGGCATCGACCAGCTGCCGGATCGCGGCCAGCCTTCGCCTCGGGGCCGGAGCCCTGGGTTCCAGGGTCCGGTGTACCTTCGGGTCGAGCGAGGTTACCGAGAGGGCTACAGCGGCAATCCCCAGCCTTGCCGCCGGCGCGATTATGTCGAGGTCTCTCAGGACCCTGTCCGACTTGGTCGTGATGGTGAAGGGGTGGCGGGTTTCAAGAAGCAGTTCGAGGATCGAGCGAGTGATCTCCCATTTGCCCTCGATCGGCTGATAGGGGTCGGTGTTGGTTCCAAGCGCGATCGGAGCGACATCATAGCCTGGCCTGGCAAGGGCCGCACGAAGCAGCTTCGCGGCATCGGGCTTGGCAAACAGCCTGCTTTCGAAGTCCACGCCGGGGGAGAGGTCATGATAGGCGTGCGTCGGTCGCGCGAAGCAGTAGATGCAGCCATGCTCGCAGCCGCGATAGGGATTGACCGACCGGTCAAAGCCGATGTCGGGCGAGGAGTTGCGGGTCAGGACATTGCGCGGCTTTTCGACGGTGACGATGGTCCTGCGCGCGGGAATGCCATCGAGCTCGCCGACCTGGTCCAGCCAGTCGCCGTCAGCAAGCCTTTGCTTGAGGTTGAACCGCGTTGGCGTTGAATTTCGAGTGGCGCCACGCCCGGATATGGATTCCACCGGCATGGCGGCATGCTAGCCGGGACGGAAGAACAAAACAAGAACTAACCCGCCCCTGCGCCATGGGACGCCGGGGCGGGAGTTCGTGCCGGACCTTGCCTAGAACAGGATCACGAGCAGGATGATAAGAAGGATCAGGCCTCCGATACCGATATACATGAGCGGTCTCCTTGTGCCCCGCTCCCCATGTTCCTCAAAACCGACATAGGGAACCGCAAGTTCCGCCGCCTAGCGCCTTCGGCTCGGAAAGTCGGGCCATTCATGCTGGGCGAGGGCAGTGAGGCTGGGAGTATCCTCGTTCTTCAGCCCCTGGATCACCCACATGTTGCGCATCACCGCCGGGACATAAAAGCGGGTTTCCCAATAGGGGATGCTCTCGATCCAGAGGAGCGGATCGCCGCGGTCGTAATAGGTCCATCGCTGGACCGGGACCGGCCCGGCATTATAGGCCGCAATCACCTTGGGAAGCTGGCCGCGGGTCGCCGGGCTTGACCGGATCAGCTCGATGAACGCCTGGCCATAGTCGATGTTGACGAGCGGGTCCTTGAGGCTTGCGGCGCTTACCGTCGTCCCGCGGCTCCGCGCCGTGTCGCCAGCGGTGCCGGGGCGGACCTGCATCAGCCCGACGGCGCCGGCCGGGCTTACAGCCTCGGCCCGGAAGTTGGATTCCTGGATGATGTGGGCATAGGCAAGGGCAGGGTCCACCCGCCACCCATTGTACGGCGTCCAGTCGGGAATGGGATAGCGATCCGCGGCATCGACCCGCGCCCCCTGCTGGCCAAAATGGGCAAGCCAGAACTGTGCTCCCGCGAGGTTGAGCTTGTCGGCGACGAAGAGCAGCGCGCGGTGATCCGTCGGGCGGCCGATCCTGGCCTGGTGGCGAAGCAGGTCCTCGGCGCTCGAGCGCCACCCGATCGCGGCTAGCTCCGCCGCTCGCCTGACGTTGGGGAGGCTCTCGACCCGCTCGAGGTCAGCCGGGGCCGGGCTTCGCGGCAGGCGCTTGTCCATTCCGAGGCTCTCTCGGGCGAGCAGGCCATAGAAGCTCTCCTGGGAACGGGCCGCTGCGCGAAGCAGCGTCTCCACCTCCTGCGGCCTTTTGCTGGCCTGGGCGGCGCGCGCCGCCCAATAATGGGTGGCGGCGTAAAATTCCGGGTCCCGGGCCATGCTGGCCGCGCCTCGGAACGAGGCATAGGCATTTGCAAAGTCATTCATTCGCCAGGACGCAAGGCCCGACACCCATGCATTCTGGGCCGCCCAGTCTCCCGAGGCCTGGATCCTGCCCTGGTCGGCAACCCGGCGGGCATCCTGATCGCGCCCGGCGCAATAATAGACCCAGGCGACACGATAGGCAGCTTCCACCCTTGCATCGGGCGTGAGGCTGGGCAGTGCCGCAAGATAGGTGGCTTCGGCACCGGGCCCGTCATCGACCTTGATGAAGGGCTCGAGGTCGGCCCGAAGCTTGTCGGCGACGGGATCGCCTTCCACCGGCTTCAGCCGGCCGCGCCGCGGGGCGCTTCCAAGGGACACGGTCGGTCGGGCCCAGTGGATCGCCGGTTCCTCGCCGCTCCTTAGGCCCCGGGTTACCGCCAGCCTGTAAAGTTGCTCGGCCTGGGGAAGCTCCGGTGCCTCGGCGAGCAGCGCGAGGATCGGGCCGAGCGCGATCTTGGGTGAACCCTTCGCCGTGTACAGCTCTGCCCTCGCATAGGGCTTCAGCGGATCTGCCGGCATGGCCTCGATGCCGAGCCGGGCGGCTTCCCACTGCCCACTGGCTATCGCGGCGAAAACCCCGCGCCAGTCACGCGGAACCACGACCGGCGTGGTAGCGATCGGCGACGGGCTCGAGGATGGTGTCGGGACCGGCCCGGGATCAGGCTGCTGCTGTGATGCGGGCTGGTCCAGCGGCGCAAGTGGGTCGACTTCCTGGGCCAGGGCCGGTGCACTCATGCTTAAGCTCAACAAAAGCCAGGAAAATTTCATCAATCGGCCTCGCTCATCAACAACATGAGGTCGCGCCATGCCAGGGCCTTGTCCGAGGGCCTCTGGAGCAGCCAGCGCGGATGAAAGGTCGCCACGGCCCGCACTCCCTCGACCCGGTGGATTCTCCCGCGGGCCCTGGCGAGCGGTTCACCGAACAGCGCCCGGGCCGGCGCATCGCCAAACAGGATGAGCCTTTCCGGCTGGGCCAGCCGAACATGGTCGCGCGCGATTGACGCGCACCTGGCGAGATCATCTCGTCCGAACCTGGCTCCAGGCGAATAAAAGCAGCCAAGTGACGCCGCATAGGCCTCGTCGGGCGCGATGCCGATCGCAGCGATCATCCGCTTGGCAAGGACCCAGGCATCTCCCGAGATGGGGGCGGCGGCACCGGCGTCGGTGCCGTCGGGCTGGTCGAAGAGCAGCATGAGCTTCGGCTTTTCCGGGCCGAACGGGGCGACGCGGATTGCCCCGGTTCGGTTCATCGGCAGGTCGGGCGCGCTCGCCAGCCACTGCTGGAACGCGTGCAGGTCTGCAGGCGGCTTCGGCGCCGAGACCGGTGCAGGTGATGGAGCAGGCGGCTGCCCGGGGCCTCTCAACCAGGCGCGCGGCGTCTCGCCGACCGCCACCTCGACGCCGGATTCGATCCACCAGCGGATCAGGCTCTCGGCCGCCGAGCGGTCAATCGCTTGCAATTCCCTCCCCATGCCTCTCTGTCGTCAAGGTTGACGGCGCGGTCAAGGAATGGGCAGTGCATTACTGGCCGGAACGACTGCGAAGTGCGGCGGGGAGACCGGTAAATCCCGCGCAAAAAGGGAGATCGAGAAGAGCAATGAGCCAGCGCGAATCGATGGAATATGACGTCGTCATCGTCGGCGCGGGCCCTGCCGGGCTCTCGGCGGCCATCCGGCTGAAGCAGCTTGCCGCGGAAAATGGCCGCGAACTGTCCGTCTGCATCCTCGAGAAGGGAAGCGAGGTCGGAGCTCATATCCTCTCGGGCGCGGTGATCGACCCGAAGGCACTCGACGAGCTGATTCCCAACTGGCGCGAGCTCGACAGCCCGCTCACCGTGCCGGTAACCGACAATCAGCACTGGGTCCTGACGAAGCAGCGCAAATGGGCGTTCCCGGCGATCGCCATGCCGCCGTTCATGCACAATGAAGGAACCTATACCGCGAGCCTTGGCAACGTGACCCGCTGGCTCGCCGGGCAGGCCGAGCAGCTCGGCGTCGAAATTTTCCCGGGCTTTGCTGCCGCCGAGGTGCTGTTCGACGAGAAGGGCGCGGTGAAGGGCGTCGCAACCGGCGACATGGGTGTCGCCCGAGACGGGACCCACAAGCCCGATTACCAGCCCGGGATGGAGCTGCACGCCCGCTATACCTTCTTCGCGGAAGGCGCGCGCGGGCATCTCACCAAGGAGCTGACCCGTATCTTCGACCTTCGCAAGGAGAGCGGCCCGCAGGTTTTTGGCATTGGTATCAAGGAACTGTGGGACGTCCCTGCCGACAAGCATCAACCGGGCAGGGTGATCCACACCCAGGGTTGGCCGCTCGATGACGCCTGGGGTGGAGGCTTTCTCTATCACCAGGCCAATGGCCAGGTCGCCCTCGGCTTCGTCATCTCGCTGGATTATGAAAACCCCTATCTCTCGCCGTTCGAGGAATTCCAGCGGTGGAAGACACACCCGGCAATCCGGGCCGAGATCGAGGGCGGAAAGCGCGTTTCCTACGGCTCCCGGGCGATCAACGAGGGGGGATGGCAGGCAATACCTCGGCTCGCCTTCCCCGGCGGCGCGCTGATTGGCTGCTCGGCCGGCTTCGTCAACGTCCCGCGCATCAAGGGCACCCACACCGCGATGAAATCGGCCATGCTGGCCGCCGAGGCCGCCTTTGAGGCAATCGCCTCGGACCGGAGAGGCGACATCCTCGAGGGCTATGAGCCATCCGTCCGAAGCAGCTGGATCGCCGATGAGCTCAAGGTAGTCCGCAACGTCCAGCCGGCGGTGGCCCATTGGGGTGCGACGATGGGAACGCTGTTTGCCGGCCTCGACATGTGGCTGAACTGGCTGAAGCTGCGGACTCCCTGGACCCTGAAACTGAGGCCCGACCACAGCCAGCTCGGCCGCAAGGAACATCATCGCCCGATCGATTATCCAAAACCCGATGGACGGCTGACCTTCGATCGCTTGTCCTCGGTGTTTCTTTCGAACACCAACCATGAGGAGGACCAGCCAATCCACCTCACGCTCAAGGACCCCGAGGTGCCCATCAGGATAAACCTCGAACTCTATGATGCACCCGAGCAACGCTATTGCCCGGCGGGCGTTTACGAGATCGTGGACGACGGCGGTTCACCCAGGCTTCAGATCAACGCTCAAAACTGCGTCCACTGCAAAACCTGTGATATCAAGGATCCGACCCAGAACATTAACTGGGTGGTTCCCGAAGGCGGTGGAGGTCCCAATTATCCGAACATGTAACAGTCTCGTCGCCCTCGCGCTTGCTTCCGCGGCGGGTTCCGCCACCGCGGCAATCCCGCTTTCGACCTATGTCGAGGCGCGCGCGGCGGAAATGAACGGAGACGAGGCAAGGTCGGCCCAGCTGTTCGCCATGATGGCGGAAGCCGACCCCAAGGACCTGACCATCGCCCGGCGGGCAATCAGCACCGCCATCCAGTCCGGCCAGTCGGACCTTGCATTGTCGCTCGCTGCGAGGCTGCCAGCGGCCGAGCTCCCGGTCGACGCGAGGCTGCTGGTTGCAGGAGACCTCCTTCGACGCGGCAAGCACAAGCAGGCCATCACCGCTCTCGAACAGGGCGAGACATCGACCGAGGTCGACCTGTTCGCTCCGCTGGTCAAGGCGTGGGAACGCACGGCGCGGGGCAAGAAGGACGGCGTCGAGATGCTCTCGAAGCTTCCTCCCTCCAGCCCGCTCGGCCCGGTCGCGCCGGAACAGCTTGCAGCAATGCTCTTCGCCCTTGGTCAAACCGACCAGGCGCTCGCCGCGGCACAAAAGACGCTTCTCCAGTCCGGTTCGGGCGGGCGTAACGTCAGGTTGCGCCTCGCCTATGCGGATTCGCTGCTCCAGGCGAAACGGCGCGACCAGGCCCTCGAAATGCTCCAGGGACCTGACGAGGCGCTGATCGCGGCGCGGAAACGGATCGCGGAAGGCAAGCGGCTCGGGATGGCGCTGGATACTCCGGCAGCAGGTTTTGCCGAGACGCTGGTCGCGCTCGCGATCGAGCTTGGCCGTGACGAAAACAAGGCGCTGCCGATCGCGCTGACGCAGGTCGCGCGGCGCGCTGACCCGTCCAACAGCGAGGCTGCAATCCTGCTCGGGCTCCTGCTCGACGGCGACGGCCGCTCGGATGACGCGCTTGCCGTGCTGCGTTCAATTCCGGCCGACGACCTGCTGGTCGGCGAGGCGCTCGACGTCGAGACACGGATACTGGGCGATCGCGGCGACTATGCACGGGCCCTGAGCCGGGCCAGGGGCGCAACCGATGTCGCCGGCTCTACGCCCCAGGATTTCAGCAGGCTTGCCAATGTGCTTGGCGACATGGACCGCCATGGCGAGGCCGCCGCTGCCTATGGCGAGGCCATCGAGAGAACGGTCGCGGCCGGCGGCCAGCCAAGCTGGACGCTTCACCTGCTCCGGGCCGCGAGCCTCGAGCAGGCGGACCGCTGGAACGAGGCCAAGGCCGAGCTCGAGACGGCGATGAAGCTCGAGCCTGACAATGCGCTGCTGCTCAACTTTCTCGGCTATGGCAAGCTCGAGCGCGGCGAAGACCTCGATGCCGCGGAGGCAATGATTCGCAAGGCGTCCGAACTTCGGCCGGAGGATGCCTCGATCACCGATTCGCTCGGCTGGGCGCTGTACAAGCGCGGACGGCTTCCCGAGGCCATTGAGACGCTCCGGCGGGCCGCGGCAGGCGACCATGCGCAGTCGGAAATCCACGAGCATCTCGGTGACGCCCTCTTTAGCGCTGGCAACAGGATCGAGGCACGATTTTCGTGGCAGGCAGCACTGGTCACTGCCGAGGACGAGGCAAAGGCGAGGCTCGAGCGCAAGATCGAGGCCGGGCTGACCCCCGCCACTGCAGCGCCCTGATGCGGCCATCCGAGCCGGCCCCGGCCAAGCTCAACCTGGCGCTCCACGTGCGCGGCAGGCTGGATGACGGCCGGCATTCGCTAGAGACGCTGTTTGCTTTCTGCGTCGACGGCGACCGGCTCGAAGCCGAGGCCGCCGACGGCATTGAACTGGAGATAGCCGGCCCGTTCGCCAGCCAGCTGCCTGGCCCTGACAATCTCGTGCTTGAGGCAGCCGAGGCCCTTCGCAAGGCATCGGGGACCTCCCTTGGCGCCCGGCTTTTCCTTACCAAGAACCTCCCGGTTGCCTCGGGCATCGGCGGAGGTTCGGCCGACGCGGCAGCCGCGCTTCGGCTTCTTACCCGCCTGTGGGAGCTTGATCCTCGCCATGCAAGCGCCGTCGCCCCCGACCTTGGTTCCGACGTTCCCGCATGCCTTCTTAGCATGTCCGCGAGGGGCACGGGCGCCGGGGACAGGCTCGAACTGGTAGCGGACGAGGGGATCGCGGGCGCTAACGTCCTTCTCGTGAACCCTGGCGCTGCCCTCTCCACCCGCGATGTCTTTGCCGCCTGGGACGGGCTCGACCGGGGTCCGCTTGGCGACTGGCGGGAAGGGCGCAACGACCTCGAGGCGCCGGCCCGGCTGCTTTGCCCGCCGATCGGTGAGATACTCGACTGGCTGAAACGCCAGCAGGGCGTCTCCCTCGCTCGCATGTCGGGCAGCGGGGCCACTTGCTTTGCCCTGTTCGGGGCCGAGGGGGACCGCGATCGCGCGGCGAATGCCTGTCCCTCCCGATGGTGGCATTTGGCGACAATTCTGCGATAGGGCGGCCCCATGTCCCGCCCCATCGTCACCGCAAGCCAGATGCGATCAGCCGAACGGCACGCCATCGAAGCCGGAACCCGCGAAACCGAGCTCATGGAACGGGCCGGGCGTTCGCTTGCCGAGGCAATTCGCTTCCTTGCAGGGCCGCGCGAAACCCTGATCCTGTGTGGACCCGGCAATAATGGCGGAGACGGCTTCGTTGCAGCCCGCCATCTCTCGGCATGTGGCTACAAGGTCCGGGTCGCCACCCTTGGCGAACCAGCGGCCGAGGCAGCCCGCTGGGCAAGGGGCCAGTGGGAGGGCGAGGTCGAGCAGTTCGGGCAGGCAGCACCAGCACCGATCGTCGTCGACTGCCTGTTCGGAACAGGTCTTAGCCGAGGTCTCGAACTATCTGTCCACGAACGGCTTTCTGCCCTGGTCCAGGGGGCCCTTGTCGCGGTCGCATGTGATCTTCCCAGCGGCATTGAAAGCGACAGCGGCGCCATCCTTTCTCCGGTTGCATCCTATGATCTCACCGTCACCTTCGGCGCACTCAAGCCTGCGCACAGGCTGATGCCAGCCATGGCGAAAATGGGAAGGGTGGTGCTTGCGCCAATCGGACTTGCAACCAAGGCCGACTGGCATGAAATCGGCAAGCCTGACATTCCGCCGCTCGACCCGGAGGGGCACAAATATGGCCGCGGCCTCGTTCACTGCCTCGCTGGCCAGATGCCGGGAGCGATCGCCCTTGCAGCTTCCGCGGCGGCAAGGAGCGGAGCGGGTTATGTCCGCGTGTCGACGTCTCTTCCTATCGCATCGCTTCCATCTTCCATTGTCCAGACAGGCAGCGCCGAGCTCCAGGACGAGCGCATTGGGTGCATCCTGGTCGGGCCTGGCCTCGGCGACGTTCCGCAGGTTCTTACTCTTGCCTTGACTGCTCCCCGGCCGATCGTCATCGACGCCGATGCCATCGGCCTGGTCGGCGAGCCTGAGCGGCTCCACGGCCATGACACGATCCTGACGCCGCACGAGGGAGAGTTTCGAAAGCTGTTCGGGGACATCGACGGGACAAAGCCGGAGCGTGCTCTCGAGGCTGCCCAGCGGTCCCAGTCCGTGCTCGTTTACAAGGGGCCCGACACGCTGGTCGCGTCGCCGGACGGACGGTTGGGTTTCGCCCCGCCATCGCCGGCATGGCTTGCAAGCGCTGGAACTGGGGACGTCCTTTCGGGGATGATCGCTGCCATGAGGGCAAGGGGCCTCGCGCCGTTCGAAGCTGCCTGTGCCGCCGTCTGGCTTCATGGTCGCGCCGCCCGGATTGCCGGGCCCTGCCTGATCGCAGACGACCTCGTCGCGGCGATCGGCCCAGCGCTTCTCGACCAATGAGCGAGCCCATTGTCCGGATTGCCGCGCGCGGGGACGGCGTAACCGCTTCCGGGCACCACGTGGCCTTCGCGGTCCCCGGCGACATTCTGGAAGATGATGGCCGCATCCTCGCCGGCCCCGGTCACCAGCAGCCGCCATGCCGCCACTTCCCCGAGTGCGGCGGTTGCCAGCTCCAGCACCTCACCGACGATGCCTACCGGGACTATTGCGCGTCCCGTGTTGCCGGGGCGCTTGCCCAGCATGGCCTCGAAAGCGAAATCCTGGAGGCCCATCTCTCGCCGCCGCGGACGCGGCGCCGGGCGAGCCTTCGCGCCGTCAGGGCGGGTGGGAAGATCCTGCTTGGCTTCAATGCCGCCGGGAGCAACCGCGTGGTCGACATGGCCGAGTGCCATATCCTCCACCCGCGGCTGTTCGCGCTGGTCATGCCGCTGCGCATCCTTCTTTCCTCGATCCTGCCGCAAAAGCGCTCGGCCGAACTGATGCTGACGCTCGCGGACCAGGGGGCGGACGTCCTCCTCAAGGGGGTCGAGGTCACCGGGCTCGAGGCGGTCGAGAATCTCACTCTCTTCAGCGAAGCCAATGAACTGGCGAGGCTGAGTATCGACGAAGGCTATGGCGCCGAGCCGCGTTACGAGCCCCAGCCGGTGAGCGTGACGCTCGGCGGCGCCATCGTCCCGCTTCCGGTCGGCTCCTTCCTCCAGGCCACCGCCGATGGCGAGGCCGCGCTGGTCCAGTCTGTCCGCGAAGCGACGGCAGGCGCGGACCGCCTCGTCGATCTGTTCAGCGGGCTTGGTACCTTCGCACTCTCGCTTGATGGCGCTCTCACTGCGGCCGAGGCATCGCGCGAGTCGGTCGTCGCGCTGAAACTCGCCGCTTCCCGCGCCGGGCGCCAGCTGGATGCAGTGCACCGTGACCTCTACCGGCGCCCGTTCCAGCCCGACGAGCTCGCGTCGTTCGATGCCGTCGTCCTGGATCCGCCGCGAGCAGGGGCGCAGGAACAGGTTCGGGCGCTTGCCGCGTCCGGCGTTGCGCGCATTGCCTATGTCAGCTGCAACCCCGCCACCTTCGCTCGTGACGCGGAAATATTGGTGAAGGGCGGTTACCGGCTGGACTGGGTTCGGCCGGTCGGCCAGTTCCGCTGGTCAACACATGTCGAGCTAGCGGCAGCGTTCCAGCGATAAGTCGTAAAGGCTGTTAGACCTCGAAATGCCTTGTCCAAAGGCCCGACAATAAGTCGGGCCACCAGATGGCTGGAGGCTCTGACCTCAGATTATCCCGCAGTCGTGCAGGATCCGCGCCGCCGCATGCACGGTCAGGCCAAGCAGGCAAAGCGACGCCAGCGCAAATACCGGGAAGCGGTATTTGACGATGTTGGTCAGGCACTGGATCAGGCTGTGGAGGATCCTCAACCCCACATAACCCCAGGCAAGGTAGAGGTTGATCGGCTGGTTCATTTCCATCAGCGCCAGAACGAGGACGATCGCGTAGAATATCGTCGGCTGTTCGAGCAGGTGGGTATAGTTGTGCGACTTCCACTGTACCTCGTCCGGGGCCTTGCCCTCGAGGTTCACCCCGCGCGAGCCGGGCGGGATGTTTCCGAGCGTGATTCCCATCTTCTTGAAGGTGGCGAAGCGTGTCACCGCCATCCAGGCCATCACGACGAGCGTCCAGGCGACGAGCGCGACCAGCGGCGCCAGCAGCGGGCTGTATGACATGGTTTTTCTCTCCCCTTCTTCGAGAAAGGGGAGGGTGCGTCAGTTTCGCGTACGAAACAAGATCAGTCGAACAGCTTCGCGAAGCGCCGCTTCTCGCGGTTCTTCCACAGGCCGCGGTGATAGGCATCGCTTGCAAGCAGCGGCATGACCGAGGTCGCCTCGGCATAGACCATCTGCTCGAGCGCCGTCGACACCTTGCCCCAGCTGGCGGCTTCCTGGAGGGTCGAGCTGCTGCAGGCACCGTCGCGGACGTTCGCAACCGTGATCTGCACTGCATATTTGTGGACCTCGACGTCCTCGTGACCAAGGATCTCGGCGCAGACGACAGTGTCCTGGGCGAAGTTCTTGGGAACGCCGCCACCGATCATTAGGAGGCCCGTCGTTCCAGCCTTGATCTTGATTTCCGTGAGCTCGCGGAAATCGGCGATGCTGTCGAGGGTCAGCCAGTGACCGCCACGCTTCATCGCATCGACCTGGTGCTTGACCAGTCCGAAGCCGGCCGAGCTGTCGGTGAAGGCAGGGCAGAAGATCGGCACATCATGCTCATAGGCGAGCTTGACGAGGCTGTTCTCCTTCTTGCCATTGCCTTGCGCAAGCCACTTGCCCATTTCCCGGATGAACGCGCGCGATGAATAGGGCCGAGGCTCGAGGCTGTCGGCGATCTGGCCGATGGTGTGGTCGCAGTCCTGGAGCGCCACCTCGTCGATATAGGTGTCGTAGATCCGGTCGATGTAGAGCGAGCGGAGCGTGTCGTCGTCGGGGATTTCCAGCGCCTGGTAATGCTTGTGGCCAAGCGCCTCGAAGAAATCCATGTCGACGATGCTGGCGCCGGTGGCGACGATCGCGTCGACCATGTTGTTGCGAACCAGCTCCGCATAGAGATCCATGCAGCCGCCCGCCGAGGTCGAACCGGCGATCACCAGCCAGACCGAGCAATTGGGATCGGCAAGCATCTGGTTGTAGATGTCGGCCGCACGGGCAAGATCACGGCTGGTGAAGCTCATCTTGCCCATCGCCTCGACGATCGGCCTCGCATCGAAACTCTTGATGTCGATATGCTCGACCTGCTTCGACAGGAGCTCTGCCTTCCGCCGGTCGTTGACCAGCGTTTCGGTGTCCTGGACCTTGTGCAGCGTGTCGGTGCTCATCTCAAATACCCTGTCATGGCGCAGCAGCGCTTGGCGCTAGCCGCGGTGTGCAAAAATGCAAGCGTGAACCCCGCCGGCCCGGCGAGGTCTCCGCGATGGAAAGGATGTCCTACAGCGTGACGACGTTCGTGGCGCGCTTGCGTTCCGCGGCGTCGCTGTAAAGCGATGCCATGGGCTCGTCGTCGACGATCACCCGGTCCTCGACCCCGAAGCCGTTGAAGGCCGTGCGCATCGCGCAGCCATAGGCGCCAAGCATGCCGATCTCGATATAATCGCCTGCCTGGACATCGGCTGGAAGATCGAACGGTCCTGCCATGTGATCGAGGTCGTCGCAGGTCGGGCCGTAGAAGCTGAACGAAAGCTCCCTCGCCGCCGACGGCTCGTCCCGGACCAGCTTGACCGGGTAGCGCCAGCCGATGTGCGCGGCATCGAACAGCGCGCCATAGGCGCCGTCATTGATGTAAAGCTCGTTGCCGCGGCGCTTCTCGACCCGGACCAGGAGGCTTGCATATTCAGCGGACAGCGCCCGGCCGGGTTCGCACCAGAGCTCGGCGGAGTAGCTGATCGGCAGGTCCTCGAAGGCGCGGTGAATGACCTCGAAATAGGCCTCGAGCGCCGGTGGCTCCATGCCGGGATACCAGCTCGGGAAACCGCCGCCGACATCGACGATATCGACGGTGACGGCTGCCTCGACGATAGCGTCGCGCACGCGCTCCATGGCTTCCGCATAGGCGGCCGGGCTCATCGCCTGGCTTCCGACATGGAAACAAAGGCCAAGCGCATCGGATGCCTGGCGCGCGGCAAGGAGAAGCGGCTTCACCTCGGACGGATCGGCGCCGAACTTGGAGGCCAGGCTGAGCTTGGAATGGTCCGAGGATACGCGAAGCCTGACCAGCAGGTTGAGATCGCTGGCGTTGCGCGTGGCGCGCATGATCTTCTCCAGCTCCTCGAGCGTATCGAGGCTGAACGTCTTCACGCCATAGTCGAAATAGGCTTCCGCGATCGCTTCCTCGGCCTTCACCGGGTGCATGAAGCAAAGGGTCGCGTCGGGCAGCGTCTCGGCGACGAGCCGGACCTCGCCGATCGAGGCGACGTCATAATGGGTAATGCCCGCGTCCCACAGGACCTTCATGAGGTCCGGCGAGGGATTGGCCTTCACCGCATAGAGCGATCGCCCCGGAAACTTCTCTGCAAAGAAGCGGGCAGCACGCTTTGCGGCATGCGGACGAAGGAGCGTGACCGGCTGGACCGGTCGGAGGGCGGCAGCTAGCCCCAGCGCGCTATGGTGCTTGAACAATTCAAGGGACCTCCAACGGGTAGTTCGACACAAAAGCTGCCTTGCGGTTGGAAGTCCCATGGGGCAGCGGAGGCGCGATATATGGTTGGGGGTCCCCCGTGTAAAGTTTTTTTGGGACCGTCGGGGCACGTTGATCCCCCGGTCGCCACAGTTCACCGAAAAGCCATGGGAGTTGAACGGGTTGGACAAATATCCACAAGTGACCAGGGACGATGTGAAAGCCGCCGCCGAGCGGATTTCCGGCGCGGTCCTGCAAACGCCGCTCGTCGAAACCCAGATTCGCGGGGAAAGGGTCTGGCTCAAGTGCGAATGTCTCCAGACCGGCGGGTCCTTCAAGCTCAGGGGCGCAACCAACCGGCTTCGAATCCTCGCGAGCGAGAGCCCCGGAAAGGGCGTGGTCGCCTTTTCATCGGGAAATCATGCCCAGGGCGTCGCGATCGCGGCCCGCAGGCTTGGACTTCGCGCGATCATCGTCATGCCTTCCGATGCTCCAAGGCTGAAAGTCGAGGGTACACGCTCGAACGGCGCCGAGATCCACTTTTACGATCGCGAGCGAGAAAGCCGCGAGGAA
>JAJJPO010000090.1:0-4346 GCA_032907585.1 Sphingomonas sp. | reverse complement strand
ATGTTTGACAAGAATGACGATGCAACGATCCTCGCGACCCTGAATGACACTCTCGAGGACAGCATCAACGGCTATCGCGATTCGGCTGAACATGCCGAGGCCGATCATCTCAAGCAGCTGTTTCGCGACATGGCCGAAGAGAGGAGCCGGGCGGCAGGCGAGCTCCGTGCCGAGGTGACAAGACTTGGAGGCAAGGCCGACGACGATGGCTCGACGGCTGGCTATCTCCACCAGCGGTTCCTCGACCTCAAGGCCGCGATCACGGGGCGCGACGACCAGGCGATCGTGAACGAAGTGGAGCGCGGCGAGGATTACCTGAAGGAAAAGTTCGAGGCCGCGCTGGCCAGCGAGGAGTTGACTGGAAGCTCACGCGAAATCGTCCAGCGGGTCTATGAATCGGTTCGCCTCGGCCATGATCGGGTAAGCCAGCTCAAGCATGGCATGGCCCGCATCTAGCGGAACAGATGCACGGGCGGATCATCGCTCGTCCGAACCCGCGCCGGCGGCATTTTCTCAGATGCCGCCGGCGACCGGCGGAAAGCCGAGTTTCTGGAGCTTGACGGCGAGCTGCTCGGCAGTCGCCCGGGCCTGCGCCTCGTCGACTGACCGCACGACGAAATTCGAGCCAACCCGCCCTTCCTTGAAAAAGGGGTAGCTCCCGATTGAGATCCCCTCGGCAGATTGCTCGACTTCGCGGAGCATCTCGGCGACCTCGCTTTCGGGGGCGAATGCGCCGATGGTCACCGACACCATCGGGAGGCCACCTTCGAGCGTCCCGCTCAGCGCGTCGAGCATTCCCGCTGTTATGTGGGGAACACCCGCCATCAGGAAGAGGTTGCCGATCCGGATACCGGGAGCCCCGGACATCCGGTTTTCGATGAGCTCGGCGCCTTCCGGAACCCTCGCCATTCGCAGGCGGCCCTCGTTGAGGCCGCCCCTGTCGGCATAATAGCGTTCAAGCGTGTCTCTCGCGGTCGGGTGAATGACAACTGGAACGCCGAGGGCCCTGGCAATGGCATCAACGGTTATGTCGTCATGTGTCGGGCCGATCCCGCCAGTCGTGAAACAATAGTCGTTGGAACGGCGAAGGGCATTTACTGCCTCGACGATGCGTTCCTCGACATCGGGAACCACCCGCACTTCGGTGAGGCGTATCCCCTGCGCGTTCAACCAGGTGGCGACCTGCGCGATGTTCCTGTCCTGGGTTCTTCCCGAGAGTATCTCGTCGCCGATCACCACGAGGCCGGCCGTCCAGGTTCGCACTTCGGTCATTCGAAGGTGACCTTTCTCGCCTTCGGTTGACCTGCGCAAATGCCGGTCGAGCAGCGATTGCTGTTTCGTTCCGACCCTGCTTCCAGCACTGCCAAGCCAACCTCCCTGTTCGACAATTTGCCGATTGATCACTATCTACGGCCCATGACCGAATATATCCACGTCGGACCTGAAGACCGGGCCGAACCGCGCAGCCAGGTGATCAAGCTTCACGGAGAAGCGGGATTTGAAGGATTCCTCCGCGCTGGCTGCCTCTCAGCCCAGATACTGGACGCGCTCGTTCGCCATCTCGTGCCGGGCGTCACCACCGGTGAGCTGGACGATATCGTCCGCACCATGACGCTCGAGGCAGGAGGCGTGCCGGCTACGCTTGGCTATCGCGGCTTTACCAAAAGCTGCTGCACGTCGATCAACCATGTCGTTTGCCACGGGATCCCGGGCGAAAAGACGCTCAAGGACGGCGACATAGTCAATATCGACGTCACCCCGATCCTCGACGGCTGGCATGGCGATACGAGCCGCATGTACCTCGTCGGCGACGTGCCGCTAAAAGCGAGGAAGCTCGTGGATATCACCCATGCGTGCCTGATGCTCGGGCTCGAGCAGGCAAGACCGGGCAACCGGCTCGGCGATATCGGCGCCGCGATCGAGGAGGTGAGCCTCCCGCACACCGACTGGGCGATCGCCACCTACTACCTCATCGCCACCGCCGAGGCGTCGAGCAACCTCGCGCGCTACGACGGCGTGCGCTACGGCCTGCGCAACGATCCGTCCAAGGGCCTGCTCGATATGTACCTCGAGAGATTCAAAAGCATGCGGAAAAGCATCGCTATGGAGTGGTTCGAGATTTCTGCGGCCACGGGCTAGGCCGGTTGTTTCACGACAGCCCGGAAGTGATCCATGCCGGGCGTCCTGGCACCGGGCCGGAGCTAAGACCGGGAATGTTCTTCACCGTCGAGCCGATGATCAACATCGGCCGGGCCGACGTGAAGCTGCTGGACGATGGATGGACCGCCGTAACGCGAGACCGCTCGCTTTCGGCCCAGTTTGAGCATTCGATCGGGATTACCGAGGATGGCTGCGAGATTTTCACGCGCAGCCCCAAGGGCCTCGACCGGCCGCCCTACTAGGCAGCCCGGGCCTTGCTGGCCACGTCCCAACGGGCGGTCAGCTCCTGGGCATTTTCGACATCCTCGGGGAAATCGACCTCGCCCCACTCCTCGCCCTTGATGTCGAGCGTCCAGACCGGGGCTTCCTGGGCGATCTGGTGGATCACCCGAAGATACCAGATAGTGGTTCCCTCGCTGGTCCGGATCGCGCGCTCGATGGCGTTGCGGAACGTGGCCGCACCCGAGCCGCGGAAAGCAAGGAGACCGATGGATTCGGCATTGACGTCAGCAAGGTCGAGCCGCTTGCCAATGGCATGAAGCTGGCCAGCCTCGTCGACGACGACCTTCATGTCGTCCTCGTCATAGCCATCCTTGCGGTCAATGGTGACACAAATCCCTTCCTGGCCCTCGTTGCCGACGACCCGTGCCATCAGCGCGTCGCTGACCAGCGTGTCACCGTTCCAGACAAGAAGGTCGCCCTCGATCTCGTCTTTCGCGACGAACAGCGAGCCGAGGTTGTCAGCAACCTTGTAGAAGGGGTTATAGACCGTCCGGACGGCCGGTCCGAGATCCCCGCGCCTTGCGATCGCCGTCTCGATCTGGTCGTCGCGAAAGCCGGTCACGACTACCGCCTCCTCGACTCCATTGGCGGCCAGAGCATCAAGTTGCCGGTCGAGAAGTGTTCGCCCGTTGAACTCGATCAGGCATTTCGGCCGGTCGTCGGTCAGGTGACCGAGGCGCGAGCCCTGGCCAGCGGATAGGATGATGGCTTTCTTCATAATCGGCGGCCCGACTGCCTCCTAATTGCGGCATTGGTTTGACAGCTGGACGTGAATTCGTCGCGCCGGGCCATCACCCTGTGGCGCTTTGTCCCCGGCATTGGCTATGATGAGCGACGAAAGGGTCACGCGCCGTGAAGAAGATCGAAGCCATCATCAAGCCGTTCAAGCTCGACGACGTGAAGGACGCGCTCCACGAGGTCGGCGTCTCGGGCATCACCGTGACCGAGGTAAAGGGATTTGGCCGACAGAAGGGCCATACCGAGCTCTATCGCGGCGCCGAATATGTCGTCGACTTCCTGCCCAAGGTGAAGGTCGAGGTGGTCGTTGAGGACGATCTTGCCGACCGAACCGTCGAGGCGATCGAGAATGCCGCCCGCACGGGTCGAATCGGCGATGGGAAGATCTTCGTGATGGCAATCGAGCAGGCGATCCGTATCCGAACCGGCGACCGGGGCGCCGACGCGATCTGACGATGAAGGAAAAAGCGGCGGCCAGCTGCCAACGCAGCCGCTTCGCTTCGCCTCAATTGCCCGCTAAACCGGCGCCATGACCGCCGACCCGCGCCTAGCCTCAATGTCTCCGGACGAGCTCAAGCGCCACATGCGGGCGCTCGGCTATCGCACCCAGAGCGACCTCGCCAACGCGATCGGGGTCAGCCGCTCGGCGGTGAGCCTATGGCTGGAGGGGAAGGTCGGGGTCCCGCGTCCCGTCGCCATGCTGCTGAGGATGCTCGTCCAGGCACAGAGGCGCGCCTTCTGATCACTCAGATACGCGTGAAAAGTTCACGACACTGGTGACTCCGGGCGCTGCTGCTGGAAATTGCTTTCCCCGGGACCGAGGCGACGAGCCGAGGCGATTCTCTAGTTTTTTGCAGATGGGGTTCACCATGGCCAATGCCGCCTCCGACGTTCTCAAGCGGATCGAAGAAAATGAGATTGAATATGTCGACCTGAGGTTCACCGACCCCAAGGGCAAGTGGCAGCACCTGACCATGGTCGCCTCGGTGATCGACGAGGACATGCTCACCGACGGCTTCATGTTCGATGGCTCCTCGATCGCTGGCTGGAAGGCGATCAACGAGAGCGACATGATCCTCATGCCGGACCTCGATTCCGTCTATGTCGACCCTTTCACCGCCACCCCGACCCTGATCCTCGTATGCAACGTGGTCGAGCCCTCGACC